>JAEZCN010000160.1 GCA_023433515.1 Pseudomonadota bacterium
CCACGTCGCGGAAGAAGCCCGTGTCGTACAGCGCGCGCACCGCTTCGCGGATGCGCTGCGCGGACAACGTGTCGCCGATGTTGATCGGTAGATAGTTGTAGACCGTTCCCTCGGTGACGCGCTGGAGGCCTTCCACGCGGATGTCACCCACCGTGAACACCGACCCCTCCTGGGCATACAAAGGAGCGGCCAGCAGGATCCAGCTGGCGACACAGAACTTCGCGAACCTCATCGTCAAGTTGATCCCCTGAATTGTTATTTGCCGGCGCCCGGGAACAGATACGTGATCAGATCGTTGAACAGCGCCACGCCCATGAGCAATGCAATGGCGACCAGCCCCGCCTGCTGGCCGAGCAGATAGACCCGCTCGGACAACGGCCTGCCGCGGATCCATTCCGCGACCTGGAAGACTATCTGGCCGCCGTCGAGTATCGGGATCGGCAGCAGGTTGAGGAACCCGATCGACAACGACAGCAACACCAGGATCTGCAGGTAAACGGCCGGGCCGGCGCTCGCCGCCCTGCCCGCGAAGTCCGCGATGGTGATGACGCTGGTGAGATTATCGGTCGAGACCTTGCGCGTGATCATGCGCCAGAAGAAGGTGGCCTGCGCGGCCGTCATGTCCCAGGCCTTGATCACGCTGGCGGAAAGCGCGCTGATCGGACCCAGGTCGACCCGGGTCTTGTATTCGGCGGGAATGTACGACTCGTCGCTGTCGGCCCGGCCGATCCGCAGCATGCCGATTTCCTCGCCCCGGTCGGTGGCACGCTCCGTGGTGATCCGCTTCGAAAATTCCTCGGTACCACGGCGCACTCGCACGAGCAACTCCTGGCCGGGACGCGCACGCACGTAACCGACCATTTCGTCCCAGGTGCGCATCGGCTCGCCATCCAGCGCAACGATGACGTCGCCGGGCACGATGCCCTCGAGATCCGCGGGCCCGCCCTGCACCACGCTGTAAACCAGCGTGGGGACGACCGGTCGCCAGAAATCGAAGCCGAGGCTGCGCGGCAGTCTGCCCGGCTTCGTCATCTCGAATCGTTGGTCCTCATCGGCCACGGCGAGCGTGACGTCGCGCTCGGCGCCGTTCTCGCCGCGCACGCGCAAGTTCACCACGCCGTCGTCGCTGACCGCGGACATCAATCTCATGAACGCGTCGCTGCGATCATCGATCTCGCGCCCGTTCATGTTGACGATGACGTCCTTGCTGCGCAGTCCCGCATTGTCCGCGAGCGAACCGATCGTGACGTCGCCCACCACGGGCTTCACGCTGGTTTCGCCCTGCACCCACAACATTCCCCAGAGAACCGCGACCGCGAAAATGAGGTTCGCCGCGGGTCCGGCGAGCAGCACGAGGATGCGCGCCCATGGGGGACGGCGCGTGAAGGAACGCGGGAGATCTTCGGGCGACACCGTGCCATCGCGCTCGTCGAGCATGCGCACGTACCCACCGAGCGGTATCGCGCCGATGACGAATTCGACGTGATCGGGCGCCTTGCCGACGCGCTTCCAGATGGGTTTGCCGAGGCCGATGGAAAAGCGCATCACCTTGAAGCCCAGCTTGCGCGCGACCCAGTAATGGCCGAACTCGTGGATCGAGATGAGCAGGCTGATTCCGATCAGCCCCCAGAGGATTTTCCAGCCGATGTCCATCAAGTCCCTTTATGCGTGAACGGCACGGGGCCGGATGAAAGCGGATGCGCGTTCCCGCGCTTCGGCGTCCGCCGCGAGCACGTCGGCAATATCGCGGATTTCGCCGCCCGTGGTAGCCGCCATTACCGACTCAATGACCGCCGGAATTCGCGCAAAGTTCAATCCCCCCTCGAGGAACGCCGAAACGGCCACTTCGTTTGCCGCATTGAGTGCCGCGGGCCTCGAGCCTCCCTCCTGCGCGGCCTGTTGCGCCAGGCCCAGGGCGGGAAAACGCCGCAGGTCCGGCGCCTCGAAACGCAGCATTCCCACCTTCACGAGGTCCAGGGATTGTACGCCCGAAGACACACGTTCGGGCCACGCGAGCGCATGGGCGATCGGCGTGCGCATGTCGGGCGCGCCGAGCTGCGCGAGCACCGAACCATCGACGTACTCGACCAGGGAATGCACGATGCTTTCGCGATGAATCACGACTTCGACCTGCTGGGGCGTGACGCCGAACAACAGGCAGGCCTCGATGAACTCCAGTCCCTTGTTCATGAGGGTCGCCGAATCGACCGAGATCTTGCGGCCCATCACCCAGTTCGGATGCGCGCAGGCTTCATCGGGCGTGACCTTCTCGAGTCGCGCGCGATCCGCGTCGACGAACGGACCGCCTGAGGCCGTCAGCAGGATGCGCTTGACTCCCGGCGGCGCGACTCCGGCGACCGCGTCGCGCGGCAGGCATTGGAAGACCGCGTTGTGTTCGCTGTCGATCGGCAGCAGCGTCGCGCCGGACGAGCGCACGGTCTCCATGAGCAGCGGCCCGGCCATGACGAGCGATTCCTTGTTCGCGAGCAACAGGCGCTTGCCGGCGCGCGCCGCGGCGAGCGTCGAGGGCAGCCCCGCCGCGCCGACGATCGCGGCCATCACGCTGTGCACTTCGGGATGGCCCGCGATCTCCTTGAGCCCATCGGCGCCGCCGAGAACCTGCGTGTTGGCCTTGCGCGCGCGCAGCGCATCGCGCAGCCGTCCAACCAGTGAGACATCGGCGATCGCGGCGTACGGCACCGAGAACCGCGCGCATTGCTCGGCCAGCTTCTCGACGTTGCGATGCGCTCCGAGCGCGAACACGCGGAACCGGTCCGGGTGACGCGCGATCACGTCGAGCGTGTGCTCACCCACGGAACCCGTCGAGCCGAGAATCGCGACGTTGTTCACGCGACGACTCCCGCGCCCAGCAGCGCGAACAGCAACGCCGGCGCGGCCGCCGTGACGCTGTCGATGCGATCCAGCATGCCGCCGTGTCCCGGGAACACGGTGCCGCTGTCCTTGAGACCGACCGCGCGCTTCAACATGCTCTCCGTCAGGTCGCCGACGATGGACAACGTCGCGACCGCGACGCACAGAATGACGAACGTCGCGATGTCCACATTGAATACGTACACCGCCGCGGCCCAGGCCACGAGCCCGCTCACGAGGACGCCGCCGAACACGCCTTCCCAGGTCTTCTTGGGCGACACACGCGGCGCCAGCGGCACCCGGCCGAACCACCGCCCGAAAAAGAAGGCGCCGGTGTCCGCCGCCCACACGAGAGCCAGCGTGAACAGCACCCAGCGAGTGCTGCCCGTGGTCAGCGTCAGGTAGACGAGCGCGAGCCAGCACGGGACCAGCGCGAGGATGCCCGCGAAAGCGGCCGCGGCCGGCGGCACCCGCCCGGGCGCGAAGCACAACCAGAGGAATGCGCCTATCCACCATGCGACGGCGACGGTCATCACGGCCTGGACGAAACCCGGATACGCGACGTATCCATAGAGGCAAGCGAGCAGCGTGACCGTCACCACGGCCGTGAAGACGGCCCGCGATTTCAAACTACCCGCGCCGAGGAAACCCGCCCACTCCCAGGCCCCGATCAGGACCAGCACGCTGACGAGCCACACGGTGGCGATCGGCGGCAGGCCGAGCATGACGAACATCAGCACCGCGACCAGCGCGATGGCGGTGAGCACGCGTTGCCTAAGCACGGCCACCCGCCTCGCGCGATTTTTCCGCGAGCTGCTGGCGCGTGAGCCCGAAGCGCCGCTCCCGGCCCGCGAACGATTCGAGCGCCGCTTCGAACTGCGGGACGTCGAAGTCCGGCCACAACGTGTCGCACACGTGGATCTCGGTGTACGCGAGATTCCACAACAGGAAATTGCTGATGCGATGGTCGCCGCCGGTGCGGATGAACAGATCCGGATCCGGCGCGTCGCCGAGCGCGAGTTCGCGCGCGAACCGCTGCTCGTCGATCTCGTCGGTCTTGAGCGCGCCGCTCGCGACGGCGGCCGCGAGCTTGCGCGCGGCCTGGACGATGTCCCAGCGACCGCCGTAACTCACCGCGACCTGTAGTTTGAGCCCGTCGTTCGCGGCCGTGAGCTTCTCGCACGCGGCCATGCGCGACTGCAGGTTGACGGTGAGCGTGTGCCGGTCGCCGATGAATCTCAGGCGCACCTTGTTCTTGTGCAGCTCGTCGACCTCGCGTTCCATCGCTTCGAAGAACAGCTGCATCAGCGCACTCACCTCGGTGGTGGGGCGCCGCCAGTTCTCGCTCGAGAACGCGAACACCGTGAGCGCGCCGATACCGCGGCGCGCGCACTCCTCGACGCACATGCGCACGGGACGCACGCCTTCCTTGTGGCCGGCATGGCGCGGCAAGCCGCGCGCCTCCGCCCAGCGTCCGTTGCCATCCATGATGATGGCGATGTGGTTAGGAACGCCCAACTGCGTCACCGTGATCCGCAGGCCCGCTCAAACCTGCATGATTTCCTTTTCTTTCGCGGCGAGCTGGGCATCGATGTCCGCGACGTACTTGTCGGTGAGCTTCTGGATGTCGACTTCCGCCTTTTTCTCGTCGTCCTGCGTGATGAGCTTCTCCTTGAGCGCTTCCTTCACGTCGCTGATCACGTCGCGCCGCACGTTGCGCACCGCGACGCGCGCGTTCTCCGCGTCCGCGCGCACCACCTTCGTGATGTCGCGCCGGCGTTCCTCGGTGAGCGGCGGCAGCGGAATGCGGATGACGGTACCCGCGCTCATCGGGTTCAGCCCGAGATCGGACTTGTGAATCGCCTTCTCGATGGCCTGCACCATGTTCTTTTCCCAGGGCGACACGACCAGCGTGCGCGCGTCTTCGACGCTGATGTTGGCGACCTGCTTGAGGGGCGTGTCGGTGCCGTAATAGTCCACCTTCAACGTTTCGATGAGCGACGGATGCGCGCGGCCCGTGCGCAATTTCTTCAGATCGGCCTGAAAGGTCTCGACGCATTTGCCCATGCGCGAGGCGGCGTCCTTCTTGATGTCTTCTAACATGGTTGACCCTGTTGGTTGCCTGCCCTGTTGTTTCGATGGCGCTTCAGTCGTTGGTCACGACAGTACCGATGTCCTCGCCACGCACGACGCGCGGCAGGTCCCCGGCATTGTTGAGATTGAAAACGGTGAGCGGCATGCGATTGTCGCGGCACATGACGATCGCGGTGGCGTCCATGACGTTGAGCCGGTCCGCGAGCACCTTGTCGTAGGTGAGCGTCTTGTAGCGCTTCGCGCCCGGGTTCTTCACCGGGTCGGAATCGTAGATGCCGTTGACCTTGGTCGCCTTGAGCACCACGTCGGCCTCGATCTCGATGGCGCGCAGCGCCGCGGCGCTGTCGGTCGTGAAATACGGGTTTCCGGTGCCGGCCGCGAAGATGACGATCCGCCCCTTCTCGAGATGGCGCATCGCGCGGCGGCGAATGTAGTCCTCGCATACCTGGTTGATCCTGATCGCGCTCTGCACGCGCGCGGTGCCGCCGAGGGTCTCGATCGCGTCCTGCATCGCCAGTGCGTTCATCACGGTCGCGAGCATGCCCATGTGATCGGCGGTCGCGCGGTCCAGTCCCGCCTTCGCGAGCCCGGCGCCGCGAAAGATGTTGCCGCCGCCGATGACGCAGGCGATCTGCACGCCGGCCTGCTGGATTTCGAGCAGTTCGGCGGCGATGCGCTTCAGCACCGCGGGATCGATGCCGAACTCGGTCGTCCCGAGCAGCGCCTCGCCCGAGAGTTTGACGAGAATGCGTTTGTACTTAGCCCCGGTCATTTCGTGCATTTCCCCATGGAACCTGTCCCCTGTCGGCCGGCTGCGGCACTTTGCCATAAAGAAAACCCCGCTGAGCGCGGGGTTTTCGGTGTGCCTCAGTGCGTGGTCTTCGGCGGGTCGGTCTTGGTCTGAGCCGCCTTGACCTGCTCCATCACTTCGTTCGCGAAGTCGCCCTGCTTCTTTTCGATGCCGGCGCCGACTTCGAAGCGCTCGAAGCCGAGCACCTTCGCCTTGTTTTTCTGCAGAAGCTTGTCGATCGTGAGATCGCCGTCCTTCACGAAGGCCTGCTGCGAGAGAGCGAACTCGTCGACTGCCTTGCGCACGCGACCGTCGATGATCTTCGCCTTGATCTCGGCGGGCTTCTTGGCATTGGCGGGGTCGTTGTTGACCTGCTCGGTCGCGATCTCGCGCTCCTTCGCGACCATGTCGGCGGGCGCATCGGCCGGCGTGTTGTAACGCGGGCTCGAGGCAACCACCTGCATGGCCAGGTCGCGCGCGAGTTCGGCATCGCCGCCCTCGAGCGCGACGAGCGCCGCCTTCTTGCTGTCGGTGTGCACGTAGGAGCCGACGACGGTCGGCGCCTTCACGAGCGTCACGCGGCGCACGGTCAGGTTCTCGCCGATCTTCGCGATCAGCGCGCGACGCTTCTCGTCCACGGTCTCGCCGGTCGCGAGTTCGAGCGAGTTCACCGCATCGACGTCGGCCGCGCCGGCCGCGAGCGCGGACCTGGCCACTTCCACGGCGAAGCCGCGGAACTCGTCGCCACGCGCCACGAAGTCGGTCTCGCTGTTCACTTCGACCAGCACGCCCGTCTTGCCGTCGCCGGACTTCTCCACGACCACGACACCTTCGGCCGCGATGCGCGAGGCCTTCTTGTCGGCCTTCGCGAGGCCCGCCTTGCGCATGTTCTCGGCGGCCGCATCGAGGTCGCCGTTGGTCTCCACCAGCGCCTTCTTGCATTCCATCATGCCGGCGCCGGTGCGTTCACGAAGCTGCTTGACCGCTTCTGCAGTGATTGTCATCTCTCGACCTCAGTAGTTAGTGCATTGCCGGCCGGATCAGCCGCGGCGCGGTCCGCCACGACCGCGTCCGGGCGGGTTGCCCGTGCCGGTGCGTGAGCGGCCGGCGCTCGCCGTCGCGCTGCGCGGAGCCGCCTCGCCGGTATCGGTGAACGACGTGGCATCGATGCCGTCTTCCGGCTCGGCGGCGACGCTCGCGACCGCAGGGCGGCGACCACGATTGGTGGCGCTGGCCGGGCGCCGACCGCGCGCGGGCGCGGGCGCCTTCTGCGGCGCGCTTCGCGCGCTCTTCTTGCGCGGCACGCCGTTTTCATCGAGCTCGACGAATTCGTCTTCACCGACGACCACGGCCGGGGCCTGCGAACGACCGTCGATGACCGCATCGGCGATGCCCGCCGTATACAGCGCGATGGCGCGCATCGCATCGTCGTTGCCCGGGATCACGTAGTCGACGTTGTCAGGCGCGCAGTTGGTATCCACCACCGCGACGACCGGGATGCCGAGCTTCTTCGCCTCGTGGATCGCGATGTCTTCGTGGCCCACGTCGATGATGAAGATGACGTCCGGGGGCGACTCCATCTTCTTGATGCCGCCGAGGCTCTTCTCGAGCTTCTCCATCTCGCGGCGCATCATCGTGGCTTCTTTCTTGCCGCGCTTGCCGAGCGTGCCGTTCTCGGACATCTCGGTGAGCTCCGAGAGCCGCTTGATCGACTGACGGATCGTCTTGAAATTGGTGAGCATGCCGCCCAGCCAGCGCTGGTTCACGTACGGCATCTCGCAGCGCCTGGCTTCCCTCTCGATGGCTTCGCGCGCGGAACGCTTCGTTCCGACGAACAGCACCCTGCCGCCATCGCCCACGACGTTCTTCACGAAGTTCGCGGCCTCCTGGTACATGGGCTGCGTCTTCTCGAGGTTGATGATGTGAATCTTGTTTCGTTCGCCGAAAATGAACGGAGCCATCTTCGGGTTCCAGAAGCGGGTCTGGTGTCCGAAATGGACGCCCGCTTCCAGCATCTGTCGCATTGACACGCCGGACATCAAAGTCTCCTTGGTGGGTTGTGCCTCCGCGCTGCCCGAGTGGTTATTCCGCGACCCTTCTCTTTTCAGCAGAGGAGCCCCAGAACACCCAAGCCACTCGTTATGCCGACCGCCCGGAGAGGCGCCCTTAAACGTGTAAGGGACTGGCCGACAGGTTGCGCGTGTGGATTTAAAAAGTGAGTTTCATTGCCAAAAAAGGCCGCGCTTTATACCATTTGTTCCCCGTCAAAACAACGCCTTACGCAGGTACAAGCGATGGACTCCCTCGTGAGTCGGCACATTTCCATTAAGTCCCCGGCCGAGCAGGAAAAAATGCGTGTGGCGGGCCGCCTTGCGGCCGAAGTTCTCGACATGATCGGGGAGCACGTGAAGCCCGGGGTGACCACCGAGGAGCTCGACCGGCTCTGCTTCCAGCACATCACCGAGGTGCAGAAGGCGATCCCGGCGAACGTCAATTACCGCGGGTTCCCGAAGACCATCTGCGCCTCCGTGAACCACGTGGTGTGCCACGGCATCCCGAACGAAAAGGTGCTCAAGTCCGGCGACATCGTGAACATCGACGTCACCGTCATCCGCGATGGATTCCATGGCGACACCAGCCGCATGTATTTCGTCGGCAAGCCGTCGACGCAGGCGCAGCGCCTCACCGAGACCTGCTGGGAAGCCATGTGGCGCGGCATCGAACAGGTGAAGCCCGGCGCGCGGCTCGGCGACATCGGACACGCGATCCAGACCTTCGTCGAGGACAAGAATTTTTCCGTCGTGCGCGAGTACTGCGGACACGGCATCGGCCGCGTCTACCACGAGGATCCGCAGGTGCTGCATTACGGCGAGCCCGGCACGGGCGATGAGCTCAAGGCCGGCATGACGTTCACGATCGAGCCGATGGTCAACGCGGGCAAGCGCCACGTGCGGTTGCTGGGCGACGGCTGGACGGTCGTGACCAAGGATCACTCGCTCTCGGCGCAGTGGGAACACACGATTCTCGTGACCGAGACCGGCGTCGAAGTGCTGACTCTGGGCGCGCTCAGCAAGCGGCCAGGCAGCACGAACTGATGGCTTCACTCGAAGAGGACATCGAGGCCACCGCCACCACGGTCCTGCGCAACGCCCCCTGGCTGCGAATCGCGAGTCTCGCCGAACGTCTCGCCGAAGCGAAGCACGCCCCCGAAGCATTCCGCGTCGAGATCAAGGAAGCGCACGCGGAGCTCGTCGAAAGATTTCGCGCCGACGAATCGATCGAGACCCTCGTGCATGCGCGCGCCGAACTGATCGACGCGATCCTGCGCGAAGTGTGGAACTCGCAGGTGCCGGCCGGTTACGACGGCTGGACGCTCGCGGCGGTCGGCGGCTACGGACGCGGCGAGCTGCACCCGCATTCCGACGTCGACATCCTGATCCTCGTGCCCACGACGCCCGACGACGCGGGCCGCGCGGTCGTCGAGCGCATCGTCACGTTCCTCTGGGACATCAATCTCGAAGTCGGTCACAGCGTGCGCACCGTCGCGCAGTGTGCGGAAGAAAGCGCGGCCGACGTGGGCGTGATGACCACGCTGATCGAAGCCCGCCTGCTCGCGGGCAACGAGAAATTGCTCGACGAGATGCGCGGGGCGGTTTCTTCCGATCGCATCTGGCCGGTCAAGGCGTACTTCGAAGCGAAGGTCGCCGAGCAGCAGGATCGTCACCTCCGGGCGAACGACACCGCGTACAACCTCGAGCCCAACGTGAAGACGGGCCCGGGCGGCCTGCGCGACATCCAGACCATCGCCTGGGTCGCCAAGCGCCACTTCGGCGCGAGCTCGCTCGACGAACTGCTCACGCATGGATTCCTCTCGCCTGTCGAGCTGCGCAAGCTCAAGCAGGCGCAGTCGTTCCTGTGGAAGGTGCGCTTCGGGTTGCACGTGGTCACCGGCCGGCGCGAAGACCGGCTGCTGTTCGATCACCAGATCAAGCTCGCGCAGTTGTTCGGCTACGAGGACGCGACGTTCACGCTCGCCGTCGAGCAGTTCATGCAGCGGTACTACCGCACGGTCATGGACGTCTCGCTGCTCAACGAGCTGCTGCTGCAATTGTTCCGCGAGGCCATCCTGACCGAGACCTCGCCGCCACGTCCGCTGAACCCGCGTTTCCAGGTGCGCAACGATTACCTGGAAGCCGTGAACGACGAAGTTTTCGCTCGCACGCCGTCGACGTTGCTCGAGATCTTCGTGGTGCTGCAACAGAACCCCGACGTGAAGGGCGTGCGCGCGTCGACCATTCGCGCCATCAACAAGAATCTCTGGCTCATCGACGAGGAATTCCGGCAGAACCCGCGCAATCACCGGCTGTTCCTGGAGATCCTGCGCGCGCCCGCGGGCGTCACGCACGAATTGCGCCGCATGAATACCTACGGCGTGCTCGGCCGCTACATTCCCGCGTTCGGCCGCATCGTCGGCCGCATGCAGTACGACCTGTTTCACGCGTACACGGTGGATGCGCACACGCTGTTCGTGCTGAGCAACCTGCGCCGGCTGTCGCTGCCGAAATACGACCACGAGTTGCCGCAGCTCTCCGCGATCATGCAGCAGCTGCCCAAGCTCGAGATCGCCTATCTCGCGGCGCTGTTCCACGACATCGCGAAGGGTCGCGGCGGGGATCACTCGCAGCTCGGCGCCGTCGACGCGGAAGCGTTCTGCCTGGAACAGGGGCTGTCGCGCTACGACGCGCGCCTGGTCGCCTGGCTCGTGCAGAATCACCTGGAGCTGTCGGTCACCGCGCAGAAACAGGACATCTCGGATCCCGAAGTCGTGAACGCGTTCGCGCGCCGCGTCGGCGATGAAACGCACCTCGACTATCTATACGTCCTGACCAGCGCCGACGTGCGCGGCACGAATCCGAAGCTGTGGAACTCGTGGAAAGCGTCGCTGTTCCAGGAGTTCTACGAACGCGTCAAACGCGCGCTGCGGCGCGGCCTCGAGAGTCCGATCGATCCCGACGAGCTCATGCGCGAAACGCAGGACGGCGCGCGCAAGCTGCTCGCGGCTTCGGGGCGCGTCACGCCGCCCGAGATCTCGCGCGCCTGGGAGCGGCTCACCGCGGCGTATTTCCTGCGCCATACGCCCGAGGAAGTCGCCTGGCACACGCAGCTGCTCGCCGATCGCGAGCCCGGCAGCGAAGACCCACTGGTGGCGGTGCAGTCCAGCCACGAGCGCGGCACGACGGCGATCCTCGCGTTCGCGCCGCACCGCTACAACGGTTTCGCGATCACGACGGCCGTGCTCGACCAGCTCGGCCTCAACATCGTCGATGCGCGCATCACGCCGACCGGCGACGGTTTCAGCCTCGACCTCTACCACGTGCTCGAGGAAGACGGAGCCCCGATCTCCGACAGCGAACGCATCGGCGAGATCGAGCGCGCGTTGTGGCGCGCGCTGCAGCATCCCGAGGAGGCGCCCATCACCGTCACGCGCCGCGTTCCTCGCCAGGCACGCATGTTCCGCACCGCCACGACGATTGCGGTGAGCGTGGACGAGCGTAATCGCCGCTCCGTGCTCGAGCTCATCGCGGGCGACCGGCCCGGCCTGCTCTGCGACGTGGGCAAGGTGCTCATGGAAGAACGCGTCGACCTGCTGGCCGCGAAGATCATGACCGTCGGCGAGCGCGCCGAGGACGTGTTCTATCTCGCCTCGCTGTCGGGATCTCCGCTCGATGAAGCCGCGGCGACGCGACTGCAGCAGAAGCTGTCCGGCGCACTCGACCGCCGCGCCGCCGCGTGAACGGCCGCCTCGAACTACTCACCGCGTACCCGTTCGAACGACTGGCGCGGCTGAGGGCGGGCGTCGTTCCGCCCGCCTCGCTTCCGCACATCGCGATGTCGATCGGCGAGCCGAAACACGCGCCGCCGGCCTTCGTCGTGGACGCCTTGCGCGCCGCGCTCGGGAAGTTGGACAGCTATCCCGCGACCGCCGGCCTGACCGAGACCCGCGCCGCCTGCGCCGCCTGGCTCGGCCGGCGCTTCGGCCTCGGCGACCGTGTGAATCCCGACACCATGGTCCTGCCGGTCAACGGCACGCGCGAAGCCCTATTCTCCTTCGTCCAGGCGGTAGTTCGTACGAACGGTGCCTGGCACGGAAAACCCGGGATAAGTCCGCCCGTGGTCGCGATGCCGAATCCGTTCTACCAGATCTACGAAGGCGCGGCCCTGCTCGCGGGCGCCGAGCCCGTGTTCCTGAACACGACCTCCGGCAATCGATTCCAGCCGGACCTGGACTCGGTGTCGGCCGAAACCTGGGCGCGTTGCCAGGTGTTGTTCCTGTGCAGCCCGGGCAATCCGACCGGCGCCGTGTTGTCGCTCGACTTCCTGCGCCAGGCACTCGAGCTCGCCGAGCGTTTCGACTTCGTGATCGCCGCCGACGAGTGTTACGCCGAGCTCTATCGCGACGAAGCCGCGCCGCCACCCTCGCTGCTGCAGGCCGCGCTCGCGCTCGGGCGCGACTCGTTCCAGCGCTGCGTCGTGTTCCATTCACTCTCGAAGCGTTCGAGCGTGCCCGGCCTGCGCTCCGGTTTCGTCGCGGGCGACCCCGCGATCATCAAGCCCTACCTTCTTTATCGCACGTATCACGGCTGCGCGATGCCGATCCCGACGCAGCTCGCCTCGATCGCGGCCTGGAACGACGACGCACACGCCGCCGCGAACCGGGTGTTGTACCGCGAGAAATACGCGCGCGTGCTGCCGATACTGCAGCCGGTTCTCGACGTCGTCGAACCCGACGGCGCCTTCTATCTATGGCCCGACGTGGGCCGTGACGACGAAGCCTTCACACGCGACCTCTTCGCGACGCAGAATCTCACCATCCTGCCGGGCAGCTATCTCGCGCGCGATACGCGCGCCGGCAACCCGGGCCGGAACCGCGTGCGCATCTCGCTGGTGGCGCCGGTCGAGGAATGCGTGACCGCCGCCCAGCGCATCCGCGACTTCCTGACCAAGTAACCGAACACGATCCTGGAGCAGCTAGTGACCGACCTGACCGTTCTCGCTTCCACCATCGACGAGGCCTTCGAGCGCCGCGCGGAACTGACCGCGAAGAATTCGCCGCCGGCGGTGCGCCACGCCATCGAGGAATGCATCGAGCTGCTCGATTCCGGCGAGGCGCGCGTCGCCGAGAAGAAGAACGGCGAGTGGATCGTGAACCAGTGGCTCAAGAAGGCCGTGCTGCTCTATTTCCGCACGCACGACAACACGATCATGGAGGCGGGTTACACGCGCTTCTTCGACAAGGTGCCGCTCAAGTACGCGGCGCGCTCTCAGGCCGACGACGGTCAGGCCCTGCGCGACGGCGGCGCGCGCGTGGTGCCGCCCGCGGTCGCGCGGCGCGGTTCGTACATCGCCCCCAACACCGTGCTGATGCCGAGTTACGTCAACATCGGCGCGTATGTGGATAGCGGCACGATGGTCGACACGTGGGCCACGGTCGGCTCGTGCGCGCAGATCGGCAAGAACGTGCACCTCTCGGGCGGCGTCGGCATCGGCGGCGTGCTCGAGCCGCTGCAGGCGGCGCCGACCATCATCGAGGACAACTGTTTCATCGGCGCGCGCTCCGAGGTCGTCGAAGGCGTGATCGTCGAGGAAGGCAGCGTCATCTCGATGGGCGTGTACATCGGCCAGAGCACGAAAATCTACGAACGCGAGACCGGCAGGGTACTGCAGGGCCGCATCCCGGCCGGCTCCGTGGTCGTGTCGGGCAATCTACCGTCGAGCGACGGCAAGTACTCGCTGTACTGCGCGGTGATCGTGAAGCGCGTCGACGCGCAGACGCGCGCGAAGACCTCGATCAACGATCTTCTGCGATCGGACTGATGTCGATCGCACTGCAATTCGCGCGTTGAGCAGGTCGCCGTGACTGTCGCGAACGCGATAGGAAAACGTGAGGGTGCCGCCGAACCCGCCGCCGGAGTCACGCGCAGACGGCTGGCAACGACTTCGAACGTGGCGGAAGCATGTGCGGCCGGCAGCTCGATGGTCAGGCCGATCCTGTCGCGGGACGACGCCCCGTGACAGGGCTCTTCGCCTCATACAGTAGATAGCCGAACCAGCACTGAATGGCCGCGAAACCGACGGCCCGTTATGCTCACCCCACATTCGGAACTTCGGGCGGAACCCTCGGCTCCAACCGGGTCCGGCCAAAACAGGGAATACCATGCACTTTCGACCCCAGGCTGCCCCAGCCGACGATCCGAACGCGCTCGCGATCCGCACGCGCGGGCTGGCGAAACGCTTCGGCGACCTGCGCGCCGTCGACGGCATCGACCTCGACGTGCCACGCGGCATGATCTTCGCCATCCTCGGTCCCAACGGCGCGGGCAAGACGACGCTGATGCGCATGCTCGCGACGCTCGCGAGGCCCGACGGAGGGACGGCCAGCATTCTCGGGCACGACCTGGTGCATTCGCCGCAGGCCGTGCGGGCGGAAATATCCATGACCGGCCAGTTCGCGTCGCTCGACGAGGACCTCACCGGCCGCGAGAACCTCGTGATGCTCGCGCGGCTGTGGGGATTCCGCGGCAAGGCCGCCCGCGTGCGCGCCGACGAGTTGCTCGCCAACTTCGAACTCGCGGACGCCGCCGACAAGCAGGTCAAGGACTATTCGGGCGGAATGCGTCGCCGACTCGACATCGCCGCGTCGCTCATCGTGACGCCGGGCGTCTTGTTCCTGGACGAACCCACCACCGGTCTCGATCCGGTCGGACGCAAGAGCGTATGGCGCATGATCCGCGCGCTGGCCGGATCGGGCGTCACCGTGCTCCTCACTACCCAGTATCTCGACGAAGCCGATCAACTCGCGGCGCGCATCGCGGTCATCGATCACGGCCGCAAGATCGCCGAGGGCACGAGCCGGGAGCTCAAGGTCGCGACCGGCTCCGGATTCCTGCACGTCGCGCTGATGGATCCCGCGAAGCTCGACGAGGCCGCGGCGATCCTCGAGGCGCGTCTTGGTGCGACCGTGCAACGCAGTGTCGAAGGCGCGATGTTGTCCGTGGTCGCGAAGACCTCGCGCGACGCGAACGAAGCGCTCGGCGCATTGATCGCCGCGAACATCGAACTCGCCGACTTCTCGATGGGCAGTCCCAGCCTCGACGAAGTGTTCTTCGCGCTGACCGGGAAGGCCCACTCATGAACGACGTCACCGCCACGAAAACCGTGCCCGCCCTCAAGCCCATGCCGCGCCCGCCGGCGCCCTCGCCGCTTTCGAACGCGCTGGTGTTCGGCTGGCGCGCGGTGCTCAAGTTCAAGCACGTGCCCGAGCAGCTTTTCGACCTCGTGATGACGCCGATCATGTTCACGCTGCTGTTCACGTTCGTGTTCGGCGGTGCACTGGCCGGCACCCCAGGTTCCTACCTGCAGTACTTCCTTCCGGGCATCCTGGTGCAGACGGTCGTGTTCAACTCGGTGTATTCGGGCATGGGTCTATCTACCGACCTGAGCAAGGGACTGTTCGACCGCTTCCGCTCTCTGCCGATCTGGCCGCTCGCGCCGTTCGCGGGTCTCATGGTCGGCGACATCCTGCGCCACGTGATCGCGGGCGGCATCATCCTCACGATCGGCCTGTTGCTGGGCTACCGGCCCGAGGCCGGTATCCTGGGGGTGATCGAGGCGTTCGCACTGCTCGTCGCGATCGGCTTCGGCGTGGGCTGGATCTTCATCGTGCTCGGCCTGCTGATCCGCACGCCGATGACCGTGATGACGATCGGCTTCACGTTCATGTTCCCGATGGTGTTCGCGTCCAACATCATGGTCGATCCCGCGACCATGCCGGGGTGGCTGCGCGCCTTCGTCGAGGTGAACCCGGTGTCGCACATGGCGTCCGCGCTGCGCGGCCTGCTGAGCGGCGCGGCGACGGTGGGCGACGTGTTGCTCGCGCTCACGGCGCCGGCCGTGCTGACGCTCCTGCTCGCGCCGGTGACGTTGCTGCTGTATCGAAGACGCTGAAGCGATTCCGCGGCCGCACCTAACTAGTGTCGCGGTTCAGCCGAAGCGCCCCGTGATGTAGTCCTCGGTGAGCCGGTGACGGGGATTCGTGAACACGCGATCCGTCTCGCCGACCTCGACGAGATCGCCGAGGTGGAAATACGCGGTACGCTGCGAAACTCGCGCGGCCTGCTGCATCGAGTGCGTCACGATCACGATCGCGTAGCTCTGCCGCAATTCCTCCATGAGATCCTCGATGCGCGCGGTGGCGATCGGGTCGAGCGCGGAACACGGCTCGTCCATGAGGATGACTTCGGGATTCACGGCGATCGTGCGTGCGATGCACAGGCGTTGTTGCTGGCCACCACTCAGCGAGGTTCCGGGCTGGGAGAGCCTGTCTTTCACCTCGTCCCACAACCCCGCGCGCCGCAGCGAGTCGTGCACGATCTCGTCGAGTTCCACGCGATCGCCCGCGAGTCCGTGGATACGCGGCCCGTATGCCACGTTTTCGTAGATGGACTTCGGAAACGGGTTGGGCTTCTGGAACACCATGCCTACACGTGCGCGTAGCTGCACTACGTCCTGCTTGCGGTCGTGGATATCCCTGCCGTCGAGCAGGATGCTGCCCGCGACCCGCGCGCCCGCGATGGTATCGTTCATGCGGTTGAGGCAGCGGAGGAAGGTCGACTTGCCGCAGCCCGAAGGTCCGATCATCGCGAGCACCTGGTTCTTCGCGATGTCGATGCTCACTTTCCGGATGGCGTGTTTCTCGCCGTAGTACACGTCGACGTCGCGGCAGCTGAAGATCGGGTCGTCGACGGCGATGTTGCCGACCGTCTTGCCCGTGTCCGCCCGCTCGCGCGCGGGCTCGCGCTGCGCTACCGCCTCGGGCACGCGCGCCCCCGGCCTGAGATCGATTCCCGCACGTTCCAACTGCGCCGCACTTTCCATGATTTCACCACCGTCGTTCGAAGCGTTTGCGAAGGATGACCGCCGCCGTGTTCATGACGACCAGGAAGGCCAGCAACACGATGATGGCGCCCGAAGTTTTCTCGACGAATCCACGCTCGGGCGAATCGGACCAGAGGAACACCTGCACGGGCAGCGCCGTGGCCGCGTCCGTGAACCCCTGTGGGATGTCCACGATGAACGCCACCATTCCGATCATGAGCAATGGCGCCGACTCGCCGAGCGCGCGTGCCATGCCGATGATCGTGCCGGTCAACATCCCCGGCAGCGCGAGCGGCAGCACGTGATGCATGACGGTCTGGACCTTCGATGCGCCCATGCCGAGCGCGGCCTCGCGGATCGAGGGGGGCACGGCCTTCAATGCCGCGCGCGACGCGATGATGATGGTGGGCAGCGTGAGCAGTGTCAGCACCAGCGCGCCGACCAGCGGCGCCGAACGCGGCAGGCCGAAGAATCCGATGTAGACCGCGAGTCCCAGCAGTCCGAACACGATCGATGGCACCGCGGCCAGATTGTTTATGTTCACCTCGATGAGATCCGTCCAGCGGTTGCGGCGCGCGAACTCCTCGAGATAGATGGCCGCCGCCACGCCGATGGGGAACGACAGCAGCAGCGTGAGCACGAGTGTGTAGAACGAGCCGACCACGGCGCCCCAGATGCCCGCCTTCTCCGGCTCGCGGGAGTCGCCTCCGGTGAGGAAGGTCGTGTTGAACCTGAGCGCCAGAGCCCCATCGGCGGACAGCGAGTCCGCCCAGGCGAGCTGCCTGTCCGAGAGCGGTCTTTCGTCTTCGGACAGCGCGCGATCGATGTGCCTCTTGCTGAGGAGATCGACGGCGTCGCTCGCGAGCAGCCAGCGCTCCGCGGTCTCGCCGATGATCGCGGGGTTCGCCATGACTTCGTCCTGCAGGTCGAACGCCGCGCTCCCACTGACCAGCCGCGTGAGTTCGCGGGTGGCCGCGCGCCCTTCAACCTCGGGAAACTGTGCCTTGAGGGATGCGCGGATCAGAGACTGATAGTCGGCGCTCCGCAGCACCTCGGGATCGCCCGTACCCGCGGGGTCGATGACCTCCGGGTCGAAGTAGACGGGCAACCGGATCTGCGTCTGGCGGAACGCGCCGATGCCGTTCGAGAAGACCACGAAGAACAGGTAGAACAGGAAGGCCATGCCCGCGGTCACGGCCGCGACTCCGTAGAAGCGGAACCGGCGCTCGGCCCAGTATCGGCGTTTCAGGCCGCGGGCGACCATCGCCTGCGTTTCCTGCGCGGTGCGACGCGAACTATTCGTACTGTTCACGATACTTCCGCACGATGTGGAGCGCGAGAACGTTGAGCGCGAGCGTGACGACGAACAGGACGAGGCCGAGCGCGAAGGCCGCGAGTGTCTTCGGGCTGTCGAACTCCTGGTCGCCGACCAGCAACGTCACGATCTGCACGGTGACCGTGGTGACCGCCTCGAACGGGTTCGCCGTGAGATTCGCGGCGAGTCCCGCGGCCATCACGACGATCATGGTTTCGCCGATCGCGCGAGATACGGCCAGCAGCACGCCACCCACGATGCCGGGCAGCGCCGCGCGCATCACGACCTGCTTGATGGTTTCAGAGCGCGTCGCGCCGAGCGCGTAAGCGCCGTCGCGCAGACTTTGCGGCACGGCTCTGATCATGTCGTCGGCGAGCGAGGAGACGAACGGAATGATCATGATTCCCATGACGAGGCCGGCCGCGAGCGCGCTCTCGGAGGCCACGTCGAGACCGATGCTCTCGCCCCACCCTCGCAGCGCCGGGCCGACGGTGAGCGCCGCGAAAAAGCCGTACACGACGGTCGGCACGCCCGCGAGCACTTCGAGCAGCGGCTTCGCCCACGTGCGGAATTTCGGGTGCGCGTACTCCGCGAGGTAGATGGCCGAATACAGGCCGATCGGCACCGCGATGATCATCGCGATCAGCGAGATGAGTAACGTGCCGGCGAACAGCGGCACCGCGCCGAACGAGCCCGAGGATCCTACCTGGTCGGCGCGGATGGCCATCTGCGGGCTCCACGAGGTGCCGAAGAGGAAATCGACCGGTGAAACGAACGAGAAGAACCGGAAGGCTTCGAAGGCGGCCGAGGCCACGATTCCAATCGTCGTGAATACCGCGATGGTCGAGCAGCCGAGCAGCAGCCACTCGATGACGCGTTCGACGCCATTTCGCGCGCGGACCTGCGGCGAGATGCGGGCTCGCACCACGAGTACCGCGCCGATCGCGATGATGAGTACGAGCACGGTGAGCGACATGCGGCTGATGTAGCTCAGCTCCACGTAGCGCGTGGCCGCGGCGCGCACCGGCTCGCCGACGCTCTCGGCCGGCACGTTGCCCGCGACGAGGTTGCGCACGTCGTTCAGTACGAGCGACAACTCGTTCGCCGGCAGCGCGCGTACGGCGGACGGCATTTCGGCCGTTACGAGCCGCAGGATGATCGCGTCCTGGAACAGCAGCCACACGCCGATGGCCGCGAGAGCCGGTAATGCGCACCACAATGCCGTCATCAGCCCATAGTGACTGGGGAGCGAATGCAGGCGGCGCACACCGCGGCTTCCACCGACGAGCGCGAGGGAACGCGACTTGCCGATCCAGAAGGCACCCACCGAAAGCAGTGCCAGCGCAATGAGAAGAGTCGCCGGGGTCATGGTGTGGCGACAGGTTGACGTGGGTTTGTTACAGGTTTGTGAAAAGGGGCGACCGGGCCGGCGCAAAGGGGGACAGATCCGCGGATCCGTCCCCTGCCACCCTCACCTAGAACTTGAAGTTCAGATCGAGCTGCAAGCGCTTGTAATCGCGATCCGTGATGCCCGAGATGACCCGCGTGTCGAGCGGCTCGGGCGTCGCCTCGTCGAACACGGTCACGCTCTGCGGAACGTCGTTCGACAGTTCGTTGAGGAACAACGTGGCGTTGATCGTCCAGTTGCGGGCCACGGTGTAACCGCCGCGCAGCACGAACCCGCTCGCGTCGGTGTTGCCGTCACCGAAGTCCGAGTCGACGAGCTGGCCGAACAACGCATCCTTTTCGATCTTCTGCCACACGACGCCGAACTCCCAGGTACCGGCGGTGGAGCCTGCCGCGCCGTAGCTGAGGCCGGCTGCAAGCGCGGTATCGAGCTTCTCGCCCGCGACCGGGTTCTCCTCGGCCTCGAGGTTCTTCGCGTAGTCCGCGAAGAAGCGCAGCGGGCGGCCGCCGACCGTCGCCGTCAGGTCCGCGAAGATCTGCGCGATGTCGAAGTCCGACAGCGAGCAGGCCACGTTCGCGGCGAGCGCGCGATTGCATACCGCGGGGCTGGTCGTCGTCGTGTTGCCGAACGAACTACCGCCGAAGAACGGATTGAAGCCCTGTACCCCGTCCAGGTCGAAATAGGTGCCGGCGAGGGTGAGTCGCACCGAATCCGAGAGCGGAATGCGGTAACCCACCTGCGCGCCGAACATCACCGTGTCGGTGTTGGTGCCCGTCGTCGGATTGCTGAACGACAGTGCGCGCTCGGAGAGCCAGTCGTAGAACGCGCCGGCGAAAAAGTTTCCCTTCGAATAATTGACCGCGATGCCTTCGGGATTGACGTCACCGTCGAAGAACAGGCTGCCGCTGCGCTGCCACGAGTAGCGCTGCTTGCCCGCGTGCACGCGCCACGCAGCGCCCGGCGCCCAGGTCACGTACGCCAGGTCGAGCTCGAAGTCCTTGCGGGAGTTCTGATCGGTCAGCGTCTGGTTGGACGATCGCGGATCCGGTCCACCGGTCGCGATGCCGATGACGCCGGTCAACGTGTCGTTCACCCGGTAACTGGCGTTGAGCCGCGCGCGCACGCGATCGCGGTTGCGGTTACGCTCGACGTACTCGACGTCGAACGTTTCGTTGCGATAACGCAGGTCGCCCCCGAAAGACAGCCGCGATTTCTCCTGGGCGACGACATCGGCGGTGCGGTCCGCGGTGACCTGCGCCTCTTCGGACGTCTTCTTCGTCTGGGCCTGCGCATCCTCGAGCTGCTCGATCTTCGCCGAGAGGGCGGCGAGTTGCGCCTTGAGGGCCTCGATGTCGGCGTTCTGCGCGAGCGCGGCCGAGGGCGCGAGAGCGGCCGCGCCGGCGATCGCGGTCGCGACCGCGAGGGAAAGTAGTTTGCGAGTCATTTGATTTGTTCCGGATGATGTTCGGGTTGGACGTCGATGCGAGCGCCGCGTGGCATCCCTGCCGCGCGGCGCTTCGCGTCACAGCTTGAGCGGCTTGAGGGCGGTGGCGTCGGCCCGGATCCTCGCGGCTTCTGACTTCGCGGGCGGGATCAGCCCCTTCTCCGAGAGATACCCTTCCTCGCCCAGCGCCCTTTCACTGGTGTACTCGGCGATGAATTCGCCGATACCCGGAATCACGCCGACGTGTTGCTTCTTCACGTAGATGAACAGCGGACGCGAAGCCGGAAACTTGCCGGACGAGATGGTCTCGAAGGTCGGCGAAACGTCGTCGATCTTCGCTCCCTTGAGCTTGTCCAGGTTTTCCTCGAGGAAACTGAAGCCGAAGATCCCGACCGCATCCTTGTTGGCCACGAGCTTCTGCACGATGAGATTGTCGTTCTCGCCGGCTTCCACGTAGGCGCCGTCTTCCCGCAACGTGTCGCAGGCGCGCTTGAATCGGGCCTCGTCCTGTTTGCTCAGGTCGTTGAGCCACGCAAAGGTCTTGCAACCCGTCTGCATGTACAGCTCGGTGAACGAATCGCGCGTGCCAGAGGTGGGCGGCGGACCGAGGGCCTCGATTCTCGTCGCCGGAAGTGCCTTGTTCACGTCCTTCCAGGTGGTGTGCGGATTCGGAATCAGGTTGGAGGGATTGGCGGGATCCGGAACGTTCTTGGCGAGCGCGAGATAGACGTCGCGAGGCGTGAGCGTGAGGTCCCGGCCCGACTTGCTCTGCGCGATGACCAGTCCGTCGTAACCAACCATGATTTCGACGACTTCTTTCACGCCGTTTTTCTGGCAGGTCGCGAGCTCGGTTGCCTTCATGCGCCGCGACGCGTTGGCGACGTCCGGAAACTGCGGACCCACGCCATTGCAGAAAAGCTTGATGCCGCCGCCCGTGCCGGTGCTCTCCACCTTGGGCGTCTTGAATTTGCCTGCCCGGCCGAACTGCTCCGCGACCGTGGTCGTGAACGGGTAAACCGTCGACGAGCCGACGATGTTGATGGAATCGCGCGCCGACTGAGCGTGCGCACCTGCCGCCAGCGCGCCGATGACGGCAGTGGCGAGCGAAGTCATGAGGATCTTGCGAGTCACGTGTTTGCCTCCGGTTTTGACGTGCGGCAATTTATGACTGCAAGGTTTCGGGAATATTTCAGGACGGCGGAGTTAACCGAACGGTAATAAAACTCCTTGCTGACGTGGTCCGCGTTCCGTATAACGCGCACCGATGTCCGCGACCCTCGACCTCACCCTCGATCTCATCTCGCGCAACTCCGTCACGCCCGCCGACCAGGGCTGCCAGGACGTCATGACCCGCCGTCTCGCCGACGCCGGTTTCAAGATCGAAAACCTGCGCTACGGAAACGTGGACAACTTCTGGGCGACCCGTGGCAGCGGCGGTCCGGTGCTGTGTTTCGCGGGACATACCGACGTCGTTCCGACGGGACCGCTCGAGGAATGGAAGAGCGATCCTTTCAAGCCGACCGTGCGCGACGGGCAGCTCTTCGGCCGCGGCGCGGCCGACATGAAGAGCGCGCTGGCCGCGATGGTCACGGCCACCGAGGAGTTCGTCAGGGCCCATCCCGATCACAAGGGCACGATCGCCTACCTGATCACGAGCGACGAGGAAGGGCCTTCCGTCGATGGCACCAAGAAAGTGGTCGAAACGCTGCGTGAGCGTGGCCAGAAGATCGACTGGTGCATCGTCGGCGAGCCCTCGAGCGAGAAGGCCGTGGGTGACACGATCAAGATCGGCCGCCGCGGATCGCTGTCCGGCCGCCTAACGGTGCACGGGGTGCAGGGTCACATCGCCTACCCGCAGCTTGCGGAGAATCCGGTGCACACCTTCGCCCCGGCGCTCGCCGAACTCACCGCGCGGACCTGGGACGAGGGCAACGAGCACTTCCAGCCCACGAGTTTCCAGATCTCGAATTTCAACGCCGGCACCGGCGCGCCCAACGTGATTCCGGGCGAACTCAAGGCGCGTTTCAATCTGCGTTATTCGCCGGTGCAGACGATCGACGGCCTCAAGAACATCGTCGAGGGCATCCTCCAGAAACACGGAGTCCGTTACACGCTCGAGTGGTACGTCTCGGGTGAGCCGTTCTATACGCCGCCCGGGCCCCTGTCGGACGGCATCACGCGCGCGGTGCGCGCGGAGACGGGCCTCGAGCCCAGGTTCTCGACCGGCGGCGGCACATCCGACGGCCGATTCATCGCCCCGCTGGGCGCGCAGGTAGTCGAGCTCGGCGTCATCAACGCTTCGATCCACAAAGTCAACGAAAGCGTGAGCGTGAGCGACATCGACACTTTGCATCGCATCTATTTGAATGCGTTGAAGGAAATGCTCACCTGAGCCCCGGTGTCAGGCGAACGTGACGCACTTGTGACAGCGCGTCTCCGACCCACTAAACTCCGCGTCGCAAATTAGGACCGCGGAACAAATCTAATGAACTTCATCTCGCGCCTGATGCCCCGCGAAGGGCGCTTTTTCAGTCTGTTCGACGAACACGCCAAGCTCGTCGTCGAAGGTGCGATTGCCCTCGCTGACGTGCTCAAGCACTACGAAAACCAGAGTGATCGCGAAGCCGGCATCAAGCTGATCGAGGACGCGGAGCATGCGGCCGACCGCATCACGCACGACACCGTGCAGCTCCTGCACACGACCTTCGTCACCCCGTTCGACCGCGACGACATCCACCGGCTGATTTCGCGCATGGATGACGTGCTCGACCTCATCCAGGACACCGGCGAATCCCTGGTGCTGTACGACATCCAGAATGTGACGCCTGAAGCGACGCAACTGGCGGAGCTGCTGCTGCATTGCGCCGAGCGCGTGCAGTCGGCGGTCGGACTCATGGCGTCGATGGCCGACGCACCGGCCATCCTCAAGATCTGCCAGGAAATCGACCGGCTCGAGTCGGATGCCGACAAGGTCATGCGCACCGCCATTTCGGAGCTGTTCCGCCATGAGGCCGACGTGCGCCAGGTCATCAAGATGAAGGCCGTTTACGAGGCGCTCGAGTCGGCGACCGACAAGTGCCAGGACGTCGCCAACGTGATCGAAAGCGTCGTGCTCGAAAACGCGTAAGCGGATCGAGCGACTTTCGCATGGACCTCGGAACCGTCTCACTCACGCTGATCCTGTTGGTCGCGCTCGCGCTCGCGTTCGACTTCATGAACGGGTTTCATGACGCGGCGAACTCGATCGCGACGGTGGTCTCGACCGGGGTGCTCAAGCCCTGGCAGGCGGTGCTGTGGGCGGCCTTCTTCAACGTCGTTGCGATCTTTTTCTTCCACCTGAGCGTCGCGGCGACCGTCGGCAAGGGCATCATCGATCCCGAATTCGTCGACAACCAGGTGATCTTCGGCGCATTGATCGGCGCGATCGCCTGGAACCTCATCACCTGGTATTACGGCATTCCGTCGAGCTCCTCGCATGCCTTGATCGGCGGCATGATGGGCGCCGCGCTCGCGAAGGCGGGCACCGCGCCGCTGCTCGCGCCCGGCATTCTCAAGACGGCCGCTTTCATCTTCGTTTCGCCGCTGCTCGGCATGCTGCTCGGTTCGTTGCTCATGGTTCTGGTGTCGTGGATCTGCTTCAACCAGTCGCCGAAACGTGTGGACAAGTGGTTCCGACGACTGCAGCTTCTGTCCTCGGCGGCCTACAGCCTGGGGCATGGTGGCAATGACGCCCAGAAGACGATGGGTATCATCTGGCTGCTCCTGATCGCGGGCGGCATCACCACGAAGGATCACCTGCCGGCCTGGGTCGTGGTCAGCTGCTTCATCGCCATCGGTCTCGGCACGATGTTCGGCGGCTGGCGCATCGTGAAGACGATGGGTCAGCGCATCACGAAGCTCAAACCCGTGGGCGGATTCGCCGCGGAGACCGGCGGCGCCATCACGCTGTTCCTGGCAACCTTCGCCGGCATCCCGGTTTCGACCACACACACCATCACCGGCGCCATCGTGGGCGTCGGCGCCGCGCAGCGCACGTCCGCCGTGCGCTGGGGTGTGGCGGGCAACATCGTGATCGCCTGGATCGTGACGATCCCGGCGTCCGCCAGCATCGCCGCACTGGCCTGGTGGATGGGCGCGCTGTTCTTTTAGCGGACGGTCCGGGGCGCCGAGTACAGGATATTGTTCGCGATGCCGATCAGGCCGAACGACACGGCCGCGATGAGCACCCATCCCGGCATCGAAACGCCGAGGAACGTCCAGTCGATCACACCGCATTCCCCACCGCCCGTCATCACCCGACGGATCACATCGTGCAGCGGAAACATCTGCAGCAGCGAATCGAGCGGCGCGCCGCAGGAAGGGACCGTGCCCGGCGGCTGCGCCTGGATCCACACGTGCCGGCCGGCGACCCAGCTCGTGGCGCCCGCGGCCAGCAGGATGAGCACGCCGTGCACGATGGCGCCGGCGCGTCCCGCGCGATGTAACCCCGCGATGAGGAACACGACGCCCAGGGCGACGATGCACACCCGCTGGAACATGCACAACGGACAGGGCACGTAACCCAGGACCCGCTCGGAATAGATGGCATACGCGAACATGCCGCCGCAGGCGAGCGCGCAGGCGAGATTGATGGCTTGGCGTCGGTCGAACATGGCGCGCGACTATATCGCGAACCGCGACACGTCCGCCTGCCGTGTGTCGGGGTAGCGCGGCCGTCCGGCGATGCCCGCCCCGGAGCCTGTGACGCGCCCCCGTGACAGCTCCGTTATGACATGCCCAGTAGTTTGAGGACCTCGGCCCCCTTCTCCTGGACCTGCTTCGCCTTCGCCACCGCGTCGACGGGATCGCCCGCCGAATATTCGGAGCTCGCCTCGGCCCAGGTCGTCTTCATCATGTCGAGTCCGGACTTCGCCTGGTCGAACGATCCCTGGCTCAGGTTCCTGGGCAGTTTGCGCGAAGCGCTCAACGAATCGACCCGGCTTTGAATTGCCTGCACGAGTTTCGGAACGTCTTCGGCGAGCGCGTTCCATTCGCCGGCCGCGGCCGCCGCGGCCGCTTCCGCTTCCGACTTCCTCGCGGCCACCGACGTCCTGAGCGAATCCACCGCGCTCACGAGTTGCGGTGCGCCGGCGATGACGGCCTTGTAGTCGCCGTTGGCGAGATTCGCCTTCAACGCCGCGTGCGTCGCTTCGATGCCCTGCAGGTCTTCGGGCGCGTAGCGGTTCGCGTCGTCGCGCACGCTCGCGATGGCGGCCTCGGCTTCCGCCAGCGCTTTCGTCGCGGGTTCCTTCTGGCCCGCGCAGGCGACGATCAACGAGGCCAGCAGCAACCAGATCGCGCTCATCACGACAGCGCGGGTCGACAGGGACATGGACCTGACCATGAGAATCTCCTCGCCAGAATCAGGGAATCAGCAGCTTCTGACCCGGCTTGATCTTGTTAGGGTCGTTCAGCACGTTGCGATTGGCATCGAAGATCCGGTCGTACAGCATCTTGTCGCCGTAGAACTCCTCGGCGATTTTCGAGAGCGTGTCGCCGCTCTTGACCACGTAATACTGCGCGTAAGGGTTGTCGCCTTCGGGGCCGCGGTTTTCGTTTGCCATGCGGTCGTTTAATCAATCGGCCCAGTGCGCGCTATTGGACTTCAGTCCCTCTCCTAATCGCTGCCAGAACCGGATCGCAGGAGTAGATTCCCGGCCAACCCTTTCGGCCAGGAGATGCCCCACATGCAACTCATCGACATGCTCAAGAACAGCGGCGCCGTGCACTCGATGGCGCAGAAGGTCGGCATCGACGACGACCAGGCGACCGCGGGCGCCGCGGCACTCATGCCGGCACTGCTGGGCGGGCTCGAGAAGCAGACGCACGCGAACTCGCAGGGGCTCTCGGGCGTGGCCTCGATGCTCGGCGGGCTCGGCGGCGGCAACATGCTCGACCAGGTGCTGGGCTCGAATGCTCCCGACGTGAATGCCGGCAACGGTGTGCTCGGCCAGCTGTTCGGCTCGAAGGACGTGAGCCGCGCCGTCGCGCAGAACGCATCGTCGAGCACGGGTCTCGATCCGGCGGTGCTCAAGAAGATGCTGCCGCTGCTCGCAATGGTAGTGGGCGGATTCGTCGCGAAGCAGGCCCAGGCCCGCAATACGCAGGGTGCGGGCGTCGACGCCGAGGCCACGCAAGGCGGCGGCGGACTCGGTGGACTGCTCGGCTCGCTGCTTGGCGGTGGCAATCAGCAGCGCGGCGAAGGCGGACTCGAATCGCTGCTCGGTTTCGGCGGCAAGCGCAACGCGCTCGATGACATCCTCGGCAGCCTCGGCAGCGGAAGCGGCAAGCCCCACTAATGGGGACATTCCTCGTTTCCTAGCAAACGGGGACAGACCTCCCAGGCCCGCGGTCACTTTTCGCGCCGCCAGGGCGCGCGTCCGTCGGGTAAGGGGTGGACGGTCAGGAGCGAAGGTCGCGTTCGATATCTTCGAGGCGGGTATGGCGCACGTCCTTGCCGTGCACCATGTAGATCACGTACTCGCAGATGTTCTTCGCATGATCGCCGATGCGCTCGAGCGCGCGCACGATCCACATCACGTCGAGCGCGCGGCGGATGCCGCGCGGATCTTCCATCATGAACGTGATGCACTGGCGCTGGATCGACTCGTATTCCTCGTCGACGACGCGATCCTGCCGCGCCACGCGCAGCGCGGCTTCCGCGTCCATGCGCGCGAACGAGTCGAGCGCCCCGTGCACCATCTCCGCGACGATGCGCCCGAGATGTTTGATCTCGCGGTACTTGTCCGCGGGCCGCTCCATCGACGCGAGCCGTGAGGCGATGTAGCCGACCTTCTCGCCCTCGTCCCCGATGCGCTCGAGGTCGGTGATCGTCTTGATGATCGCGACGATCAGCCGCAGGTCGCCGGCCGCGGGCGCGCGCGTCGCGAGGATGCGCTGGCATTCCTCGTCGATCGCCACTTCCATGTCGTTGACCTTGAAATCGTCGCGCGCGACCGAGACTCCGAGATTGCTGTCACCCTCGATGAGCGCGGTGACCGCGTTGGCGAGTTGCCGCTCGACCATGCCACCCATGGCGAGCACCTTGGTACGGACCCGGTCGAGGTCTTCGTTGAAGCGGCGCGAGATGTGATGAGAGAGGTCGGCGGTTTCCATGAGTTCCTCGACGAGTTCCTCGACGACGGCCTGGGCGCCGCGACGAAAGTCTGCCGACGCAATATGACGCCCGGATGACAGCGCCTGCGGCAACCGCCGCGTCAGGCGGTCGCGGCCACGCGCGGCTCGACCAGACGCTCGGGCGGAAAATGGCACGTGAACGTGCTGCCCTTGCCTTCGACGCTCTCGATTTCGAGCCGTCCGCCATGGCGGTACAGCGCATGCTTGACGATGGCGAGCCCGAGCCCGGACCCGCCGGTCTCACGCGATCGCGCGGGATCGACGCGGTAGAACCTTTCCGTGAGTCGCGGCAGGTGTTCGGCCGGTATGCCCGGCCCGGTGTCGCGCACCGAGAAATGCCCGCCCTTCTCATCCGTCCACCAGCGGATCGACATGCTGCCTTCGGGCGGCGTGTATTTCGCGGCGTTGTCGGCGAGATTCGAGAACGCCGACATCACCATCGCCTCGTCGCCGACGAGGCTCGCCTGAGATTCGATGCTGACGTCGATTTCGCGCGGATGCGACGCACGCGCGCGCACGTCCTTGCGCAGCAGCGACGCCATCGCCGCGACGTCGATCGGCGCGCCCTTGACCGGCGAGTCGTTCGCCTCGAAGCGCGACAGCGCGAGCAGGTCCTCGATGATCCGCGTCATCCGGTCGGTCTGCCGGCGCATCTCCGCGATCGGGCCCGCCAATTCGCCGATGGCCGGGTCCCCGCTGAACGTCTCGAGATATCCCGCGACGACGGTCAGTGGCGAGCGCAGCTCGTGCGAGGCATTCGCGACGAAGTCCTTGCGCATCTGCTCGAGCCGCACTTCGCGCGTGACGTCGCGCAGCATCAGCAGCCGCTGGCCTTCGCCGTACGAAATGAGCTGGAATGCCACGTACCTTTCCACCGGCGAGTCGAGCCGCAAGATCAGCGGCAGCGAGCCCTGCCCGGCCCGCAGGTACTGCGCGAACTCGGGATGACGCACGATGTTCTCGATGCGCAGGCCGAGGTCGGCCCGGCGCGACAGATCCAGCAGCTCGCCCGCCTTGCGGTTGAACCAGACGATATCGCCCCGCGGATCCAGCATGATGACGCCATCGGGCATCGCCGCCGTCGAGCGGCGTAGCTCGCGGAACAGCCGCGTAAGGCGCTCCTTGTGGAACCGCTTCCGCCGGTGCAGCTTCACCACCTGCGCGACGACCTGGCTCCACAGCCCCGCGGCGGCTGGCGGATCCACCACCCCGCGGTTCTGCAGCCAGAACGCCAGCGCGCGCAACTGCCACAGGTTCCAGGCGAGATACGATGCGAGCGCGCCGCAGATGCCGACCCAGACGTGCCCCGCGAACCAGCCGACCGCGGCGCCAATGGCGATGGCGGCGAGCACCCGCAGCGCAACGAACACGAATGCGCTCGCGCCCGAGCTCATCTGACTACACCACCTCCAGCGGCCGAGAAGAAAATCGGTACCCTGAGCCGCGCACCGTCTGTATGAGCCGGTCGTGTCGGGTCGGCTCGAGCGCCTTGCGCAGCCGCCGGATGTGTACGTCGATGGTACGTTCCTCGACGTACACGTTGCCGCCCCAGACGCGATCGAGCAGCTGCTCGCGCGTGTATACGCGTTCGGGATGAGTCATGAAGAACGCCAGCATGCGGTACTCGGTCGGACCGAGCGCGATAGTGCGCTCGCCGCTCGTCACGCGCTGGCTCGCCTGGTCGAGCACGAGGCCTTCGATTTCGACGCGGTCCGCGCCTTCCGCCGGCAATGTCCGCCGCAGCACCGCGTTGATTCGCGCGAGCAGTTCGCGCGGCGAGAACGGCTTCGTGATGTAGTCGTCCGCCCCGCCCTCGAGACCCGCGATCTTGTCGGCTTCCTCCGCGCGCGCGGTGAGCAGGATCACCGGCAGCTCGCTGGTCTCTCGGTCGCGCTTCAGCGCGCGCGTGAACTCGAGGCCGCTCACGTCCGGCAGCATCCAGTCGACCAGCAGCAGGTCGGGCCGCCGGTTCGCGACCTCCGCGCGACCTCCGCGCGCATCGGCGGCCTCGCGTACTTCGAATCCCGCGCGGCGCAGGCCGAAGGCGATCATCTCGCGGATCGGGCGTTCATCCTCGATGACCAGGATCTGTTTGGCTGAAAGATTTGCTGGCACGACATTCCCAGATGACGGTTTCATGGCGTGAGCATTACAGCCGCAGTCTATTGCACTTTGATTAAGAAGACGGCTCGGCGACGCGATCCCTGACATAAACCGGCAACGCCTCGGCCGGATCGAGGAGTTTTCCGGCAGCCACGGCCGGCCGAGCCAGGGCGAGGATCTCGGCCGCGCGTGGCAGTAGGTCCGCAAAGACCTGCGCGCCCTGCCTGGCACAGCGCTCCGCCAGTTCCGGATAGACCTTGAGTCCACGACCCGCCGCCGCCCACCCGGCGTCCGCCGCATCGTCCGGCAGCACCACCGTTGCCGCCGGACCCACGTGTTCGACATCGGTCGCGATGCCTTCGTCGGTTCGGAACAGCGCCCAATAGACCTCGCGCATACGCGCGTCGTTGACGACCAGCACCTGCCCGGCGCCGGGAGCCAGCTGCACGGCGCGCTGCGCGACGGCGGCCAGGTTCGAAACCGGAATCACGCCAAGGTCAGCACCGAACGCGAGGCCCTGCGCCACGCTCGCGGCGAGCCGCACACCCGTGAAGCCGCCCGGGCCGCGCCCGAAAGCGATGGCATCGAGCGATCGCAGCGTGAGCCCGCCTTCCGCGAGGACTTCATCGACCATCGGCAACAATCGTTCCGCATGCCCGCGTTCGAGCTCGACGTAGCGGTCGATGACGCGGTCACCGATGCCGAGCGACACCGAACAGGCCTCGGTGGCGGTATCGAGCGCGAGGATCTTCATGCGGTTTCACCATCGAGCGGCTCGCGCACGAAACCGACCGACGGCGCCGGTGCGACTCCGGCGATACGCCGCAGGAAATTCTCCGCGTCGAGCGCGACGCGCGTCACCGGCATCGGTGGCAGGCTGCCACGGAATACGCGGCCATACGGTTTGTCGACGACGCGTGGATCGCAGATCGCGACCACGCCGCGATCCGTCTCGCTGCGGATCAGGCGGCCGACGCCCTGCTTGAGCGCGAGCGCCGCTTCCGGCAGCTGGTACTCGCGAAACGCATTGCCGCCGGTCGTCTTGAGGTGTTCGATGCGCGCCTTCGTCAGCGCGTCGTCGGGTGAAGCGAACGGCAGTTTCTCGATGATCACGAGGCGCAGCGCGTCGCCCTTGACGTCGACGCCTTCCCAGAAACTCGCCGTACCGAGCAACACCGCGTTGCCGGATTCGCGAAAACGGCGCAGCAGGAACTCGCGCGGCGCCTCGCCCTGCACGAGCATCGGGAAGTCGCCGAGCTCGACCCAGCGTTCCCGCATCAACTGCGCGGCGCGCTGCAGCGCGCGGTGACTCGTGAACAACACGAACGCCCCGCCGGCGGAGGCCTCGATGAGTGGCATCGCCACGCCGATCACGGCCGGCGTGTGCGCCGGGCTCGCCGGATCCGGCAGATTCGCGGGTAGATAGAGAAGCGCCTGCGATTCGAAATCGAACGGACTCGGGATCGCGAGCGTCTCGGCCGCACCGAGACCCAGCCGCGACGTGAAGTGCGCGAAGTCCTCGCCCACCGACAGCGTCGCCGACGTGAATATCCACGCCGCGCGTGTGCTGCCCGTGAGCGACGCGAATCTTCCCGCCACGTCGAACGGCAGCAGGCTCAGCGAGAATCCGCGCAGCGTGAGCTCGACGCTGCGCGCGCCTTCGTGTTCTTCGGCGTGCACGATCTCGTCGAGTTTCGCGGCCAGCTCGGTCGCGCGCCCCGCGCATTGCGCCACGCCGGGCTCGCGGCTCGTTTCGTTCAGCGCGGCGGCGAGACCGCGCATCGCGTTCGACAATTCCTGGGCGGCATCCGCGAATGGCGTATCGGCGCGATGCCACTCCGGGCGCGACGCACGCAGCACGTCGCCGAGCGCCGCGAGCCGCTGCTCGACCGCGCCCAATTCCCCGGAAGCCGCGCCAGCGGAGGCACGCGCCAGCGTGAGCTCGGCGCGCGCGTCGCGCACCAGGTGCTCGGCCTGCCGGCTGCCGAATCTCGTGCCGAAGAACTGCGTCGCGAGGTCCGGAATCTGGTGCGCCTCGTCGATGATCACCGCGTCCGCGGCGCCCAGCAGGTCGCCAAAGCCGTCTTCCTTGAGCGCGAGGTCGGCGAGCAGCAGGTGGTGGTTCACGATCACGATGTCTGACTCGATCGCCTTGCGGCGCGCGTCGATGACGTGGCAACGGCCCACGTCCGGGCAGCGATTGCCGAGGCAGTTCTCGCGCGTCGAGGTGATCTGCGGCGTGAGCGGGTGCGCGTCACCCAGGTCCGGCACCTCGGCGATGTCGCCCGTTTTCGTGATCTTCGACCAGCGTTCCAGCCGGCCTATCATGCGGTCGCGCGTCCCCGCCAGGCTGCGCTGCCCGGCGAGCTGCCGGAACCGGTAGGAACACAAATAGTTAGAACGCCCCTTGAGCAGCGCGACGTGCGCCGGCACGCCGATGGCGCCGCCGACCAGTGGCAGGTCCTTGTTGAAGAGCTGGTCCTGCAAAGTGCGCGTGCCGGTGGAAATCAGCACGCGTTTGCCCGACAGCAGCGCCGGCACGAGGTACGCGAAGGTCTTGCCCGTGCCCGTGCCCGCCTCCACCACGAGCGGCGCGCGGTTCTCCAGGGCGAGTGCCACCCGGCCCGCCATGGCGAGCTGGGAACGGCGCGGAGAAAAGCCGGCGAGCGAACGCGCCAGCGGGCCCTCGGGCCCGAATGCGAATTGCAGATCCACGAGGCACGCTAGCGCGACGGGCGCAGGCTGTCGAGGCTCAAATCCTTGAAAGTATCCTGGTCCGCCTTGATGCGGATCTTGATGTACGGGCCCTGCGCGGTATGGCGGCTGGCCGCGAAGTCGTCGTCCCGGAAGCCGGCGAAGTTGTAGCCCAGCGAGATCCACATGTTCTTCGCCAGCGTGACGCCGACATCGAATCCCGTGCTGTAGTCCACGAGGCTCGATTCCCAGGAATGCAGCGCAGCGGCGTGCACACCCAGGTCGAAGCGGCGCGAGAGCTGGCGGCGCAGGTCGAAGCCGAGGATGTCCGAGATGCCGGAATACCGGTCGCCGTCGAACGTGCTCGCGACGTAGCGCGCGCCGTACTGCAGGCCGAGCTGCAGCTTCGGATTCAACTGCCAGTTGGCGTGCAGGTTGTTGACGATGCGGGCCGAGTCGCTCGCCGCGAGGGCGCGCCGCTCCTCGTCGTATTTCATCTCGAAGCGGTCGAAGACGATCCACTTGCTCGAATCCGGGCGGAACGCCCAGGCGAAGCGGCCGATCGCGGAGGTCGCATCGCCCGTCAATGCGCTCGCGTCGAAGGCCTGCAGCGACACGGACATCGCGTGACCTTCGATCGGCTCGCGATACCAGCCGGTGGTGGAGCTCCAGCGTTCCTCGGTGTCCGAATTGCGGTGCTCGAGGCGGCTCGTGAACTGCCACAACTCGCGGCGATACGACGCACCGACGAACGCCGCGAAGAAGTCTTCCGTCATAGAACCCGACGCCAGCGGCGCGTTGGGATTCAGCGGCTCGAGATCCGGACCGCGCAGCGTGTTGGTCTGGTCGACGCCCACGTCGAACGCCCAGTGCTCGCGCCATTCGAAGCCCTGCGTGAGTCCGAAGTTCGCGAAGGTGCGCGGCCCGAATTCGGTGGCCTGCGTGCTGATGCTCGAGTTCACCTGTGTGCGCTCCCAGGGGCGCGTACGCACACCGAAGCGCGTGACGTCGGCTTCGATCTGATCGCCCTCGGAGCGCTCGTATTCGACGAACAGCGAGGTGTCGCCGCTGAGCCGGTAGTCGAGGCCGATGACGCTGCGCGCCGGGTAGTCGACACTCGCGTCGTGGCCGCCGAGCGTCGTGTCGGCGGTGCCACGCAGCGTGAACAGGCCTTCGAAGAGCTCGACGCTCGCGGTGACGAAGGCCTGGTCGGACACGCGGTCGTCGCCGCTCGCGTCCTCGTCCGCGACGTGCCGCACACCCGCGCCCGCGTTGTAGATGCCGCGCTGCATGCGCAGGTCGGTGCTGACGAGCAGGCGCTTCGCGTCGCTCGCGAGCACGGTCTGGTGCTGCACTTCGCCGCTCAGGTAGAACTGGTCGTTGAACTTGTAACGCGCATCGACGCCGCCGGCGCGCGTGCCGGTGTCGGCCGTGAGTTGCTGGCCGACGCCGAATCCGTTGTCGACCTCGCGAGCCCAGGCACGCGCCTCGAGTTTCTCCGAGACGTGTTTGCCTTCGACCAGCCATGCGGTCGAGGAGTCCGGACGCGCCAGGTCGTCCGACTGCGAGCGCGCGATCTCGGCGCGCACGCGCGTCTCGGGCGTGAAGCGCCAGGTGAGATCGCCGCCGACGACTCGCGTGTCGCCCGACGCGGCGCCCTCGAAGATCGCGTTCGCGCCGATCTCGAGCTTGTCGGCGGCGAACTTGCCCGCGACCCGCAGGCCGGCCGCCGTCTCGTCCTCGCCGCCCGTGCGCACTTCGTAGTCCGCGACGATGAAGACGTGGTTGAGGTCGAGGTCGCGGCTCGGCACCGGATGCTTGAAGAAGATCGTGCCGCGTTCGTAGTCGAGGTCGTAGTCGATGAAGCGCGACAGCTCGCGCGACTCGACCACACGGGTGATCTCGAAGCGGTCGCGCACCTCGATGCGCAGCTTGTCCGAGCCGATCACGATGGGCGAGCGCGACAGGCGATACAGGCCGGACGTGCCGTCGCCCGGCAGTTCGTCCTGCACCAGGCCCGTATCGGTGCGCGCCGCGAATCCCGACACCTGCACACGTTCGCCGCCGAAGTCGCCGCGCAGGCCGGACAGGCTGCGGTTGTACTTCGTGAGCTCCGTGACCGTGAAGCCGGTGTCGAAATCGCCGAACAGCGCGACGAACTGGCGGCGCTCGATCTTGAGATACAGCTTGCCCTGCGTCGCGGCCTCGAAGCGCTGCTCGGTGCCATCGCCGTAGAGTAGATAGTAGCGGTCGGGCTCGATGGCGCCGCGGATGCGGTCGCGCGCCGCCTGCTTCTCGCGCGCCGAGTCGTAGGCCATCGTCAGCAGGAAGTCGCCCTTGATGCGGCCCTTCGCGAAGAACGCCACGCGGCCGCCCTGCTCGAACCCTTCCGCGCGATCCGCGGCCGTGGCGGTTTCCATGTTGCCGCTGATCGTGTTGTACGCGGCCGTGCCCTCGGCGATGCCGACGAGGATCCAGTCCCGCGCGGCCGGCGCGAGCCACACCTTGTATTCGTCGCTCTGCCGCTCGTTGAAGCGCACACGCAGGATCGCATTGCCCGCGACGGTCGTCGGCTCCAGTTCGATCAGCGCGAGTCCATCCTCGCCTACCTCGACCTGCGGCTGCTGCGAACCGGTTGCGAGGATCTGGTTGTTGTCGAGCTGTTCGACTTCCCACCAGGAGCGGTACGGAGAGTCGATGCTGAACGTCGCGATCGTGCCGGCGCGCGCCGCCTTGCCGTACTGGTCGAACATGCGCAGCGCGATGACCGGACGCGTGCGGCCGTCCGCGACCAGCTTCGAAGCTTGCTTGTCCACCTCGGCGCGCACCGGACCACCGCCGTAGTGGACGACGCGCTGCTGCTGCCAGACCACGTTGCCATCGGCGTCGACGATGCGCGCCGCGAGCGTGTTGTCGCCGTCCGAGAGGTCCACGCCGCGCCAGCGGCTCAGCGCCACCGTGTTCGCGGGGTTGAGCGAGACGCCGTCGTAGTTGAGCGCATTGACGGGGCGGCCGTTGATCGCAAGCTCGGCTTTCTGGCCGGGCTCGTGCTGGATCGCGATCTTGATCGAGGCAATGGCGGGCGTCGCGTCGTCCTCGGGCGTGAGCCAGCGGATGCCCGGCGTGAGCGTCGCGAGATCGTAGGCCGCGGGTGCCGGAGTATTCTCGCGCGTGGTCTTGCGCAGGTTGCGCGACACCGCTGAGCCCGGACCGCGCAGCACGATCCCCGTCGTGTCGATGCGCCGCGTCTCGCCGCCCGCGTGCGCGAGCTCGAGCGGCGCATTCGCCTCGAAACGCGCGCCTTCGATGACGATGTCGACGCGGCGATTGGCCGCGTGGCTCGCCGCGTCGTTGCCCGTCTTCAACGGCTCGTCCGCGCCGCGGCCGATCACCTGCACGCGCGAACCGGGAACGTTGAGCGCGCGCGCGAGATATTCGGCCACGGTGCGCGCACGCGCTTCGGACAACGCGTGGTTGTCGGGGTACACGGCGCGGTTGCGACCCGAGATCGGCTGCGAATCCGCGTGGCCCACGGCGCGGATCGTGACGTCGCGCGCGCCGCGCCACGCATCGATGTGCGCGCGCAGCGCCGCCTCGTCGGACGGCAGCAGCTCGGTCTTCATCACGTCGAAGCGCGGCGCGAAGGTGAATTGCGAACGGCTGTAACGCGCCGAGCCGCGGTTGAGCTTCGATTCGATGGGCTGCGTGCGCAATCCGGATTTCGCGGGCGAATCGAACAGCACCGCGGCGCGCACCGGGAGCTCACCACCCGCCGACGATGCCGCGCGGGTTTCGAAGCGGAACGCGCGCCTGGAGCCCGCGGCCAGCTCGCCCAGCCGCGCGACGACCGCGCCATTCGCCACGCTGACGACGGGACTGCCAAGTCCCTCGACCTGCTCGCGCGCGTCCGTCACCTTGCCGCCGTCCACGGTGGCACTGCCCGCCACGTATTCGAAACCGTCGGGCAGCATCACCATCACACGCGTGTTGCCCGTCATCACGCCGTTGACCTCGACGCGCGCCTCGTGCGCGGCGAGGCCGTCGCCGTTCGGATCAGGCAACAGTTCGGAGCGGAAATCGAACGCGACGTCGCCGGTCGGCGCGGCCTTTTCGCGCAACACGAAGTCGCTGCGCCACAACGTGCCCGGGCGCAACTCGACGAACTGCGAATATCCACGACCCGCCTGGCCCATGCGCTCGCAGGGCGCGAGCTCGAGGTAGTCGGGAATCGTGAGCGTGTCGAGCTGCACGGTGTGCGTGCCGGGCTCGAGGCCTTCGAAGTGGAAGCGGCCGTTCTCGTCGGTGACGCCGTAACGGCCATCCTCCAGATAGACGCGCACGTTGGCGACGCCCGCGGCTTCGCGGCCGTCGACGTCGCAAGTGCCTTCGAACACGCGGCCGACGATGAAGCCCTGCTGCGAGAACAGTTCTTCGTTCATGCGCACGAGCGACCGCGCCTCGTTCGAGCGCACGTTGCCGGGAGCGAGCGCCTGCGCGGTGTTGATCGCGTCCTTCATGCCGCGCATCGCGATCGTGTATTCGACCACGTAGCGCAGCTCGATGGACTCGCCGAGCGCCAGCGAGGGATGCAGATAGGTGAAGCTCGAGCCGTCCGCCGCGATCTGCGGGTCGGCGATGCGCACGCCATTCAGGCGCAGCGAACCGGCGCGATAACGCGCGCCCGCCGGCAGGCGGTCGACGATCCGCACATCGTTGAACGCGCCCGACTGGCTGTTGTTGCGCAGGTTGAGCGTGTACTGCACGAAGTCGCCCGGGGTCGCGATCTGCTGTCCCGCGCTCTTGCGCAGCAGCAGCGATTCGCCGGACGGATCGAGCGGTACGTCGACGGCGACGGCAGGCGCCGCGGTCACGACGAACGAGTTGCCGAATGAACCCTGTTGCAGGTGGAACGGCGCGCCGGGCAGCGTCTGCAGATCCACGATCGTGCGCTGCGAGGGGAACGTGAAATTGCCCGGCGGCAGGAGCTCGAGTCGATAGCTGCCGGGCGCGACCAGCGGGAAGCGGAACACGCCCGGCGGCATGTTGTACTGGGTGCCACCCTGGTCGGTGACCGACTGGCCCGTGACCATCTCGCTCGGGTAACGACTCACGCCGTCGTCGCCGAACACGTCGGCGGCGAGACCGGTCGCGACGTTTATCAGCCGCACGCGCGCGCCGTCGACGGGCGCGCCGGTCTGCGAATCGAACACGAGGCCGTAGGGATCGACCAGCGCATCGGCCGCGGCGACGTCGCTCTCGTCGACGGGATCGACGTAGGTCGCGTCGAGCTGCGAATTGCGCTCGACCTGCAGCGCGCAGTCCTCGGCGGCCGCGTTGGTCGCGGTCTGGATGTAGCCGACGAATACGCCGGTATTCGGACCGGTTTCGGAGAGCCGCAGCACCTCCGCGTCGCCGGTCGCGCGCGCGCTCACGCGCACGTCGACGGTGTCGACTACGCCGGCGTCGCGATTGCGATCGAGATCCACGACGCTGACGAAAATGGGGTCGCCCGCATGGGCGACGGTGGTCTCCGCCAGGGGAATCGGAGACAGGGGATCGAGCGCGCCGGCGCCCTGCGGGGCCGGCGCTCCGAGCGCGGTGAACGCGGTGCCCATCCGGCACTGCGTCGGGCCCGCGGGGAACGAGCTCTGGCTGGCCGCCTCGTAACGCGCGAGCCGGATGGCGGCGCGCGACGGCAGCGGTTCGACGGCCAGCCGCACCTCGTTGGACAGGACGGTCTGCGCCGCCGAGCCCGAGTGCTCGTAAGCGACGCTGCCGACGTTGCGGACCACCGTGCCGGGCGCCGTGACCTGCGCCACGGAAATCGCCGGCACAATGAGAACCGCCGCAAATAACAACGTTCTCGTCAGAGCGCGGTTTATCCGGCTCCAGAAAGCGCCGAAGGCGGAGTAGCTAGTCGCTACTCCGCCCTCAGTGTGAGAGTACCCGTTGTTGCGGGACCCGGCTCTGGGTTGCCCTCGAGGGCTCCAGCTCCGCGTTCCCGCGGTTTCGAACATCATGGCGTAGTTAGCGCCCTTAATTGATCGTCACGCGGAATGTCACGACGGCGATTTCCGCCGCGGTGGATCCCGGATTGATGACGCCCGCCGCCGCCGAGGGCGAGTTGATCGGAGCGCCCGCCACGTACGGCATCACGCCGCCGACGTCCGAGACCGCCGCGCCGTTGAGCGTCGTCGAACCCGCGACATAGGTCGTGTTGGCCGGGATCGCTTCGAGCAGGCTTGCGCCGCTCGTGGCGAGTCCGTTGTTCTGCACCGTGATCGTGTATTCGACCACCGCGCCCGGGATGGCCTTGGCCTGGCCCGGAGCACTGAAGCCGTCGCTGATCACGACCGCGGTCTTGGTCACCGTGAGCGTGCCCACGAAGTACTGGTCGTACGCGAAGCTCACGCCGTCGTTGGCCACGTTGCCGTCGTTGGTCCCGGTCTCGGCGAACACGACGTCGACTACCGCCGGATCGTCCGCCGTCGCGGTCGCCGCCTCGAACACCGTGCCGTTCGACGCATCCGTCGTCGGACGAACCACCAGGCGGATCGTCGACGCCGTGGCGTTCGCGGCCGCGGCCGGCGTATCCGCCAGCACGAACACGTACACGCACGCATCTTCGGCGAGTTGCTCGACGTAGCTCTGCGTTTCACCGGCGTAGGCCGGCGTCGTCATGGTCGCGGTCGAACAGGCGGCTCCAGACACTCGCGTGCTGAAGTTCTGCATGTCGAACACGTCGGCGCGGCCGAACAGGTTCGCCAGCGGGTTCAGGTTGTCGGCCGAAAGACCGAAGTCCTGGGGACCGTTGCTGGTGTTCGCCACGCGGAACACCGTGACGACGTTGGTCAGGCCGGGGCTCGAGACGGTCGCTGCACCGTTGGTTTCCTCGGCGACGAACATCAGTCGCTTGTCGACCTTGAACGTGGTGTCGGCACCGCCGGCCGCGCCGGGCGTGGAATTGCCCGTCGGGGACGAACGGATGACCGTTTGCGGCACGCCGCTCACGCTGTAGCTGACGCTGGCCCGGTTGGTGATGTCCGTATCGAAATTGGTATCGGTGCCGGCCGCGAACGCGGACGGCGCCATACCAACCAGGCTCAGCGCGACTACAGCGAGACCGACTCGCCGTATCTGCTGATTGAACGATTGCATGGGTACTCCTCTCTCTTGAAACAAACTACTCAAACGGGAACTAGTTCAGCACCGCGCGGAAGCGCGCGAACGCCGAGGCGCCGGGCTGCAACGCGCCCCGGAAAATCCAGCGGATGTGCTTGTATTCGTCGGCGCGCGCCTTGCGGGTCGCGCCCGCCTCGTTGACGGTGAGCTGGCCGTCGGCGGCGAAGGTCTTGCCGTCGAGCGAATAACTGATGTCGCTGCCGGGACCCGCCGCCGACTGGGCGACGTATGTCATGTGCGCGGGCACCGCGTTGTTGATGACCGCGTTCTCGGCGGGCTGCTTGCAGACGTTGTTGGCGGTGATCGTCCAGACGACTTCCGTGCCCGGCACGACCTTGGCGGCCGGCACGAGCTTCGTCGTCTTCTCGCCCTGCTCGTTCACCTCGACCTGTTCGATCTCGGCGGTGGACCTGAGGACGATGCAGCCCTCTTCTGGAAAGGCTGAGGCCTGCGCCATGGCCTGGTTGCTCGCGGCGCACGCGATCAGCGCTGCGACGGCGACTGACTTCTGGATCCCCGATTTCATCTGTGTCTCCTTCACGATCTTCCCGGTGTTCAATTGATGGTCACGGCGAACTCGATCGTCCGCGATCCGCCCGCCTGGGTGAGGGTGCCGAGCGCCACGCGCACGCGCGGCGCCGGTGTGGTTTCGTAGGTGCCCGCGTCGGCGTCGGCGCCGTCCGTGAGTGCGATGCTGTTCAGCCGCATCGAGCCCGGCACGTAGGTGGTGTTTGCCGGGATGTCGTCGCTGAAAACGGTGTTGAGCGCCGAGCCCGTGCCCGTGGCGCCCACGACGATCGTGTAGGTGATGCGCGCGCCCGGAACCGGGTGGTCGGTGTTGAACGGATCGAGCACGGCCTGGCTCTTCGCGGCGGTCACGGTGACCCCCGCGACCAGGTATTCGCCCACGCCGATGGCGCGCGCGCGCGTCGTGCCGACGACCGCGAACGTGTTGCCGACACCCATGCCGATGTACGCGGTGCCGGGATCGCCGCTTCCGGTGTTCGCTTCGGCAACGAGGCTCGAGCGGCCGATGTTGCCGTCGACGACCGGCACCGGGATGTCGTTGACGACGAACACGTGGATGAACGCGTCCGCATCGAGGGTCGGATCGTTGCTGCCGTTGTAGACGGCGTCCGCGGGCGTCAGCGTGCCCGTTCCGTCGGTGTCGAGGTAGATAGACGGCGCGGCGGCGGCCGGATCGAAGTTGTCGCCCGCGATCGCGTTGTCGAGGACCAGGTTGAAGGCTTCGGGACCGTTGCCGGTGTTCGTGACGCGGAAGCGCAGCACCTGCGCGGTCGATCCCGGGGCGACCGGCACCGCCACGGCCGGCGGCGTCACGACGACGTCGAGGATCTCGGCGACCGTGACGCTCGCGGTGGTGGAGGTCGCGCTCGCGTTGACCGCGCCGACGCTGTAGCTGACGGACGCAGTACTATCTATCGTCGTGCCCGCGGCGACGCCCACCGCGCGCGCGGGGGCGGAAATCAGGGCGCAAGCGACCACGATCGAGCCGGCACATGCCGAAGCCCGCAGGGAAAACACTTTGATGACTCCTCCGAATACTCGAGTCCCGATCGCGCTTCCACCCGGGACCGACTCCGGATGGAAGCGCCAAACTCATGGCGTTCGTGAGTTAGGGCTCTCGCTGCGGTGCATAATAGGAAGGGAAGCCCCTAGGCCCCTGTGATTGGAATCACGCGCACCCTGTCGCCACTGGGATACAGATCACATATAACGACGACGGTCCTCCGGAGACATCCATGGCAGGCAGGAAAAACCGCTCGGAGCGTGAACGGCCGCAAGAAATCGCCCTCAAGGAAGGGCTCGGTGCGGCCGATAGGGACAGTCAGCCGGAGCTCGAACGAGACGCCGCGACCGACGCCGCCGAACAGATCCTCGGGGCGAATCCCTTGTTGGGGCTGGACCGGGATGAGCTGCTGGACGCCGCCCGCCGGCTCCTGAAGCTCATGACCCTGAAACCGCAGGTGCTCGTGGAGGAGAACCTCGCCTTCGGGCGCGAGCTCGTAGCCATCACGCTCGGCCAGTCGAAGATCGCGGCCGATCCGCGCGACCGGCGTTTCAGTCACCCTGTCTGGCAGAAAAGCGGCTATTACAAGCGGCTCATGCAGGGCTTCGTCGCGTGGCGCGACATGCTGAACCGCGTGCTCGATCGCGCGGACACCACGACGGACGATCGCGAGCGCGCGCGATTCGTGCTGCAGCTCTTCACCGAAACTTTCGCGCCGACCAACTCGCCGCTCGGCAATCCAGGTGCCCTGCAACGCATCACCGAGACGCGCGGCAAGAGCGTTCTCTGGGGCCTGCAGAATTTCGTCGACGACCTGCTGAACAACGCGGGCATGCCGCGCCAGGTGGACGAGCGCAAATTCCAGGTCGGCCGCAATCTCGCGACGACGCCCGGCGCGGTGGTTCATCGCGGCGAGGTGTTCGAGCTCATCCAGTACGCGCCGCAGACGCAGACCGTCCATCGCCGCCCACTGCTCATCGTTCCGCCGCAGATCAACAAGTACTACGCGACCGACCTTGCGCCGGGACGCAGCTTCGCCGAATACGCCGTGCAACAAGGCATCCAGACGTTCTGCATCAGCTGGCGCAATCCCACCGCCGCGCAACGCGACTGGAACATGGAAACCTACCTGACCGCCTGCAAGCAGGCGATCGACATCGCGTGCGAGATCACCGGCTCCGACAAGGTCAACACGATGGCGGCCTGCGCGGGAGGATTCACGCTCGCGACGCTGCTCGCGCACCTCGCGGCAAAGGGTGAACCGAAGGTCGGGAGCGCCACCCTGCTCGTCACCGTGCTCGACACCTCGGCGCCCACCTTGTTAGGCCAGTTCGCGTCGCGCTCGGGCGTCGCGGCGACGATCAAGAAGACGCGCCACAACGGCGTGCTCGAAGGCAGCGAGATGTCGCGCGTGTTCGCCTGGCTCAGGCCCAACGATCTCGTCTGGCTGTTCGTCGCGAACAACTGGGTCATGGGCAACCGGCCGCCCGCGTTCGACATCCTCTACTGGAACTCCGACACGACGCGTCTTCCCGCGGAATTCCACGCGGACCTGCTCAGGATGTTCATGGACAATCCGCTCGCGCGGCCCGGCCGCATCGAAGCGCTCGGCACGCCCATCGACATGTCGAAGGTCGACGTGCCGGCGTACGTCGTCGCCGGCGTGACCGACCACATCACGCCCTGGCAGGCCTGTTACCAGTCGAAGAACGTCCTGAAGGGAAAGATCGATTTCGTGTTGTCATCGAGCGGCCACATCCAGAGCATCGTGAATCCGCCCACCAATCCGAAGGCGAAGTATTTCCTGAACAGCGAGTTGCCCGAGGATGCGGAAGCCTGGCGCGCGGGCGCCGTCGAGCGCGACGGCAGCTGGTGGGAACACTGGAGCGAGTGGTATCGCCAGCATGGTGACGGCGAAGTGCCCGCGCCGAAGACGCTGGGAAGCGCGCAATACCCCGCCGGCGATCCGGCGCCCGGGCGCTACGTCCACCAGAGATGAGTACGCCCCAGGTCGAATACGTCGAAGTCGATGGCATCAATCTGCGAATCGCCACCCAGCATGGCCGCGCCAGACCGCCGCTGCTGCTGTTCAACGGAATCGGCGCGAATCTCGAGTTGTGTTTTCCGTTCATGGAGGCGATGGCCGAGCGGGAGATCCTGATCTTCGACGTGCCCGGGGTGGGCCGGTCGCAGATGAGCTGGCGGCCGCGCCGCTTTTCGGGACTGGCGCGACTCGCGCGCAAACTACTCGATCGTCTCGGTTACCAGGTCGTCGACGTCATCGGCGTTTCCTGGGGTGGCGCGCTCGCACAGCAGTTCGCGCGGCAATATCCGGACCGATGCCGGCGTCTGGTCCTCGCGGCGACTTCGCCCGGCGCGGTGATGGTGCCCGGCCGTCCTTCCGCGTTGTCGAAGATGATCACGCCGAAGCGTTACCTGTCGCCTACCTACATGCAGAAGGCGGCTGGCGACATCTACGGTGGCGAGGCGCGGCGCGATCCGAAGATCATGTCGGCCCACACCTCGCGGATCATCGCGCCGCAGTTCATGGGATACATCTATCAACTGCTGGCCGGCATGGGCTGGACCAGCATTCACTGGCTCCACAAGATCCGCCAGCCGACGCTCATCATGGCGGGCGCGGACGATCCACTCGTACCGCCGGTCAATTCGAGGATCCTCTCCCTGCTGGTCCCCGACAATCGGCTGTTCGTCGTCCCGGGCGGCGGACACCTCTTCATGCTTCATTCACTGGACAAGGTGATCCCGGTGATTCGCGAGTTCCTGGATTCAGAAGCACCTCTCGACGCGCCATCTCCCTGATTGACTTTGTTCGGCGCACGGGTATGCTGCGCCGCGTCATTGCTGCACAGCAGCACAGGAGAGTCCATGAATTTTCAGGAAAAAGTGCTCGAAGTGGCCTCGGATCTGCGGGTCCGCTCACTGGCCCTCGCCCAGGCAGCCATCGACGCCGGCCGTGTACGAGCCCAGGATGCCGCCCGCCACGCGGCCGTACTGCAAGGTTCGCTCGACGTGCTCGGCACGAGCGGACGCGAGCTGAACAAGGTCGTCCGACGGCACGCGGTGCGCTTCGTGAAGGAAAACTCCACGATCGTCCGTGCCGCGAGCAAGGATGTTTCCGCGATCGCGCGCGACACCTACGTGAGCTTCACGAAGTCCGGCGCGAAGAAACAGGCTGCGCCGACCCGCAAATCCGCGTCGTCCCGCAAGCGCGCACGCGCGAAAGTTGCTCGCTGATCAGAGCCGCGCCCCGGCGACGGGGCGTGTTTTTCCGCACCTAACAGCCTGATTTCGTCAGCACGACAGGCTGTTAGCGTTATCACCGAATTATCGGTCGAGCGCGCGTTCGCCGCTATACTCCATTGTCTCGCCCGGACAGGCAGACAATTCGAGGACTTCGATGGCAACAGCGCCGCTCTCCTTCGCTCGACTTCCCCAGATTTCTCCCGCGGTTGCCGATTGGGTCGAGTCGGTCCGACAACTGACTACCCCGGACAGGATTCACTGGTGCGACGGCTCGGCCGCCGAGCTCGCCCTGCTCAAACAATCGCTCGAGCAGACCGGCGAACTCAAGAAGCTCAACCCCAAGACCTTTCCCAACTGCCACATCGCGTACTCGCATCCCTCCGACGTGGCGCGCGTCGAGCACCTGACGTTCATCTGCACGCGCGAGCGCGACGACGCCGGGCCTAACAACAACTGGATGGCCCCCGACGAGGCGCACGCGAAGATGCGCGACCTCTTCAAGGGTTGCATGAAGGGCCGTACGTTGTACGTGGTGCCCTACTGCATGGGCCCCATCGATTCGCCCTACTCCCGCTGCGGCGTGGAGATCACCGACAGCGCGTACGTGGTCGTCAACATGGCCATCATGACGCGCATGGGCCGGCCCGCGCTCGAGCGCATCGCGCGCGAGGGCGGAAAATTCGTCAAGGGACTGCACTCCATCGGCGAGCTCGATCCGGACCGCCGGTTCATCATGCATTACCCCGAGGAGCTCTCGATCGAGAGCTACGGCTCGGGATACGGCGGCAACGCGCTGCTCGGCAAGAAATGCCATGCGCTGCGCATCGCGAGCTGGCAGGCGCGCGACGAAGGCTGGCTCGCGGAACACATGCTCATCGTCGGCATCGAGAATCCGCAGGGGGAAACGCACTACATCGCGGCGGCGTTCCCCTCGGCCTGCGGCAAGACCAACCTCGCGATGCTGATCCCACCTGATTCGATGCCCGGCTGGAAGGTCTGGACGGTCGGCGACGACATCGCCTGGCTGCACCCGGGACCGGATGGGCGCCTGTACGCGATCAATCCCGAGGCGGGATATTTCGGCGTCGCGCCCGGCACCAACCGCGCGACCAACCGCAACGCGTTCGACATGGTTCACCGCGACACGTTGTTCACCAACGTCGCGCTGACCGCCGACAACGAGCCATGGTGGGAAGGCCGCAGGCTCAACAAGCCGGTCCTCGACTGGCAGGGCAAGCCTTACGATCCCGCCAGCGGCGGCGTTTCCGCGCACCCGAATTCGCGCTTCACGGTATCCGCGAAGGTCAATCCTATCTACTCGCCGCACGCGGAGGATCCGCGGGGCGTGCCGATCAGCGCGCTGGTGTTCGGCGGACGGCGCCGCGAAGTGGCGCCGCTCGTGTACGAGGCCCGCGGCTGGCAACATGGTGTCCTGGTCGGCGCGTCGGTCGCATCCGAGACCACCGCGGCGGCCACCGGCGCGGTCGGTGTCGTGCGCCGCGACCCGATGGCGATGAAGCCGTTCGCGGGATACAACTTCGGCGACTACTGGCGGCACTGGCTCGAGGTGGGCAAACGACTGCCGCATCCGCCGCGCATGTTCCATGTGAACTGGTTCCGACGCGACACCCACGGCAGGTTCCTGTGGCCGGGCTACGGCGACAACCTGCGCGTCATGGAGTGGATCATCAGGCGGTGCGCCGGCCAGATCGACGCCGCGGAATCCCCGATCGGCTATCTACCGCGACCGGAGGATCTCAACCTCGAAGGCGTGAACGTGAGCGAAGGCACGATGCGCGAACTGCTCGCGGTGTCGAAAGAGGCATGGCGCAAGGAAGTGAGCGACATGCGCGAGTACCTGAAGGAATTCGGCGAGCGCGCGCCGGCGGAGATGTTCACCGAGCTCGACGAGACCGAGCGCCGGCTGAGCCCGTAGCGGCTCAGGCTTCTTCGCAGTAGAAGCGGATCGTCAGGGGCGAGTCGCGCTCGGGCACTCGCCCGAGGCCGATGAGGCCCTCGCCCTTGATCTGCACGCTGTCCCGGCGCACGAACAGCTCCTCGCCGCCCTCGGCCTGCACGAACGTGCCGTTCGTGCTCTGGTCGATCAGCACGAACTTGTTGCGGTTGATCTCGATGCGCGCGTGCAGGCGCGAGATCAGGTTGCCGCGGATCACGAGATCGTTGTCGTCGGCGCGGCCGATCGCGACGTTCGGGCGCTGCTCGGTCAGCATGACCTCACCGCCGTCGAACGTGAGCCGCAGGCGCATCGCGCGCCGGCCTTCGTGCGGAGCCATCGACACCGACGGCAACATGCTCGTGATGTCGTCCGTCTGCCAGAGAACTTCGAACAGCGTGACTTCGGCGCCCTGTCCCTTGAGCGTCGCGACGTCGATCTGCCGCACCGATGACTGCCACTCGGGCGACAACAGCGCCACCATGGCTTCCGTCGTGATGATCTGCCCGGCCTTGGCCTGGCTCGTCATGCGGTTCGCGGTGTGTACGGTGGAGCCGAACACGTCCCGGTTTTCCACCACGACCGGGCCCGCGTGACAGCCGATGCGGATGGCGACGTGGTGTCCCTCCGCCGTCAGCTCGGGGTTGCCCGTGATGGACTTCTGCATCTTCGCGGCCGCGTTGAGCGCGTCGTTCGCGATCGGAAACGTGGACATCACCTCGTCGCCCATCGTCTTGATGACGGTGCCGTGATGCTCCTCGGTGGCCTGCTTCATGATGTCGATGCAGGTGGCGATCACCTCGCGGGCACGCTGGTCCCCGAGCTCTTCATAGAGCCGCGTTGAGCCGACCACGTCGGCAAACACGATGGCGAGTTCGATGTCTTTGGCCATTGAAGATCAGTTGGATGGACGCGGGAATTATACGCATATGACCTAGAATGGCAGCCCATTCCCCCGGATGCCGACAAAACCCGCCCCATGCGCAGACTGATCCACCCGTTTCTCGCGACCTGCCTCCTCACCTTTTCCATCCATTCCGCCGCGGCCGACAAGGCCCCGGCGTTTTCGCGCGCCGACCTCGAGCAGGCCGCCACGCTGCGCAAGAAGGCAATGGAGGACTCGACGGCCTTTGAGCTGGTGAAGTCTCTTACCACCGAGGTTGGCCCGCGCCCGGCGGGCTCGCCCGGCGACAAGGCCGCGGTGGCCTGGGCCCTGCGGGAAATGCAGCGGCTGGGATTCTCGAACGTGCATACCGTCGAGGCGACCGTGCCGCATTGGGTGCGCGGCGAAGCCGAATTCTCGGTGGTTTCGCCCTGGCCGCAGCTTATGCCGACGATCGCGCTCGGCGGCAGCATCGGCACGCCGTCCGAAGGAATCGAGGCGGACGCGATCATGGTGAAGGACCTGGATGCGCTCGCCACGCTGTCGCCGGACGCAGTGAAAGGTCGGATCGTGTTCTTCCACAACCGCATGGATCGCACGCGTGATGGCTCGGGATATGGCCGCGCCGTGCGGGTGCGCGCCTCCGGTCCGTCGGCCGCCGCCAAACTCGGCGCCGTCGGAGTCGTGATCCGCTCCATCAGCACCGGTGACGACCGTTTTCCTCACACCGGTGCCATGCGCTATGCGGCCGATGCACCACGAATCCCGGCGCTCGCGATTTCGAATCCGGATGCGGATTCGCTCGAACGCCAGTTCGACAGTGGCAAACCCGTGCGACTCCGGATGCGCTCGACCTCGCGCGATCTTCCGCCGGCCACCTCGGCCAATGTCATCGGTGAAATTCCGGGAAGCGACCTCGCGAACGAGATCGTGATCATCGGCGGCCACCTCGATTCCTGGGATCCCGGTGTCGGCGCGCTCGACAATGCCGCGGGCGTCGCGATCACGATGCGAGTGGCCAGTCTCATCCGCGAGCTCGGCCTCAAACCCCGCCGCACGATCCGCGTCGTGCTGTTCGCGAACGAGGAGTTCGGCACGAACGGCTCGCTAGCCTACGCGGCGGCGAAGGAAGCCGAGATCGATCGGCACGTGCTCGGGTTCGAATCGGATTTCGGCGCCGGTCCGGTCTGGCGGCTGTCGAGCGGAGTCAATCCCGCGCAGCTGCCCGCGGTCGACGCGATCTTCAAGGCCCTCGCGCCGCTCGAGCTCGAGCGCGGCAACAACGAGGCGCGTGGCGGCGCCGATCTGCGCGTGTTGTCCGCGCGCGGCATGGCGATCCTCTCGCCGGACCTCGACGGAACGGATTATTTCGACGTGCACCACAACGCGAACGACACGCTCGCGCGCGTGGATCCGGCCGCCATCCAGCAGAGCGTCGCGGCGTTCGCCGTCGGCGTGTGGTTGGGCGCGCAGTACCCGGGCAAGTGGGAGCGCGTGCCCGCTGTCCAGTCGCCCAGCCGCTGAGATGAGCTCCGCCGCCGAGCTCGTGAAGGCGCTGGGACTCGCCGCCCACCCGGAGGGCGGCTGGTACCGCGAGATCTTCCGCTCGACGGATACGGTTTCGACGCCGCGCGGGCCGCGCGCGGCGCTCACCTGCATCGACTATCTGCTCGAAGCGGGTCAGAAGAGCCGCTGGCACGTGGTGACATCCGACGAGATCTGGCACTACCACGGGGGCGCGGCGCTCGAACTGCTCGTGTTTGGTCCGGAAGACGGCGTGCTCTCGCGGCACGAATTGGGGCCACCCGCGCCAGGCCGGCATCCGACCGGCGTCGTTCGCGCCGGCGAATGGCAGGCCGCGCGCAGCGTCGGAGACTGGTCGCTGGTGGGCTGCGACGTCGGGCCGGGATTCGATTTCGCGGATTTCGCGCTCGTCTCGGCGCTACCCGGACATGAGCGGCATTTTCACGGCGCGCTGGCGCCGTACGCCGATCTGCTCTAGTCGGGCGCCGGCGTCGTCAGGACGATTCGGCGACGGCGCCCGCGAGGCGTTCGCAGGCTTCCCCCGCCTCCATCAGCAACGCCGGATCGGCGTCCGCGCCGCGCGTACCTTCGGATAGCAGCCGGCGGAATTCCTTCGCGCCCGGCTGACCCGCGTACAGGCCCAGCATGTGACGCGCGATCCAGGCGAGACGCTCGCCGCGCGCGACCTCACGCCGCGCGTAGGCGGTCATGCGTTCGAGCATTTCGAGACGGGTCGGCGCGGTCCAGCCGGGATGCAGCGTCGCCGCGACGTCGGCGAGCACCATCGGGCGGTGATACGCCTCGCGACCCAGCATGGCGCCGTGCGCCCAGTCCATCGAGCCAACTACCTGCTCCGGGGTGCGCAGGCCGCCGTTGACGACAACGGTCGCAGCGGGGAACGCCGTGCGCAGCTCGCGTACGACGTCGTGGCGCAGCGGCGGGATCTCGCGGTTGTCGCGCGGCGACCATGCGCCGAGCACGGCCTTGCGCGCGTGCACGATGATGGCGTTCGCGCCCGCATCGAGGACACCGGCGACGAACTGGTGCAACTCCTCGCGCTCGCGCTCGCCGAATCTCGCCGCGGCCTCGCGCGCGGACTCGCGCCGCGAACTGCCCTCGCCCGCCAGCTCCGTCGCATCGACCACGCCGATGCGCAGCTTGACCGTGACTGGTATGTCGACCTCGTCGCGCATCGCGGCCACGCAGTTCGCCACCAGTTCGGGCTTCAGCATGAGACACGCGCCGAACGCGCCTGAGTGCACGCGGTCGCTCGGACAGCCGCAATTGAGATTGATCTCGTCGTAGCCCATCGCCGCGCCGATGCGCGCGGACTCTGCAAGATCCGTCGGGTCGCTGCCGCCGAGCTGCAGCGCCACCGGGTGCTCATCGGGATCGAAGCCCAGCAGCCGCTGCCGGTCGCCGCGCAGGACCGCGCCCGTCGTGACCATCTCCGTATATAAGAGAGTGTCCGGGTGGAAGCCGCGCAGGAAATAGCGGCAGTGGCGGTCGGTCCAATCCATCATGGGCGCGACGCTGATGCGCCGGTCGAGAGTTGTGCTGCTTTTCTCGACGGAAATACCTTGTTTTGTAGCGTTTTCCACTTGCGACGTTTCTGCGGGATTCCTGCGGATTTCGGGGAGTTTACTGGTTGCTGAGGAGACGTATAGGAGACAAGAATGGATTCCAGCGTTCTTGTCTCCTCAAGAATCCACCATGCCGACGATCAAAGCACGCAAACAGGCGAACGGTTCGACACGCTACACGGCGATTGTCCGCATCCGCCGCGGCACGACTGTGCTGCATCGGGAAAGCCGGACGTTTACGCATCGGACGGCGGCGCTGAGCTGGGCGAAGCATCGGGAAGTCGCGCTCGAGAATCCGGGGGAACTGGCTCGGATGCGCCTCAGCACGCCGACGTTGGCGGAGCTGATTCGCTGGTACATCGAGACCTTTGAGACGATCTCGCGTTGGCAGCGGAGCAAGCAGACGCACCTGGAGTTTCTGGAGCGGCATTCGCTGGGCCAAGCCGTCGCGCACACCCTGACCTGCGCGGATCTGATCCGCCATGTCCAATCCCGGCGCGCTGAGGGCGCGGGTCCTGCGACTGCGCTAAACGACCTGGTCTGGATCGGCGTCGTTTTGCGGGCCGCCAAGGGCGTCAAGGAGCTTCCTGTGAACCCGGAGATCGTGCAGCAGGCCCGAGCTGCTTGCCGCGAGCTGCGGTTGGTTGGCAAGCCGCGGAGGCGCAATCGCCGGCCGACCGCCGAGGAGCTCGTACGGCTGGGGGAGCACTTCAGGAGCCGAGATCGGCGGGCTGAGATTCCAATGCAGGCGATCATGGATTTCGCGATTGCCTCGGCGCGCCGAGAGGCGGAAATCTGCCGGCTCGAATGGCGTGACAACGATGATGCGAATCGTACAGGCCTGGTGCGAGACGCGAAGCATCCGACAGGCAAGAACGGGAATCACCGCCGGTTCAAGTACACACCCGAGGCCTGGACGCTCGTTGAGGCGCAGCCCAAGACCGGCGAACGTATTTTTCCTTACGACTCCAAGAGCGTTGGTGCCGCCTTTACGCGGGCCTGCCGCCTGTTGGGAATTCAGGATCTGCGCTTCCATGATCTGCGGCACGAGGCCACGAGCCGGCTATTCGAGCGTGGCTACCAGATTCATGAAGTCGCTCAGTTCACGCTGCATGAGTCGTGGAACGAGCTCAAACGCTATACCAATCTGAAGCCCGAGAATGTTCGAGAAATCGCGACGCCGACGGCGCGAAAGCCTCGCGCCAAGGCACGGAAGTCATCTCGGGCTGCTAACCAGCCTTCTCCCGGCGGGCATCAATCAGTTCAGCGAGATCTGTGGCACTGACGAGCCAGGGAGATTTCTGACCGCCCAGCCGGAATGCGCGACAAGGAAGTTGCTTCGCGGGCGCGCGGCGCCGAGCCTCGGCACAGCTCAGACCGAAATACTTTGGTGCCACGCGTTCAAGCGGAATGTTTGCCTCACCGAATTCGGCTAACAACCCAAAATATGTGCTGTTCACAACGTCAACCTGCGGAGTTGCAGCTATGCCCACACTCTGCGCCGGCGTTCGCGGGAGTTGAAGTCCGGGTTTAGCCGCATTTTCGACGCAATCCCCATTCGAGATGACAGTGCAAGCGAAAGCTTACGGCGCATCCGACCCGAGAAGAATTTCCCGCACTCTCTTGTATTCCTCCAGGCGCTGATAGTCCTTGGGCGTCGGTGACGCGATACGAGAGATATCCATATTTTCAGTGTTGTCGGCCAACTTGACCGCTCTCGCAATCGAGTTCGCGGCAGCGCGCTTCGCCGCCTCCAATCTTGTCTCACCGGCTCGCTTCGTCAGCGCCTGTACGGCAGCGATGACCTCTTCCGAGAAGCCTTCTTCGGCCAACTGATCGAGTGTTACGGGGGAGTCCTCGACCACATCATGGAGAACCGCCGCGATCCTTTCGCTAGGGCCTTCGACGCGGAACATAACCCTGAGCGGATGAAGTATGTACGGCTGGCCAGCTTTATCTATTTGACCGGCGTGTGCTTGGGCAGCGATTGCGATTGCACGTTCGAGTGTTGACATGTCGGTGACGCTCCAGCTCTGTCGTCTTTGAGGCCCAAATCCTAGCTAGCCCAGGTGATCGGGGTCATCTGCCGCCAACACGGCCTGCATGAGCGATTGCACTTCGTGCATCTTCTTTTCGATCTTGTCCGGTGACTCGCCCCTATCTTTCAACTGCTTCTGAATCACTGTCACAAGGTATGCCATGCCTGAGCGGTAGTCCGGCCCAAACCGCGCCGATAGCGCGATCGTCTTGGCTTTATTCGTGACATCCCGAAACAGAACCTCAAAAAGAGTCGGCGGTGTCGCAGGAAGTTCGCCCGAACCGCGAATGGCCTGCATGAAGACAGCCCATGATTCGAGCAGTGATTTGGCCTGATCTTCAAACTCACTGAAGATGGTTTTGCCTCTGTGACTCAGAGATAAACGATCAGTCGCGCTATCCGCGACCGCTGATCCCGCCTTTCCGAGAAACTCGTAGACTTGAAAGAGCGCCTGAAGAGTGTCTCGGACGGGGTCGCCAGACGGTTGGTGGGGAAACTCAAGGTGCGGCCTGTCTTTAAAGAAGGCGCCGAGGAGAGCCTCTTGCTGCCGAGGATCTGCGAGCAACATCGCATCGGATGCCCCATATCCCCACAAGTGACGCAAGGCCTCCAGGCGAGTATCCCTCCATATCTCAACGGCGCTGCCGTCTTTTCGTCGATAGGCCGGTGATGAAACTTCACCGCGTTGCACGGACTTGGCATAGGCGCCGATTATTTCGGCGATCGCTGTTGCGAGCGCCATAGGCTTCAAGAAGGATTCGAGGTGTGGAGGGAATGCGTCCGAACGCGGAACACCCTTCCTCTTGAACCACTTAAACACGAGGCACCCTTGTCCTCTTGGCCTGGATGATCAGACCAGCGACCACGCGCATTTCTCCAGAGCTCGATCTTTCGTATCGCACACCAATCGGTCTCTCACAGCACTCGAAGTGCTGCAGTCTAACTCACCGCACAGGACGCTTGTTAGCGCGTGCCTTTCGAGCGAGGCGCTGCGCCTGAAGGCCTTCCGCATAGTTCCGCAACCACTCCGCAAACTTGGCAAATCGTTCGGAGTCGACGACATCGGAAAGTAACCAGCTCACGAGATATCCGTGACGGGAGAAATAGAAGCCGATGCGTCGAATGCGGCGGCGTCTCTTGCCGCCGCCGATCGGGAAGTGCGTGTTCAGCGCTGCATATGCCAAGAGCTGGCGCCAATCTTCGGTCCTGATCTTTAGAGTGCCAGTTGTCTTCACGTCGAGTAGCAAATCATCGAGCAATGCGTCCGCGTCCGCGCCTCCCACAAATCTCGAGCCATCACCGAAATGGGGGTTCAATAGACAAACGCGACTCGCGCTGATGCGCCTCCAGTCGACGATCTGAATCAACCTGCGCAATTCGCTCACTTGTGCCCGCATGGGCTTACCGAATCTCTCGTCCAGGCGGCCGACACGGTAATAGATGTCGCAGTGGGCAAGGTTTATTGCGCTAACGATGAGCGCGTCGGATAGACGCGCTCCGGCGACGAACGATGCTACTCGTGCCCTTGCGTCTGCCACTATCGCCGCCATGCGCCGTTTGATCTGCAAGGCAGGACGATAGTCGCCGGGATAGTCGTGGCCCAGCATCACCAAATCGTTGTTGTCTAGCTCGTTCACAAGCCGCAGTGCACTTTCCGCAACCCATTGGCGGGAAGCAGCGAACGGAAAACGACGCGCGAGACTGAACCGAAATAGATAGTCGAATGCAGTCCCCATCAGCGGAAGGTTTCGCGCTCTGGCGGGTACCAGGAGCTTTGCATTCAAGCGCAGTCGCGGCCGCGGCAACTCCGCGGCCATGCGAGCGCGCACCGGCGTGGCGAACTTTACGAGAGCCGAAAGCGACATCCGCCGATTGTCGGCGATCGAAATTCGCAATTCCGTGACTTGGGCCGCGCGACGCGCACCTTCCCGTTGCCCACAGACCCCTGCTGCCGGAGGCGAACGGCGGCGATGCACTGCGACTCACAGCGAACGTCATCGAGTCATAGCAAGTTGCATTTTTCGGTGTGGCTGCCGTACGTGCTCCAGCAACGCTTGCACGATCCACTCACGTTCTGTCTGTGGTGGCGGCATGCCCGCCATGAAGCGCTCGACTTCCTTCGCAAGCCCTTCCCTGCCATCAGCGCGAAGCGTTTCTCGAACGCCAAGCCAGCCCCGAACCACGCTTCGGCGGCTGGCTAGAATTCGGTCCTTGCCCGGCTCGATATGGCTGTCGCCGGCGCGCATCCCAGCGACGACTGATTCCGCGCGCTCTCGCATGTAGGTGGATCGGCCGGCGCGCATTGCCCGGTAGATGCCGTCGCGCTTCTGTGGTTTCGAGACGCCCCGAATTACCCGCTCCGTCGCATTCGCGGCGATGCCTTGCGCCCGGAGGTGGCTTGCGAACTGACGCCGCCACTCCCGCAAGGTCTCTTTGCGAATGCTCAGTCGCCTCCCTTGCTCGCTCATCGCCTTTACGACCAGATGGACATGCGGATGGGGCTGATCAGTGTGCAGCACCAGGGCGTACCGGTGCTGCAGAGCGAATTGTTCCCGTGCGAACGTGCGGCTGGCTTCGAGTACGCCCGCGGCCGGCGTGCCCGCCGGCATCGACAGCACGATGTTATGCACCAGCTTCGCCGGCTTGCGTCCCGGCGCACCGCGATAAGGGGATCTTGATTCCGCGGCATCGAGGTCCAGCTCCCAATCTTCGATCAGCGTCTTTTCAGATCCCTTTCCCTTGAGGCGCTCACCATCATCGGTTTCGACTTCGAACTCTTGGCGACTGAGATATCTGAAGTGCGCGGCGACCGCTTTTGCGCTCTGACCGCCACCGGAAATCTTGACCATCACTTCCGGGGTATGCCGGACAGTGCGTGCAATCTGTTCGACCTGAGCCGGCAACAGCGCATGGCCTGGCGCAGGGACTCCACGCCCATGGCTCACGATGTCCAGAAACGGAACTTGGCCAGCGACTCTAAAGCTACGACGTGGCATCGCCGGAACTCCAGCTCGAGAGATTGGTGCGGATGTAGGAGCGAACGTGATCGTGCAGCGCCACACAGGCTTTAAGGAGATTCCGCAATTCCTCCCGGCTAGCCCCAGCGCCTGAACCGCCCCGATGATTAGCGAGGGCGATCTGGTTGAGGTTGCGACCGATGGCGGCGAGCTCGCGGGTCGTCTGCCGGAGAGCGCGGAGCTCCGCCTCAGGCAATGGGGTCAGGGCGCGCAGGTGAGCCCGCAGCAAGTTGGAGACATAGGTCGCCGGTGCCAGGCAGCGAGCAGCAGAACGCGCCTGCAGCAGCTGGTGGTCGCCTGCGGTGAGCCGGACGTAAAGGCGCGCCCGTCGTGACGGACGATCAGCGACGATGACCTCGCCGGCCTCGGCGGCACCGGCGGTATGCAGAACAAGCTCAAGCATGCGCTTGAGCAGCGCGGACTCAGTGAGTTGCTGTCGTTCGGCCACCGCACGCAGCGCCGACTTCGTCGACTGCGGCACACGACACTGAATGAATGCCTCGGCTGCCATGAGGAGCATCGTGTGACAGCAGCGGCTGAAAGCCTATCCTGCCTTTCGCGCAAAATTCCGCCAATACTTCACGCTGAGCCCGTCTGTCGGCGTCCAATGACTGCGTACGCGGTTGCAGAATTGAAGGCGACCCGCCCTCGGAAGATGGATTTGCGAGTCAGTCGTTATCTATAGACCGAAGCGACTTGGCGCAGTAGACCGAACCCGGCTCATCCAATGGCAGGCCAGCGAAGGGGCCGTGCAGGTGTATCGGACGCTGACGGTAGCCGTCCCCCTCGTACTCGTAGCCGGGAGCCATCGCATGGCAGCGATAGAGATTGGTCTTCAACTCGTTCACCACATCCCATACGTCGTGGCTGATTGCACCGGCCTTGAAGTAGGCGTCCAGCACGCGATGCTCAAGCCCCTTACGAACCAGCCACAAATCTTCCCCTTGGAGTTGGGGCACACTTCGCGGCGGCAGCAGTTCCGGCAGCTCGCCAACAATGCATCCGGCGTCAACGAGCTTGCGAAAGGACTCTCGAACGTGCACCAGCGCAGCACCCTCAGGTAGCAGTTCGGCTTCCTTGGCAGCGGCGATCAGGTTAGCCGCGACTGCTGCTCTAGCCTCAGCGCGCTCCTCTGCCGTGTATTCCTGCTTCCAAATATCGTTGTTCATGGGCGGAGCCTCAATATTTGGTGCACGAGAATTTCCTGAAGCGCCTTCTTGTTGACGATCGCCCCGCCGAGACGATGCAACGAAGCTTGGCCTCGCTTGGAGCAATGCTGCGAGGTGGTTCGTCTCATCAATCAATGTATGAGATGGCGGCATTTCTGGACTTCCAAGAGAGCCAAGGGTTCTGAGCGAGACTAGCGCGTCATGAGCGTTAAATGCTCTCCTGAACGCCTCTTGCAGTTTGCAATCGCCTTGCAGTTTTCCTCGTATTTCTCTTAGCTCGATTGAGATCTCCTGTCGGGCATGAGCCAGCCGTGCTGCAAATCCGACGTCCCGCAGGCTGATCTTTTCGATTTCATCAAGCATCCCGGCGACGTTGGCGGACGGAAAGGGATTCAAACTCTCCGATGGGCTTGGTAGTTCGATTGAGTTATAGATTTCGCCCAGCTTGGGATCCTGCAACTCGGCTTCTATTGCACATTGAACTGACGCAATCTCCATGCACGTCTGAATTGGCTTAAAGAGCTGCGCCTTTAGCAAGGCCAGATCATTCTCATGCCTGATACGCGTAGCAATTTCATCAAGAGATCTGCGAAAGCTTGCTAGGCCAGACAGAAATGAACTTAATTTCTGTTTCATGGCTATCGCAGTGTTTCCCTTTCTTTGTCTGCGTGCCGTAGATCCATTGGCATTACTTCTTTTCCCGCTGGATTGGCTGACCTTCTTGCCAGTTGCTGCTGAGTCGTTGGGCTTCGGCTAGTTCAGAGCGTGAAAGATTTTTTGCTGCAGAATCGCGAGATGACGGAGCATCCTTAGCGCCATGAGCCGACGCAAGATTGAGCCACGCGTATGCGAGCACGAAGTCTTGAGGTACGCCTTCTCCGCGAAAGTACGCGGAGCCGAGATGATTTTGCGCGTCTGCATGCCCCTGCTCAGCGGCCATTCGTAACCATTTTTTGGCTTGAACTTGGTCCCTCGGTACTCCCATTCCAAGGCTGTAGAAAAGGCTGAGCGCAAACTGATCGTCGGCAGCCCCCTGCGCTGCGGCCTTGTTCATCCAATCGAAGCCTTTTGCGTAGTCCTGCGGTACGCCCTCCCCGCGAGAGTAAGCAAAGCCAAGCCTAGCTTGTGCACTGGCATTGCCCTGTTCGGCGGCCTTGAGGAACCATTCGGCCGCCTTTGCGTAGTCCTGCGGCACGCCAGTTCCAAGGTAGTAATTGGCGCCTAACATGAACTGCGCGTCGTCATCTCCATTTTCGGCAGCTTTGCGAAACCAAGTCACAGCCTCTACTTCGTCCTGTGTGACACCCTTTCCGCTCGAGTAAGCAAGGCCGAGGTTATATTGCGCCCCGGCATTGCCCTGGTCGGCGGCCTTGCGAAACCAGCTGACGGCCTGAGCGAGATCTTGAGGTACGCCGACGCCGTCACGATAGGCAACGCCGAGAATGCCTTGCGCGGGAACATTGCCCTGCTCGGCTGCCTTTCGAAACCAATCGGCAGCCTTCACGAAGTCCCGCGGCACACCCTCTCCCTGGAGATATGCGCCGCCCATCTTGAACTGCGCATCGGGATCTCCCCTCTCGGCGAGATCGAGCATTTTCTGCGTGCTTGTGGACTCCACCGTCTCGGCCTGAGCGCCGCGCTGTGACTTTTCGCAAGACGTGAGTGACAGCAACATTGCAGCGGCAATCACCACCCTAAATTGTTTCATGCGTTTTCCTTATTCTGAATGGCGCGCCAATTTCGTCGATGTGGATAGTGGCAGGAGCATAGAACGTGCTCGCTTTCATGCGGAAGGAATTGACCACCTATTCCTGCCATAAGAATGTCAACCAACTCAGGAAGCGAGGCTTGCACAAAACTTAAATATAACTTAAGTTTCGTGCATGGCAGATTCCCGCACCGAACCCGCCTGGCAAGCGCTCTACGATGTTGCCGCCTCCCAGGAAGGCCTCTTCACGACGCGGCAAGCGGCGGCTGCCGGCTATTCCGACCCCCTGCTGGCGCATCATCAGAAGGCCGGCAACATCGCGCGGATACGCCGCGGCATCTACCGCCTGGTCCACTTCCCACCGGGCGAACACGAGGATCTGGTAGCCGCGTGGCTATGGGCCGAATCCGCCGCCGTCCTCTCCCATCTGACAGCACTGTCACTGCACGGCCTTTCAGATTCACTGCCGGCGCAAATCCATCTCACGCTGCCGTCGGAATGGAAACAACGACGACTGCGCGTGCCGAAAGGCCTCACGCTGCACTACGCCGACGTGTCGCCCAAGGAGCGCACCTGGGTCGGCGCCGTACCTGTGACTTCTACGCGCCGCACACTTGATGACTGCGCCCACTCCGGAATCACACCTGACCTGCTACGCCAAGCTACGACGCAAGCTCTTACGCGCGGGCTGGTGACGAAGGACGAACTGAAAGAAGTCGCGAAGGCGCTCAAACCGTACGGCGGCATCAAAGGATGACGGCGCGGGTCTACTCCTCTCCGCCGGCCTTCAAGCATGCGCTTGAGCAACGGTTGAAAACCGCGTCGAAAGACGGTGTCGACTTCGCACGTCGACGGCAACTACTGGTCTTCGAACGATTCCTCGCGCGTGTCTCGGCCGTATTCGGCGACGCTATCCTTCTGAAAGGCGGGCTTGTGCTAGAGCTCCGGCTGGAACGCGCGCGGACGACCAAGGACATCGATCTGCGCGTGACAGGCTCTCCGGAAAACGTACTTGCCACTCTTCAGCAGGCCGGTAGACAGGACCTCGGAGACTTCATGACCTTCGAAGTGGGTCCTGATCCCGAGCAACCAACGATCGAGAACGACGGCATGCAGTACGAAGGCCTGCGCTTCCGCGCAGAATGCCGGCTGGCCGGCAAGATCTACGGGCAGCGCTTCGGCGTGGATGTGGCCTTCGGTGATCCCATCTTCGGAGAGGCTGACATTGTCACGGCGGATGACGTTCTCGACTTCGCCGGCATCGCACCACCAACCTTGCGGCTCTACCCGATCGAAACCCACATCGCGGAAAAGCTGCACGCCTACACGATGCCACGCACGCGAATGAACACTCGGGTTAAAGATCTTCCTGATATCGCTTTGCTGGCTGGGATTCAGCCGCTGCAGGCGACGCGACTTCGCAAGGCGCTGGAACAAACTTTCACGCATCGAGCGACGCACCCCGTGCCGCAAGCACTACCAGACCCGCCGGCAATTTGGTCGACTTCCTACCAGCAGATGGCGCGGGAGAACGAACTCGCGTGGCCCACGCTCGAAGAGCTCACGATCGCGGTCGCGGCCTTCATGAATCCCATCCTGGCGGGTGGAAGCGGTGCCTGGAATCCCGCGGCATGGCGCTGGGATTAAGTCGCGGAGAGGAACGCATGCTCGAGCCGAAGCAGTTTGAGGTCAACGAGGCGTGGGTCGCGTTCCGACTCAATCGCATGCCAATCCGAACTCAAGTCGATGGCGACTTCGATTGCATCGCGCTCATGGATGCGGCGAGTTGTTTCATCCTCGCATCTGATCTGTTTCAGCTCGCTCACGATGGGTCGGACTCTCCAGCGATTCGCCGATTGTTCACGAAAGCCAAGAGCCACAAGCAGACCTTCCCCAAGACACTGTTTGTACCCCAAGGAGACGCCGCGGAAGTTCTGGTCGAAGAAGCAAAGCGCCAGAACGTTCAGGTTGTAAGCGTCCCGGAGAGTGAAGTCCTGATGTTGATCGGCGAAGCACGACAAGGATTCGCCGAACGATTCGAAGGGCGCGGCGATGATGCATGAAAACAAATCGCTGCCAGGGCCCGTTCGGCCGTGGGCGCCAATCCCGGGTAGAAACCACCCCATTTATGTACAAGTGGTACGGTTCTTACCCAACCGGACTTGCAGTGAGGAGACGTAAAGGAGACAAGCCCGATCAAGAAATCCCAAGCTGTTGAAAGCTGGCGCGATTCAAAGATTGTCCGTCCAGTCCATCATCGGGGCGACCGAGATGCGGCGATCGAGATTGGTTTCTGACGGGCTGTTCACAGGTGGCGCACTCCACCACAGCGTCACCTGCCCCGCAAACGCTCCGCGCGAGAATCCTGATTCCCGACATCGGGCACCGAGCCCTCGCGAACACGGCCGGGGATCGGCGCCTCACCGGCGTCGACTACAATGTCCCCCGCTCATGACACGCCCTCCTCCCTCTTCGGAATCCCCTGAACGCCCGCGCCTCTCCAAGCGCATGGGCGAGCTCGGCCTGTGCTCGCGGCGCGAGGCCGAACGCTGGATCACGAACGGCTGGGTAAAAGTGGATGGCCAGGTCGTCGACCAGCTCGGCACGCGCGTGTCGCCCGACGCGAAGATCGAAGTAGATAGAGCCGCGCGCGAACACCAGAGCGAACAGGTGACGATCCTGCTGCACAAGCCGGTGGGCTACGTCTCGGGCCAGGCCGAAGACGGCTACGAAACCGCGATCGTGCTGATCCGCCCGGAGAACCGCTGGCCCGCGGATCCCTCGCCCATCCAGTTCAAGCCGGACCACCTGCGCGGGCTCGCGCCCGCGGGCCGGCTCGACATCGACTCCACGGGGCTGCTCGTGCTCACGCAGGACGGACGCGTCGCGAAGCAGTTGATCGGCGAGGACTCCTCCGTCGAGAAGGAATACCTCGTGCGCGTCGAAGGCACGCTCACGCCCGACGGCATGCAGCGCCTGCGGCATGGCCTCACGCTCGATGGCGTGAAACTCAAGCCCGCGATCGTGTCCTGGCAGAACGAACACCAGCTCCGCTTCGTGCTGCGCCAGGGCCGCAAGCGCCAGATCCGCCGCATGTGCGAACTGGTGGGCCTGTTCGTCACCGGGCTCAAGCGCGTGCGCAGCGGCAATGTTCCGCTGGGCGGATTGCCGCTCGGCAAGTGGCGTTACCTGCGGCCGGACGAGAAGTTCTGACGACCGCGCGCCCTCAGCGCGGCACGAGCCGCCACAACGAAGTGATCTCCGCCGCACGCGCGACATGAAGAGGGTCTGCCTCGTCGGCGGCCCTCGGGTGCCTCGGCGCCACGTCGTTACGGCCGGCGACCTGCAACTCGGCCGACTCGAACTCCGCGAGCAACTGCTCGCGCGTGCGAAGTCCCAGACGCTCCGCCAGGTCCGAGATGATCAACCACCCTTCGCCACCGGGCTCGAGATGCTCCGGTAGTTTGGCGAGGAATCCGCGCAACATCCGGCTGTCCGGATCGTAGACGCCGCTCTCCATCGACGAACTGGGCCGCGCGGGAATCCACGGTGGATTGCAGACCACGAGCACCGCGCGCCCTTCGGGAAACAGATCCGCCTGCACGACCTCGATGCGACCGGCGAGCCCGAGGCGCTCGACGTTCTCACGGGCACAGGCGAGCGCGCGCGGATCGAGATCGGTCGCGACCACGCGTTCGATGCCGCGCCGCGCGAGCACCGCGGACAGCACGCCCGTCCCCGTGCCGATGTCGAACGCGGTGCTCGCAGCACCACACGCGGCCGGCAGCGGCGTCATGCTCACGAGGTCCACGTATTCACGCCGGATGGGCGCGAACACACCGAAGTGCGGATGGATGCGTCCGCCCGCCTCCGGAATCTCGATGCCTTTTGCGCGCCACTCGTGCGCCGCGATCGCGCCGAGCAACGCGCGCAGCGGTGTGACCGATGAAGTCGTCGCCGGACCGAACGCGTCGACACAGGCCCGTCGTATATCCGGCGCGCGCCGCAGCGGAATGGAGAAGTCGGGCTCGAGCGGGACCAGCAACGCGTTGAGCGTCCGCGCGCGTTGCGCCCTGGCCTGCCGGTACAGATGAAAGGCTTCGGCCGGATCGACTTGAGAACCCGACTCCGAACCTCGTCGACCGCGACGCGATCTCCTCTGTCGCCGATCCGCACGCTTCCCCATCGCGGTCAGCATCTGGCGCGCCTCCTGGAAATCGCCGCGCCACAGCAGTGCCGTTCCCTGGCACGCGAGACCGTAGGCCTCGTCCGCGGTCATCTTCCCGTCGGCGACGACGACGCGCGCCGGCCGCGGCATTTCACTGAGCGAAAGCCAGCGCGCCTCGAATGCCTTGCCATCTTCTTGCCAATGTAGGGTCGGAACGGGGTCGTCGGTCACATGAGACGTATGGCTTATCGCCAACGTCGGCGCAATAGTTGGAAGCTCCCCGGCATGAACTTGGAGGTCAATGGCTTCTGGGGCCTGCTCGTCCTGATCGCGGACATCTGGGCCATCGTCAACATCTTCTCGAGCACCGCGTCCACCGGCCGAAAGGTGCTGTGGACCGTGCTGGTGGTCCTGCTGCCCGTGCTCGGATTCATCATCTGGCTGCTGCTCGGGCCCAAGAAGGCGAAGTAGCCCGGGAAGTAGACAGGCCCGGAACAGCTCTGGAAGTCAGTCGAAGGAGGAGGTTCGCGCCTTGTCCTCGACGTCCGTGTGCCGGCAGCGCGGGTCGTCCTTCCAGCGCGCGTTCGCGCGGAACGCGGCGCAACTGCACACCCACTGGGTCTCATGACCCCAGTCGAGCAGTCCGATTTCGTATCCGTCCGCGGTGCGGCGCACGTCCACCGCGCCGATGGCTCGCAGGTTCATGACCGCAACTTACGCGGCCAAGCCTCGGGAAAACTTGTCGCAGTCGGCGTTTCACGCGACGCGGCAATTCCCTAGTCGTTACACAAGAGTTCCATCTTGCGGACCGCGAGATCCGCGGCTTCCTGCGTCGTCGCGTCCGCCAGCTCCTGCTTGGCGGCGTCGCATTTCAGGGCTTCCTGCCGCAGATCGCCATCGACCGCGCGCACGGCCGACGCGTACGAAGGCTCGCAGTGGCCCGCCGAAACGCGCCGGATGTTGGCCCGCTGACCGACACGTTCGATCGCGACGCAGTCTCCGACCTTGATCTCGCGCTGGTCGGTGACGACGCGCGTCGTCGAGCCACTCGGCATCTGCACCGTGTACGCCCAGCCCGTGCGGTCTCCGCCCGCCGCGGCGCCCGCGGCGGTGCCGACCGCGGCACCGGCGATCGCCGTGCCCATCCGGTTGCGGTTGTTGCCGGCCATCAGACCAACCGTCCCGCCGATCAGCGCGCCCTGCGCCGCCGTCGAATCGAGCTGCACCTGCTCGGCATTGCGAACGACGCCGAAGTCGACCGTCGCGCTCTGGCCGACACGGTGAGTGGTGGTCTCGCATCCCGCGGCGATCATCGCGGCCAGGACGATCAGTGGAACAACGGCGTTTCTCTGGTTCATGAGGACCTCGCTCTGGGGGCGATTCTCCGCGCGGCGAATGTGGTGACGATGAGACCAAGGGGCGTCGCCGAGCGCCCTACATCGATGCACACTCAACCATGGAGGCCCGTCGTCGGCGTACCCGCGCCTGCGTCCGTGTGCGGAGTGGCGCGCCGCTTCCTGCGCCACCTCTTGTACGGCGCGGCAACCAGTTCGCCGACCAGCACCGCGAGCAGAACCGCGACCGGCGCCAGCGGCTGATCGGTGAGGCTCGCCACCGCGACGGCGACACCGGGATGACGCGACATCGTGGCGAACGCGAGCACCGTGCGGTCGTCTTCGTCCGGTCCGCCCAGCCAGTGACCCACCGCGAGACCGACGAGCGTGATGATCGCGATGGCCGTCAGCGTGCCCTCGCGCAGCACCGATTCCATGAGAGGCCACGCGCCCGCGATGAGCGCGATCGCGCAAGCCAGCAGCACCAGCCCACTCACTTTCTGCATCGCCGGAATCCATCGCCGCGCCGAGGGTCGCCAGCGTCCGATCGCAAGACCGATGCCCAGCGGCACGAGCACGGAACCGACGACGACCTTCGCCACCGCGAGCGGGCTGATGTGCACGGCCTCGCCTTCCCCGAACAACGCCTGGATCAGCTCTACCGCCAGCGGCGTGAGCAACACCGACAATACGGTGCTCGCGAAGAACAGCCCGCGCGCAAAGGAAACGTGGCCGGGCGCGACCAGCGGCAGCATCGACTGCGAAAAGAGTGCCGCGACCGGCGCGACCGACAGGGTGGTCAGCGCGACGATCACGGCCGGATGCAGCGAAAACATCTTGCAGACCAGGACCGCGACGAGCGGCGCGAGGATCATCATCGCGAGCAGCGAACGCCCGAGCCGCGCGGGCTTGTTCAGCAGGTATTTCAGATCCTCGGGTTCCACCCTCATGCCCACGGTCAGCACCTGCATGAAGATGCTGAGCGTGATGCCGAGGACGATGAGTGACGACAGGTCCATGCCGGAGCTCCGCTACGCGCCGAAACGGCGCGCAACCAGTCTGGTGCCGCCCTTCAACACCAGCTCGGTCGCGGACTTGCCGACGGCCACCTGGTGCGTTCCCTCGGAAATGGTCCAACTACCGCCCTTCCCGTCGAAGCGCGCAAGCAGCCGCGGATCGGCTTCGATCCTCACGCGCCGCGACTCCCCGGGCTCGAGCTCGACGCGCTCGAAGCCGAGCAGGCGCATGCGCCGGTCTCCCGCCGCCTCCGTCAGGTAGAGCTGCGGCACGTCGGCGCCGGCGCGCTGACCCGTGTTCTTCACGTTGAAACTCGCGGTGACGGTTTCGCCACCCTCGACTTTCAAGTCGTCATACGAAAACGTCGTGTAGCTCAGTCCATGACCGAACGCATACATCGGTTGCAGGTTCTTGCGTGCGAACCAGCGATAGCCGATCTCGGAGCCTTCGTTGTATTCGATCGTGACGGCGGTGCCCCAGGGCGTGCCGAGCCCGGGTAGTTCGGGCCGCGGCGTCTGATCGAGGCTTTGCGGGAACGTCACCGGCAGCCGGCCCGATGGATTCACCTGGCCGCTCAGGATCTCGGCGATGGCCGTCGCACCGGCCTGTCCCGGATACCACGCCTGCACGATCGCCTTCACTTTCTCGCGCCATGGCATGGATGCGGGATTGCCGGTCTCGAGCACGACGATGGTGTTCGGATTCGCCGTCGCGACCGCGTCGATCACCGCGTCCTGGCCCCACGGCAGCGACAGGTCGACGCTGTCGAATCCTTCACCTTCTACGCGGATGCCGAATGCAATCACGACGTCCGAGCGTTTCGCGGTGAGCGCCGCTTCCGCCGGCGTATAGCCGGGATCGAAGTCGAACTGCGCCTTCGGGAATGCCTTCTTCAGTTCGTCGAGCGGAGATGGCGGGAACAGGAAGAGATTGCGATGTTTTCCCATCACGCCCGCGCCACCGATCTTGATGACACCGGCGAATCCGCCGACCGGCGCAACCGCGCCAGAGCCCGTCCCGCTGATCACTCCCTGCTGCGCGAATCCGCCGATCACCGCGATCTTGAGCGGCTTGTCGGTCTCGAGCGGCAGGGCCGCTTCGTTCTTGAGCAGCACGATGCCCTGGCGCGCGCCTTCGAGCGCGATCGCAATGTGCCGGTCCCTGTCGACTTTCGGAGCCGGCCCCCACTTGTCCGCGCCGACGGCGAACAGCGAGCGCAGGATCCGGCGCACCATGTCCGACAGGCGCTCCTTGGGTAGTTTGCCCTTCGCGTATGCATCCCTGAGCTCGTCGGTAAAGGGTTCCTTGCCCCACAGCAGCCGATCGGCCTGGACGCCAGACTCCTGGTCCAGTCCCTTCAGCGCGAACTCCCATTCCGGCGTCGCGCCCCAGTCGGACATCACCCATCCCTTGTAGCCCCACGCGCCCTTGAGCACTCCGTTCAGCAGCGGATCGTTTCCGCCGGCAGGTTCGCCGTTGATCTTGTTGTACCCGCTCATGATCGAGCCCGGCTGCGAACGTTCGATCGCGATCTGGAAAGTCAGCAGGTCCGACTCGCGATGCGCGTCGGGGTCGATGATCGCGTCGAGCCAGTGCCGGTTGGTCTCATTGCAGTTGAGCGTGTAGTGCTTGAGCGTCGAAACGACGCCCTGGCTCTGGATGCCGTTGACCTGCTCCGCGGCGAGCACCGCGCTCACGTACGGATCTTCGGAGAAATATTCGAAGTTGCGGCCATTGCGCGGATCGCGCGCCAGGTTGCAGCCGCCGGCGAGTTGCACGTTGAAGCCGCGAATGCGCGCCTCGCGTCCGATCGCTTCGCCACCCTCTCTCACCAGCTTCGGATTGAAGCTGGACCCGAGCGCGATCAAGGAAGGAAACGCGGTCGCGCCCTCGTCGTCCGGCCGGTAACCGGGATTCGTGATGCCCATGCTCGCGTCCGAACTTTGAATCGCGGGAACATCGAGCCTCGGGATACCGGGCGTGTAGCCCGCGCTCATGTTCGTCAAGTCTTCGGGAAGGCGCGGATCGCGCGGGCCAACCGCGCTGCCCGGTATGTCCCCCAACAGGCTGGTGATGAGCGAGAAACGCTCGTCGTCCGTCATTTGCTGCTCGACCTCGAGCGCGCGGGCGTCGGCTTCGTCGAGCGGCTTCGAACTCAGCGTGCGCGCCGTCAGCACGTTCTCGGACTCGCGGCGGCTCGATCCGGGCGGAACTTTCGCACCTCGAGTGGAATCGGTGCCGGGAATCTGCGGTGTGGACATGGCGGCTTCCTCCGTGAGTCATGAATGCGTGGCGCCGGCGAGCGACTTCGCGCTCGCGGGCCTCAGCTCCTTGCGGATCGCGGGCGCGACCGGGTCGTCGTTTTCGACGCGGATGTGACGCACCGGCGCGAGCGCACTGCCGGCGGCCTCCACGATCGTCGCGATCTCGAGCAGCAGCTCTTCGCGTACCGCGAGGAAATCCGGGACGTCGGTAGTCAGTACGTACGCGAACAACTCGAGCTCGATCGCCTCGGCGCCGAATTCGACCAGCCGGATCCGCGCGCTCGACGACTCGATCCGCGAATGCCGGTCGAGCAGCGCGCGCACGCCGCCGAGGATGCGATTCAACTGTTCGACGCTGGTGCCATAACGCAGGCGCAGCGTGTTGTGCGCGAGGATCTTCTCGCGCGCCGTGTGGTTCTCGATGCCGGATTCGGCCAGCACGCTGGCCGGCACCGACACGATCGAGTTCTCGAGCGTGCGCAGCCGTACCGAGCGCAGCGTGATCTCCTCAATCCACCCGAGCCGGTTGGAAATCGTGCACAGGTCGCCGATCGCGATCGCCTTGTCGCCGAGCAGGAAGATACCGCCCAGCAGATTCTCGACCGACTTGCGCGCGCCCAGGGCGAGCGCGATGCCCACGACGCCGAACGCCGCGAGCGCGGTCTTCGAATCGACACCCACGACGAGCAGCACCGCAACGACGGCCGCGACCACGACGAGCGCCTTGAGCGCGCGTTCGCCGAGCTGCATGAGCGATTGCGTACGGGTGCGGTCGCGGCCGACCACCAGGCCGCGGGCGCGCGCGAAGAGGATCTCCATGATCCGCCGGATCAACCAGGCCAGCGCGATGACGAGCGCCACGAGTGCGACGCGCGCGACGGCGATCCGGAACGTCAGCGGCAGACCGAGCGATGGCAGCGACATCAGGTGAATGCCCAGCGCGACGACGAGCGTGACCGGCCAGCGCAGCCGGTCGTATCCCGCCGCGAGGTGCTCGCGCTTCGCGGGATCGGTCAAGACGCGGCGCGCGATCGACATGACCATCCTGCCGGCGAGCGCCAGCAGCAGGATTGGCAACAGCACGGATGCGAAAAGCGCGATCCAGTGCGCGTACGAGACCCCCACCAGTTCGCCGCGCACCAGCGCCTGCGGCATGAAACGTTCCACCGCGGACTCGCCGATCGCGTCGCGCATCGTGGAGAGTTGCGCGAGCGTCTCGGAAGACACCAGCCAGATGCGGCCGAACCGCGGATCGTCGGTGCGCACGAGGATGAGCGGCCCGACGCGTTCGCGGTCGATCGGCAGGCCATCGTTCAGCACGCCGTCGGCAGCGTCGCTCACGGTCGACAACGCGTCGTGGAAAGACCGGTCGATCACGACCTTGAGGTCGCGCGACAGTGCTTCGCGATCGGCTCCATCCGCAACGGGTTGCAGATAACGCGCGGCCGCGACGAAATCGCCGCGATCGGCGGCGCGCGAGAATGCGACGATCGCGTCCCTTGGGGTCGCGCGACCCAATGGGTCGTCGGCGCCATGCGCCGCGACGTCCTGCGCGTGAACTGGCAGGGCGAACGCGGCGAGCGCCAGTGTTGCCGCGGCGGCTCGAAGTCGCCCGGTCGACGTCGTTTGCCCACCCGTGCGCATTGCCGTGGAATTGAAATCCAATCGGCGCGGAAAGGGACTACTAGATAGGTCCTATTGACGGCCCGCGCGGTCGGCCGCGCAGTTGCGCGCACCCGACCGCGGACGCTTCGGCGTCCGTGGTGCAGCACGTCGCACGCGCCGGCTTCGGTCTCCTTGACGACCTGCTACGCCGGCTTGCCGCTCGTGTGATCGTGGTGGTCGTGCTCGGCCGCCGCCATCCCGAGTCTCGTTGCCCGCAGCTCGAGCTCCTCCTGGGTCACGCGCTTCTTGATGCCGTGCAGCCGCATCGCGAACGCGCACCACAGCGCGCCGAACACGATGGCATACATGCCGATCAGCCACACCACCGCCATCGCGCCTGCACTCGGCTGCGCGAACAGCATGATGCCGAACGCCATCGAGATCAGGCCGGACAACCCGAGCCAGAACTCGTGGGCGATTTCCCTGCGCAGCCGGATCGCGGCGGCAACGAGTAATGCGCCACCGACCAGCGCCCAGGCCGCGATCAGGAACAGCAGGACCATCGCGGTGATTCTCGGTTGCAGGAATGTCACGGCCGCCGCGGCAATGCCGACGGCGCCTTCGAGCGCCAGCATCCACCGGGGTCCGGTCGGAGCGCCCGACACGGCGGCCACGATCGCCAGGATGCCGCTGACGAGAGCGTAGAAGCCCCATGCGACCACGAGCGCCGTGATCGTTTGTTCCGGCAAGGTCAGTGCAAAGACGCCGAACAGGACACCGAGGACGCCGCGCACCAGCAGCGCCCACCAGTTGTTTGCCAGTTCTCGCAACATGGTAGTTACTCCCGCTTGAAGCGGACTCCGAGGCCGGCGAGCGAGGAACTGACCGCTAGCACCCGCGAAGTCCGGATGATCGCCTGCGATCACGCTAGTCCCGAGCGGCGCGTGTGGGCATTGGACTTTCCCCGTATGCCCCTCCCGGGCATCCCAGTCCTAGGCCCATTGGGCGATATACGTCCCCTACGTGCGCGTCGCAGGCTCACCGCGATGCGAGTTCCCGCGCCCTGCCACGCCGCGTGCCTGGCACTCTCACTCGCGCTCGTCGCCCACGATTCCGTCGCACAGGAGCTGGAACCGCGCTCGTATGCCGCGGCTCCGACCGGGCTCAACCTGGCCGTGGCCGGCTACGCGCGTTCCACCGGCGAAGTGCTCCCCGATCCGAGCGCGCCGATTTCGGACATCGAGGCGGAAATCGACGCCGCGATCGTCGGATACGCGCGGACCTTCGATTTCCTGGGCCGCTCGTCCAGCATCGCGATCGCCGTGCCCTACGTGAACGCCCACGTCACGGGCCTCGTATTCGACACCACGCGCGGCCACGTCGACCGGAAGGGACTGGGCGACACTCGCGTGCGCTTCGCCGTGAATCTGTACGGGTCGCCGGCGCGCGATCCCGCCGGATTCGCGCGTGAGAAACCGGGTACGACGCTCGGCGCGAGCATCACCGTCGCGATGCCCACCGGACAATACGATTCCGGCCGGCTCATCAACATCGGGGCGAATCGCTGGGCCGTGAAGCCCGAGATCGGATTCGCGTTTCCGTACGGCAAATGGGTCTTCGAAGGTTACGCGGGCATCTGGCTCTTCACCGACAACGGCACCTACTTCGGCGGTCAGCGGCGCGAGCAGGACCCGCTGCACAACCTGCAGGCGCACATCAGCTACACGTTCCGTCCGCGCCTGTGGCTCGCGTTCGATTCGACCTGGTACGACGGGGGCGCCACGACGATCGACGGCGTCCCGCGGCTCGACCGGCAGTCGAACACGCGCCTCGGCCTCACTCTTTCCCTGCCGCTCACGGCGCGGCAGTCCCTGAAGCTCGTGTGGAGCGAGGGCGTCTCGACGCGCATCGGCAGCGACTTCGACAGCTGGGGTGTGTTCTGGACCTACGCGTGGGCTGACGTGGCGGCCGCACGGTAGTTAGCTGGTCACATTACGCGCGCGACGGGATCGCCCGCATCCGGCGCACCCTGATCGACGAGCCACCAGCGCGTCACCGGCACGAACCCCGCAGCCTCGTCGGGCTTCGGCAGCGCATGCCAGGACAGGCGCCGCCAGGGGAAATCGGACCCATTGCCTTCAGGTGGACGGCAACACCACGCGGAAGGCCGATCCGCCCGCGCTCCCCGACGCCAGGAATATCTTGCCCCCGTGTGCATCGACGATCGCGCGGCAGATCGCGAGCCCGAGCCCGACGCCGCGCGGTTTCGTGCTGAAGAACGGCTCGAAGATCCGCGACATGTGTTCGGGAAGTATTCCCGTGCCCGAATCCTCCACGCTGATCGCGACGCCGGACGGACCATTACGCATCGAGCGCACGCGCAACTCGCGCGCGCGGTTCGTGACCGCCTGCATCGACTCGAGCGCGTTCATCTCCAGGTTCACGAGCACCTGCAGCAGCCGGCCGCGATCGCCCGTGACGGCGGGAAGATTCGGGTCCGCTTCGAGCTGCAACGAAACGTGGTGCGCCTCGAGTTCGGAGTGCAACAGCAGCAGCGATTCGTTCACGAGATCCTGAACGGACATCGGCGCCGGATCGTGCGAGGCGGCGAGCACCTGTCGCATCGAGTCGATGATCTGGCCCGCGCGATGTCCCTCGTTCGAGATGTCCTCGAGCGCCGCACGGACTTCCGCGATGTCCGCGGGATCCTTCTCGAGAATCCGCAATGCGGCATCGCCGTTGACGATCACCGCGCTCAGCGGCTGGTGCAACTCGTGCGCGATGGATTCGATCAGCACTTCGAGCGTCATGCGCTTGCCTTCGCGGTCGCGAGCGCGTCCCGCCGCGGCGATGGCGAGCCGTGAATAAGTCTTCGTCGACTCCGCGATCAGCAGTGCCAGCATCATGCTCGAGGCGATCAGTCCGATCAGCCGTCCGGCATACCACGCAACCGAGAAGCGGGTTTCCGAGGATGCGAGCAGGATGATTTCGACGACCCATCCGGCAATCACGACCATGAGCCACGTATCGATCATGGTGCCGCGACGGCGCCCCACGGCGAAGATCGCGACCGCGCTCACGGCCACGACCAGCAACGCCACGCCGTGCGCTACGTCGGAATTCAGCCGATTCTCGTCGACGAGGAAATCCGGCAGCAATTCTCCGGCTAACAACACGGCCCAGGTCATGACGATGACGAGCAGCACCGTCGCGATCCCATATAGCAGGATCGTCGAGCGCACGGCGGCCGGTGCGATGGGCGCCCGGTTGAATCCATTGCGCAGCAGCGCGTAGCCGATCGTCGCGCCAGGCACCGCGAGGTGCCAGAGCCCATAGAGCCACGCGGATGTTCCCAATTGCCCCCCGAACAAACCCGCCTCGGAGAACGCGCCCGGAAAGGTCAGCAGATGCGGAACGATGATGCCCGCCGTGAAGAGGAAGCCGCATGCCAGCACCAGCAGCGCGCGCGACTGCGTGATGCCGACGTGCGAAAACAGCAGAACCGCGGTGATGAGATCGATCAGGAACAACAGCGTGCTGACGATCGGGACGAAGGCATCCGCCTGCCCCCACTGCACGTCGCGAAACGGCAGAACGAGGACGAACGAAACGACCAGCAAGACCAGGAACGTCCGGACGAAACGTTGCTGGGCAGGTGCAGGAGGAAGTGCAGAAGAAAGGTATGCGTGTTCCCTAAACACGTCGCCTCCTTGTGATCCGCGCCCGTGATCTGGCGCGAACCGATGCGCGGTCATTGTAGGATTGAATCGCCATCAGAAATACACGGAGGCGCGAAGAAAGTTAATGAGCCCTTCGTGCATGGCTTCGTCAAGCCGCATTTGTGAGACAAATGCGGAACTTGGCGCTCACATGTTCTGTGACGCCTGCGGATTCAGCCTACGTTCAGGCGCGATTACGAAGCGGAATGTCGCACCGCGATCCGGATTGTTGACAGCGGTGAGGCGGCCTCCGTGTTCTTCCGCGATCGATCGGGCGATCGCGAGACCGAGTCCCACTCCGTCATCACGCGTCGTGAAAAACGCGTCAAACAACTTCGGCAGATGCTCGGGCGCGATGCCGCGACCGTTGTCGGCGACCGCGAGCACCGGCGCGCCGGCATCCAGCGCCGTCCTGAGGACGACCTGGCGATTGTCTCCGCCCGAGCCTTCGGTCGCGTCGAGTGCGTTCGCGATCAGGTTCGTGACCAGCTGCTGCAGCGAAACACGATCGCCGGCCAGCGCGAGCGTCCCGGCACACAGGTCTTCGCGCAGTGCGACATCCCGGCGGCGCGCCTCGGCCGCGAGCATGCGCACCGTGTCGCGTGCGATGTCATTCAGATCGAGCGGCACGTGTTCGCGCGGACGCTGCTTCGCGAGCGCTCGCAGCCGGTCGATGATGTCGGTCGCGGCGGAACTCGCTTCCAGGATGTCGTCGAGAATGGACCTTAGCTCGACGTAATCGAGCCTGGCGCCGCGTTCCAGGGTCATGGTCGCCGCGCTCACGTTGGCGAAGATCGCGGCCAGCGGCTGCTTGACCTCGTGGACGATCATCGCCGTGAGCTCGCCGAGCAGTGCGAGCCGCCCCGCGTGCACGAGTTGCTGGCGCGTGACCGCGAGCTCACGCTCCGCCTGCTTGAGCTCGGTCACGTCGCGGCACGTGCACAACATCGCGCCGCCCTGGATCGACACGTGCTTCATGTGGATCAGCACGACGCGTGGTTCGCCCGTCCGGGACACGACCTCGCGCTCGACGTTGCGGATCTCGCCGCGTCGGACGAGTTCATCGTGATCGCACAGTGGACCGCCGAGCAGCCGATCGATGCTGAGCATCGCGCGCACTTCGTCGGGCGAATAGCCGAATATCACGTCGACGTTGGGACAGACGTAGGTGAAGAAACCCAGGTCGTCCGTCATGAACACGGCGTCGGAGATGCTGCCGAGTGTCGCCCGATGCAACTCCTCCGATTCCCGCAATGCCTGGTAGCTGCTCGACTTGCCGCCGTTGTTGGGTCCGCCCATCAACCGAAGAGTGCCGCATTGCGCGTTGCAGCGCACCTGCGACGATCCGCCCCATCGCGGTGCAATGCGACGCGGTCCTCGTGTGGGCAAGGGAAACTCGTGGAACGTCGCGGCTCACGATCGCTTCCGCGGCGACGGGAGAGTCCGCGCACCGCCGAACCCCAGCCTCGCTTTCCGGGGAACGGCGGCACGCGGACGGGGCAACTAACTAGCTGCGACGCATCCAGCGGCGTGCCGTGAGGCCGGCGCCGAGCGCGATCAGTGCCGAGCCCAGCAAACCGAGAAATGGCACCGGACCCGCCGTGCGCGGAAGATCCGAATAGTCGTCACTGGTCTGCGCCACCTGTTCGACCGGCGCGCTGCGGACGGGAACGATGACGGCCACCGCGACCGGCTGCGCCGTCGGCGTATCCTCCGTGTAGAAGTTCGCCGCGAGCCGATCCTCGGGCACATAAAAGGTCAGCTTGTCGCCGGGACGCAGTCTCGCAACGGGCGTCTTGCGCCCATCGACCTCGATCTCCATGCCCTCGGGCGGGCGCAGCGTGAGCGGATCGGAGCCGCGCTGGAACCTCACATCCAGTTCCTCGCCGCGACGCCCCACCCGCGTGACGTCACCTTCGAACTTCACGAATGTCCGGCCATCCTTCTTCACGACATCGCGGCAGGCGACCGCGATGCGCGGAAATCTTTCGAGCGTTTCCTGCGACCAGACTATCTGCGTGCAGTCTTCGGCATTGTTGGCGGTGAATGCCTTGGCGAGCGATCCTTCCTGTGCAAATGCGCCGCCGCCCACCGCGAGGGCGAGTACGGCCGCGATCGACGTGGCGTGAAGTTTCATGGCTGTCTCCAATTGTTGACCTGCAGTGATTCCCCCTCGGGGGGACTGTTGCCCTGGCTGGCGTCATCGAGCTCCGCGCGCACGATGAAGCGCTGCGGCGCCGAGCCGACGAAATAGAACGGGTAACACGTCACGAGCGTGACGGTGGGCACGCTCGTGGGCGCGAGCACGCTGTTGTCCTCGGGCGCGACGATCCTCAGGTCGACGATGCGATACCGTTTCGTCACCCCGCGGAAATCGACGTAGAGCTCGCCATCGACCGCGAGATCCTTCAGCGCGCGGAAGAATCCATCGCGATGCGCCGCGATGCCGGCATTGCCGCCCTGGATCAACGGCTGCACGCCATCGATGAGTCCGGCGCCGCGATTGAGATTGATCTCGCTCACCGATCCATAGACCGGCACCTCGAGGGAGACCGAAGGAATGCGCAACAGCGCTTCGGGTCTGCCGTCCGCTCTCCGTGCATCTCGATACGCGACGACACGTTCATGGGACCACAGCGACTGATCGGCGGGCCGGAATGCGACCACGTTCGCCTGGGCGACGATCATCTCGGCGCGCATCTGCGCAACTCCGGCGGCGTAGGCTTCCGTGGTCCACAGGCGCAGTCCGAGGTAGCACACCAGCATCGCGCCGCCTGCGATCCAGGCGAAAGTCTCGATTGGGGTACGCCCGCGCCTCACGTTCACTCCGCGACCAGGTCGCCGGGCTTCCAGCTCTTGTCGAAGAACGTCTCGAGCGGATTGACGAAGCGCAGCAACGCGAACCAGCCGATGCCGGGAGTCGTCCGGATCCAGCACACGCCACGGCGGGTCGGTCGCTTCGGGGCGAAACACACCTCGATCCCATCCAGGACCGGGTCTTTGTCGTCCGTGCGTTCGCCGATGGGGTACTTGAGCTCCGTGCGCACCAGCGGCCAGGTGCGCCCGTCACATGCCGCGATCGAGAAGCTGCGCCCGACGGGCACACCACCCGGCAACGACAGCCAATACGACTGGGCACCGTCGAGCAGTTCCCCGCCGTCGTCCTTCATGCACCAGAGAGAACACGAATCGATGCTCGAGAACGCCCACTCCCAGCGCCGGTCCGCGTAGACCGGCCGCGCGGCGTCGCAGCGCATGAACAGCGGTGCCCCCGGACGGGCGCCTTGCAGGCCCGCCAGCAGCGAAACGCGCGATGCCTGGGTCGTGATCAGTTCCCGTTCCATGACTGTTCTGTCCATGTTGCGGGCAAATCTTGGCTTTTGGGCGCGGCGCGGCAATGGGCCCTTCGTCCCATACGGCACCCACCCGCCGGCCCGGAAAGCTAGCAATCACGACCCGCGACCGGCGTCCGCCGCCTTTCCGGCGCTGCCCGCCCCTAGGTACCGCGACGCATGAACACTAACTACCGAAACGTTCTTCACGCGTGCGCATGCCTTCTGCTGATGTCAGCGGCGCCGCCGGTCTTCGCCGCGGACCCCGACCCCCTGCCTTCCTGGAACGCCACCGCGCCGAAGCAAGCCATCGTCGCCTTCGTCGAGCGCGTCACGGAGGAAGGATCCAGGGACCTCGTGCCGGTCGCGGAGCGCATCGCGACCTTCGACAACGATGACACGCTCTGGGTGGAGCCGCCTATCTACACGCAGCTCGCGTTCGCCATCGACCAGGTGAAACCCAAGGCGCCGCTGCACGAGGACTGGAAGCGGAAGGAGCCGCTCGCTTCGATCGTCGACAACCGTCCCCAGGAGGCACTCGCGGGCGGCGTGCACGCCGTGGCGGAAATACCGGCGGCGACCCACGCCGGCTTGATGACGCCCTGCCGCCGTAGCGGCTTCGTTGCGAAATGGACCTAGGGCGTATGGAACGCCGACTCCGTCACGTTCATCGTTGTTCCGCGTGGGCGTCAAACGGGGATGAAAGCCCAGGGTGGCGAGAAAGGGCCCGACGGATCCTCGCGGATGCCGTCGGGCGAGAGGTGATTCCGGGCGATCCTGATTCGAACTGGCCGCCCGCGCCCGTGGGCAAGCCATTTTCCCTGTAGCCCGCCCGCCGTTAGCTAACTACCTGCATTCAGGAGCGCCGCGTTGAGTTCGTCTGGCGTGAAAGGTTTCTGGAGAAACGCGACGCAACCCAGCGCCATGGCCTGCTCGCGCAAGGCGGGATCGTCCGATGCCGTCATGAAGATGATGGGCATCGGTGCTCGCTCGGCGCGCGCCAGTATTTCGCCCAGTTCGATGCCCGACATGCCCGCGCCGAGCTGGATGTCTAGGATCAGGCAATACACGGCCGGCGCGACCGGACAGGCGAGAAACGCTTCCGCCGAGTCGTATACGAGAACCTGGTATCCGCACGCCGACAGCAGCCGCCTGAAGGCCTTGCGCGCGCCGGGATCGTCGTCCACGAACGCGACCACTTTGGATGTGCCTGACATGAAGGCGCGCAGGTTACGGAGACATCCGGCTCTCTGCCTTGTCGGGCGCGGCCAAAAACCTTTCCGCGGCAGCCACGGCGCTGCCCCTGCGTCGAAGTTCCAACCGATCCATCGGGGGAGTGACATGCACTCGTCAGACGATGACGCCGCCACGCGCAATGGAATTCCCTACGCCAGTGGAGTGATCGCGCGCCTCGCCTGTGCGCATGCACGCGAGGCCGGCATGCAATTGCCCGAGCTGCTGCGCCGGGCCAATCTCACCTCCCAGCAGATAGGCGACCGGCGCGCGCGACTCGCGGTGCGCGACCAGATCCGGCTGCTCAACCTCGTCGCCGACGACCTGGAAGACGAACTACTCGGGTTTCATCTCGCACAGCGGTGCGAGTTGCGCGAACTGGGACTCCTTTATTACGTGGGCGCGACGTCCGCGACGCTGCTCGATGCGATGCGCCGTACGGCGCGGTACAGCGGCCTCGGCAATGAGGGCATCGCGCAGCGATGCATCGACGGCCGGCATTTCGGAATCAACCTGCGCTACGTCGGCGTGAGCCGCCACCTCGACCGGCACCAGGCCGAATTCTGGTTCACGGCTGCGACGCGCATCCTGTGGCGGCTCTCGGGCCGGAACTACCTGCCGGACCTCGTCCGTTTCATGCACTCGCGCGCACAGCAGCCTCCGGAGCTGCGCGGCTTTTTCGGCGGTGAGCTCGAGTTCGGCGCCGCCGGCGACGACATGTTCTTCTCCAGGACCGTGGGCCAGTCACCGGTGGTGAGTGCCGACCCGTACCTGAACGAACTGCTGGTGCGCTACTGCGAAGAGGCGCTTGCGAAGCGGCAAGCGGCCCGAACGACGTTTCGATCGACCGTCGAGAACACCATCGTGCCGCTGCTGCCACACGGCGAAGTGCGCGCGGCGCAGATCGCGCGCCAGCTCGGCATGAGCCAGCGCACCTTCACGCGGCGGCTCGGGGCGGAAGGTCTCAACTTCTCCGCGCTCATGGATCAGCTGCGACTGGATCTCGCGCAGCGCTACTTCGCCGATGGCGAGGCGACCATTTCCCAGATCGCCTGGCTGCTCGGATACCAGGATGTCTCCGCGTTTTCCAAGGCATTCCGCCGCTGGACCGGCAAGTCTCCGCGCGAAGCCCGCGGGGGCGGCCCGCGAGATGGCGCCTCGCACGGACGCTCCGCGAGAAGCCGCGCATGAACGGCCGTTTGCTGCCGTCCTGGAACGAGGGACGCGCCCGCACGGCGATCCTGCGATTCCTCGCGCGTGTGACGACCCAGGGTACCAGCGACTTCGTACCGCCGGCCGATCGCATCGCGGTGTTCGACAACGACGGCACCTTGTGGTGCGAGCAGCCGGTCCCCGTCCAGGCGTTCTTCCTGTTCGACCGCATCAGGGAGCTCGCGACCCAGGACACGAGCCTGTATCAACAGCAGCCTTTCAAGGCTTTCCTCGAGCACGACGACGCCGGCATCGCGAGTCTCGGCAAGCGCGGAATCTCGGAGGTGTTCTTCGCGACGCACGCGGGCATGAGCGAGGAGGAATTCGATCGCGCCGCGAGCCGATGGTTCGAACGCGCGCGCCACCCGAAATTCGGACGGCGGTTCCTCGAATGCGTCTATCTGCCACAGCTCGAGTTGCTCGAGCTGCTGCGCGAGCACGAGTTCCGGACGTTCATCGTCACCTGCAGCGGAATCGACTTCGTCCGGACGTTCGCGGAAGGAACGTACGGCATTGCACGCGAACGCGTCGTCGGATCCAGCGTGAAGCTGCACTTCGAACTACGGCCCGGTCGCGCACTGCTCTGGAAGAGCAATTCCCTGAACAGCTTCGACGACCGCGAGGCGAAACCCGAGAACATCGGCCTGCACATCGGCCGCCGACCGCTGTTCGCGTTCGGCAATTCGGACGGGGATCTCGCGATGATGCTGTATTCGCGTAACGGCCCCGGGCCGCGTCTCGCGCTGCTCCTGCATCACGACGACGCCGACCGCGAGTTCGCCTACGACCGGAACTTTCGCGTCAGTCCGCTCGCCGACGCGCTCGATCGCGCCGAGGAGCTCGGCGTGACCGTGGTGAGCATGAAGCAGGACTGGAAGCAGGTGTTCCGATGAAGGAAGCCCTCATGCAGGCGACCGAATGGTCCGTCCTCCTCATCGACAGCATCGCGCTCGCGCTGGTGCTGCTCGGCACCATCGAGGCCGTCGTCGCCGGCCTGCGCATGATGTTTTCCTCGCCCACGGGTCATCGCAAGCGCGATGCCTGGTTGCGTTACGCACGCTGGCTCGTCGCGGCCCTCACCTTCCAGCTCGCGGCGGACATCATCGAAACGTCGATCACCACCGACTGGATGGCCATCGCGCGCGTGGGAGCGATCGCCGTGATCCGCACGTTCCTCAACTATTTTCTCGAGAAGGATCTGACCGAACTACGAGAACGGGAGGAACGGGATCGCGAGGAAGTCGGCGACGAGCCCCGGAGCCGGTGATTCGCCCGCGGCCCCGCGCCACTATGAGCCAGGCGCGGTTCCGCCGAGCGCCCGCTTCTCATGCAGCTTCCTGCGCCAGCGCGTGTAGGGGATCGTGGCGATCGTCGCGACGATGAGGTCGAGCAGCACCGCCACGGCAATCAATTTCTTCTGATCCGGAAACAGCGCCGCTCCTATGACGATCGCGACGCCGGGATGGCGCGCGGCGCTCGACAATGCGAGAACGGTACGATCGTCGCCGCGCGGGCCACCGAGCAGATGCCCCACGAGCAGCCCGCTGAGCGCGAGCGCGACGAACGCCAGCAGGGTGCCGTCTCCGATCAGCTCACCGAATGCGCGCCAGCCTGTGGCGATGATCGCGATCGACGCCGCGAGGAGCAGAACCACGCCGATCGCGCTGATGGTGCGAGTGATGCGATTGGCGAACCCGGGAAAGAAGTGCCGGATCACGAGGCCGACGCCGAGCGGCAGCAACACCGAGGCACCCACTGAACTCGCGACGAGGGCCGGATCGACGCGCCAATCCCGTCCGAGCACGCCGCCGACGATGGCGAGTATCAGCGGAATCAGCACGATCGCAAACAACGAACTCGCCACCAGCAGGCCCCACACATAGTCGTCGCGGGTCACGAGTTTGAGGAGTTTCGGCGGAAGGACTGGCGGCACCGGCGATACGGCCATGACGAACAGCGCCACCTTGACCGGTGGTTTCAGATCGAACGTGGTGGCGACCAATACCGCGACGACCGGCAATACGACGTTCATCGACAACAGCGAACGCACCAGCAGCGGAGGTTCGCGAAAAAGGAATGTCACGTCGCCCCAGGTGCAGCGCAATCCGAGAGCCAGCACGATCAGGATGAGACTGGCCGGAAGCGCGATGTGGACGAGTTGGAGTATTTCCTGCATGGCTCCGCATCAGCTCACAGGGACGACGGTCCGGCATGCGGGGGTGCCCCGCCGTCTATGGTGGTGGACATTCAGTCCACCTGGCGGACGACGCAGCGGAAGCCGAGATGGCAGGTCGCGGTGTCGATCATCTGCGCGTGGCGCGCCGCCGGACGATATCGGCGGCAGTAGTTCGGCGCGCAGAGGAAACTCCCGCCCTTGATGACCTTGCGTGGAATGCGCGTCTTCGGCATGCACGGGTCGTAGCTGAGTTCGATCGACGGTCCGCGCGGATTCTGCGGAACGCAGCATGTCTTCTTCGCCGACTGTTTGTGGCGGTCGCGATACCAGTCCGTGGTCCACTCCCACACGTTGCCGGTCATTTCGTGGAGTCCATGGCCGTTGGGCGGGAACGATCGCACCGGCGCGATGCCCGCGAAACCGTCGAGCTCGAGGTTCTGCCATGGAAACTCGCCCTGCCAGGTGTTGGCCATCTGACGGCCCTCCGGCGCGAACTCATCGCCCCACGCGAACTCGGCCCGATCCAGGCCGCCGCGCGCGGCGCATTCCCATTCGGCCTCGGTCGGAAGCTCCTTGCCGGCCCAGCGCGCGTACGCCTCGGCGTCCTCGAATGCGATCTGCACCACGGGATGATCGAGCCTTCCCGCGATCGAGCTGCCCGGCCCTTCCGGGTGACGCCAGCTCGCGCCGGGTAGATAGTCCCACCAGTTGTGGAAGTCGCGCAGGTCGACCGGGCCGCGCGAGCGCCGGAACACGAGGCCACCCGGCTCGAGCAGCGAGGGATCGGCGCCCGGGTACATGGCCGGATCGAGCGGACGCTCCGCGAGCGTCACGTATCCGGTGGCCGCGACGAACGCGGCGAAGTCGGCGTTGGTGACTGCGGTCGCGTCCATCCAGAACGGCGACACCGTCACGGGATGCGCGGGCGCCTCTTCGGGGTAGTGAGAATCCGAGCCCATCGTGAACGTGCCGCCGGGAATGAATACGGCATCGTCGCGTTCGAGCGCCAGTGGTCCGTGCATCGCTCCTCCTTGAAATCAGCGGCGCCGGCCGCCCATTCCGCGCATCGTGCCCATCGATCGCTGGCGGCCTTCGAAGCGGCGCTCGCCGTCCATGCGCGCCTGGCGCTCGCGGTCGAGTCGCTGGCGCTGCTCTATCTGCTGGCGATCGATCTGGCTGCGGTCGACCTGGCCGCGATCCATGGCACCGCGATCGATCTCGCTCCTATCCACCTGCCCGCGCGCGATGTCTTCCGCGCGATTCTGCGTTGGTCCCTGTCCTCGGTTGAGCTGTTCCCAGTCGTCGCCGTTGTGCCGATACACGTTGCCGTCGTGCCCGGCGTAGATGTCGCCATCGAGGTTGACGACGCGACCATTGTCGCCGCCGATTCCGGAGACGCGTGTGGTCTCGCCGGTGTTCGGATTGTGGATAGCCCCCGAGCCCGCCGAGATTTCGCGGCCCGTGTACTCATTGCCGAGGGTGCCGCCGCGCCCGCCCGCGACCACGCCGCTGCCGGTGTCGCGCGCGAGGCCCCGGCCGCCCGACGCGTAGTTGCCGGTATAGACGTTCTCGACCGCGCCGCGCTGCCCGGCCGAGAGCATGCCCGTGCGCGAGTTGTACGAAGCACCCCCGCGGCCCGCCCAGGCATTGCCGGTCCACGCGTCATAGCCGGCGGAAGCATGCGAAACGCGCGCGGTGTTGCCCCAGTGGGAGTACACGTTGCCGGTCGACGCCGCCCATCCACCCGGTCCCCAGACGGCGGCACCACCGCGCGGACCCACCGCCGCGCCGCCCCAGTAGACAGGCGGTCCCCAGGCGTAACCCCAGCCATACGGACCCCACCATGGATACGCGCCCCAGCCCCAACCGCTGTACACCGTGGCCGCGCCCCATGCCCAGCCGATCCCGAACGCGAGCCCCCACCCGGCCCAGGGCGTGTAGGTCGTGGCGACGCCGAAGCCGTACGTGACCGGAGGTCCGTACCACGCCGTGCCGATCCACGGCGTGTAGTAGTAACCCGTCCCGTACACCACCACATTCGACACCGGGTCTACGTATTCGCCGTGATATCCCGGCGTGTAACCGACATAGACCGTATCGTCCGACGCCGAATACGTCTTCACGTACGTCACGTAGTGCAGCGGCGACGTCGCGGGAATCGTGTAGATCGCCGCCGGCACCGTGGTCGCCACGGCCCACGGCCCTTGCGCCGAACTACCGACGAACCACACGCCATTCTCGACCGCGAACCAGCTATCCACGTCCACCTGGATGATGGGTGTCGCCGTGTTCTTCACGTAGTGCAGCGTCGTGCCTTCGATGGGTGCGAGCGACGGCTCACCGTCGATGACGGGCGGCGTGAGTTTCGCTTCCTTCGCCTTGACGGCGGCGGTCGCGGGAATGCCCGCCGCGATCGCCGCCTCGCGCGACTGAAGCGTTCCCGACACCGACGCCTTGACGTTTTCGTACTTGCTGTCGTCGGGAATCGCGCTGAAGTCCTTCGCGAGCGTGTTCGCGGGAACGAACTGCCAGGGCCCGGCGGCGTCGGTGGCGCGGAACCAGCGCCCCGACACGAGCACGTACGTTTTCTGATCCGAGAGCAGCTTGAACACGCGACCGGTCGTGTTGTCCGCCGCCAGCAGTTGCGTCCCGGCGATCGGCACCCACTTGGGCTCGCCTTCGAACACGATGAGTTCGGTCGGACGAGTCGCCACCTTGATGGCCGGCGCTTTCGTCGTCCTGAGCGACGGCGCGGGCTGTTCCGGATCGCCCTGGCCCGTGAGCATGTCCGCGGAATGCGAGTCGATCGCGGCCTTCGCGATCTTCTCGAGCTCGGCGGGCGGCTTGTTCGCGACACTCCACCTTCCGTCGAGCGCCGCGGAGGTCATCCATCCGTCGAACACGTGTAGATAGTGCGCGCCCTTGTTCTGCCGCACGAGCAGCGGTCGCGTATTCACCACCCGCTCCCACTTCATGTCCGGGATCGCCCGGAACTGCGGCGTGCCATCGATGTAGATCAGCATCGCGGGCACGGTCGAGAAGATGATGTCCGGCGGATCGTTCCTGAGCAAGAGCGGCGCCTTGCCCGACGCGGCCACGATCGCGACGTTCGCTTCCAGCCGGTCGAGCGCGATCGTGCGCCGACGATCCGCCGCATCGGCGCGGATGATCTTCGTCCACCCCGCGGCCTTGTCTGCGGCCGTCGGAAAATCCGCCTTGATCACCTTGTAGTCTTCCAGTGTCACGAGGCGATTGGCCTTGTCGACCAGCGTGTTCGCGCTGAGATCGAGCACACCGAAATTCGACCGCGCGTCCTTGTCGTCCGGAGCGCCCTCCTTCACCGCGACCGCGGCGCGGGCCTTCAGCGTCATGCCGTCCCAGCTGTCGATCTGTGGCTGATGAACCGCGATGCGGGTATTGCCGCTCGTGATCTCGTAGGGCCAGGGAGTTTCGTCGGCGGCGGAAGAGTCGGACGGCGCCGTGGTCAGCGGCGCGGCCGCCGCAGAGAATGCGAGCAGCGCGACGATTCCCCGGATCGCAGGCATGAATCTGCGTTTGGTCACGGGGGCGCCCTCCGCCAATAGTTAGCCAGATCAGGATCGTTCGCACTGCACCATCGAACCATCGGACCTAGGTCCTACCGCACGAAAAACGCCACAGGCGTACAAGGAAATCGCGCCGCAGCCGCTCCTCTGACCGGAATCCAAAGCATCGTCAAAATCCCTCCCTGCGATGCCAGTACCTGCACGAATTCCGAATCATGGCCGCTGCGGCCGTTTTAACTTCCCGAGTACCGCGAACGGCACCGACACACAGAAGCCGGCGACGTCGAGACAGATTGCAGGCCGTCCAGACCAGAAGCTGCGAACATGCCCAACAAACTCTCGCTGACGTTGCTGCTGGTCGCGCTGGGCGCACTGTCCTCGAACCACGCGAATGCCGAGGCGGGCGACCCGCTCAACGATCGCTTCTCGCTGAGCCTCGGCGGCTTCCTGCTGAACACGGATACCGAAGTGCGCGTCGACGGCGAGAGCGCGCAAGGCACCGTGGTCGATCTCGAGAACGATTTCGGCTTCGATGACATCGATCGATTCCGCGTCGACGGGTACTGGCGTTTCACGCCGCGCCAGAAACTCCGCGTGATGTACTTCGATACCAAGCGCACCGAGAACACGGCGATCGATCGCGACATCGTGTTCCAGGACGAGATCTACAACATCAATACCGATATCCGGACGACGTTCGAGACCAGCGTGATGGAGCTCGCATACGAGTTCGCGGTCCTGCGAGGCGAGAACTACGAGGTCGGGGCCTCGATCGGCATCCACAATCTCAAGTTCTCGCTCGGTCTCGACGTCACCGGCAACAACGTGAACCTGTCGGAATCGCGCACGGCCGAAGCGAACGGGCCACTGCCAATGATCGGCCTGAGCGGCACGTGGAGGATCAACGACAAGTTCTACGTCCAGGCCCTCGCGCAATTCTTCCGGATCAACTACGACCCGTACGAAGGACGCCTCAGCGACGTCGGCGCTTCGATCGTGTGGCAGCCCTTGCGGCACGTCGGCTTCGGCCTGGGATACAACGACTTCACCACTCGCGTGGACGTCGACGACGACAACTTCCATGGCCGGCTCAAGTGGAGCTATGGCGGTGCGCGTATCTTCGTGACGGCGTCGTTCTGACGCGCGCCCGGACCGGCGTCCTCCGGAGCGACATCGGCTGCCATGCGCGCGAGAGACACCATCGCCGCGGTGTCCCTCGCCCTGTTCTGCGCAGGCGCCACCGCCGCACCGGGATTCGAACTGGAGATCCGCGGTCTCGGACCGGAGTTCGAGCAGACGGTCCGCGCGAACGTCACGCTCGAACAGTTCGTCGGCCGCGAGGTCACCGAGGAACAGGCGCAACGTCTGCTCGTTCCCGGCGAAGGACAGATCCGTCACTCCCTCGAAGCTCACGGGTTCTACGACGTCGAGGTGACCGGCCGGCTCGAGACGAATGGCGGTGTGCGGGCTATCTACGACGTCAGGCTCGGAAAACCCGTGCTCGTGCGGGAAAGCGACGTCCGCGTCGTCGGCGAAGCCGAACGACTGCCCCAGGTTCAACGCGCGTTGCGCGAATTCGTGCCACGAGTCCGGCAACGTCTAGATCACGAATCGTACGAGGCGAGCAAGACGGCGATCCAGAATGCGCTCGGCGACCACGGCTTCCTCGCCGCCGAACTCGAGACACATCGCGTCGAGGTCACGACGGCGACGCACAGCGCCGCGATCGATCTGTCCTGGGAAAGCGGCCCGCGCCATCGGTTCGGCGACGCGATGTTTTCCGAATCCCAGTTCCCGCCCGAATTCCTCCAGCGCTTCGTTGGATGGGCGCCGGACGACTTCTACTCGAGCGAGGAGCTCATCGACCTGCAGCGGCGGCTCGTCCAGGCTGACTACTTCTCCAGCGTCATCGTCCAGCCGCGCGTCACGCCGGGCGAGACGACCGTGCCGGTCGAAGTCGAGCTGACCCCCGCGAAGCGCAACATCTACACCGGCAGTCTCTATGCCAGCACGGACACGGGTCTAGGCCTCAAGCTCGGTCTCGAGCGACGCTGGCTCAACCGGCGCGGCCACAAGTTCCGCGGCACGCTCGACATCGCGCAACGCCTGCAGGCCGCCGAGCTGGCCTACGGCGTGCCGCTGCCGGGCCGCGACAAACACAGTTTCAACTTCGGCGGCACGTACCGCGACGAAACCACCGACACGAGCACTTCGCGCACGCAGAAACTCGTGGCCGGCGAATCGCGCGAGTGGCACGGATTCACGCGGACTCTCAGCGTGAATTTCCTTTCCGGCGATTTCGAGATCGGCAGCGAGCGCGGCAATTCGACGCTGCTGTACGCCGAGGGCGGACTGGCCCGCAGCCGTTCGAACGATCCCGCGTTCCCCACTCGGGGTTACTCCATATACCTCGGCGCGCGCGTCGCGCCCGCATCGACCGTCGCGAGCACGACGTTCGGCGGCATCGGCTTTCGCGCCCGATGGCTGCGCGGAGTCAGCGATCGCTCGCGCGTGTTGCTGCGCGCCTCTCTCGGCGCGATGGAAGTGGACGATTTCGACGAACTACCTCCCGACCTGCGTTTCTTCTGCGGCGGCGATCGCTCGATTCGCGGCTTCGACTACCAGGCCATCGGCAGCACGAACGAGGCCGGTGACGTCATCGGCGGCAACAACAAGATCGAAGGCAGCGTGGAGTTCGAGCACTATTTCAAGAGGAACTGGGGCGCCGCCGCGTTCGTCGACGCGGGCGATGCGTTTCGTGGCGACGACTTCGTGCTCAACGTCGGCGCCGGCATCGGCCTGCGATGGAAGTCGCCGGTCGGCGTGTTGCGGCTCGATTTCGCATACCCCGTGCAGACCGATCTCGAGAAATCTTTTCGCATCCACCTCACGCTGGGCCCGGACCTGTGACCGCCTTGCGCCGCGTCCTCCTTTCGATCGCGGCGGTGCTCGCGATCCTGGCACTCGCCGGAGTGTGGTTGCTCCACACACCAAGTGGCGCGCGATTCGCCGTGGACGTCGCCGTCCGCGCCCTCGATGGAAAGTTGTCGACCGGCGCGGTTTCGGGCTCGATCGCGCGCGGGCTGCAGGTCACGGACGCGCGTTGGCGCGACGCCGCGGCCGGCGTCGACCTGCACGTCGGCGATCTGCGTGCGCGCCTCGCTTACCCGGAGCTGCTGCGCAAGACGGTGCGGTTGAAAGCGCTCGCGCTGCGCGATGTGTCCGTCTCTCTCACGAGTGTCGCGCGGGACGAGCCCGCCCGATCCGGCTCGCTCGAACCGCCGCTCGACATCGTCGTCGATGCGTTCACGCTCGAGCGCGCCGAACTGCGGCGCGACGGCGCGGCGCCCCTCGTGATCGATCGCACGGCACTCGCAGGCCGGTGGACGCGATCGGGAATCGCGCTCGACTACGCGCGCGTGGTCGCGCCGCAGGGAAACGTCAGCCTCGAAGCGCGCATCGGAACGCAGGCGCCGTGGCTGGAGCACGCGACGGGAGCTTTCGAGTGGCAGGCCGGAGACCGGCGCTGGAAGGGTTCGCTCGCGAGCGCACGCGGGTCGCCAGGCATCGCGCTGCGCGGCGCGCTCGACTCGCCCTTCACGCTCGAGCTCGCGGGCCAGATCTCCGACGAGCGCGGACGACCCTGGCGCCTTGAAATCGAACTACCGCGTTTCGATCCACGCGACGAGCTCTTGCCGGACGGCGGTCTCGAATCGCTGGCGGCCCGGCTCGAGGCCCACGGTGTCGCGAACACCGCGAACGTGAGCGGCGCCATCGATCTCGACGACGAACGATTGGCCGTCCGGGAGCTCGTCATGAGCCTGTCTCCGCGCGCGATCGTCATCGACTCGCTGCGAGTCGGGATCGCCGACTCGCCGGGTGAGGTGCGCGGCACGGGACACATCCGGCTCGACGGCCCCGAGGTCGCGGTGTTCGCGCACTTGAATGGCAGCGAACTCCAACTACCGGCGCGCTGGTTCGACGAACCGACGTCGATCTCGGGAGACTTCTTCTTCGACGGAAATCCAGACCGGTTCGATTCGCACGGAGCGATCGACGTCGCGCGCGGTAGTTTGCGCTCTTCGATCGCGTGGAGAGCCGACGGTTCGCGCCGGAAGATTCACCTGCGCGAAGGCCGGGTCACGCAAGCCCAGGGGGAGCTCACGATCGACGGCGAGTTCGGACTGGTGAGCCCGGTGAACTGGAGCCTGGCGGCCGCGGCGCGCGGATTCGATCCGTCGGGACTCGCGCCGGCCTGGCCCGGCGCGCTCGACTTCGAGATCGACACGCAAGGCGAGAGCACGCCCGATGGGCCGCGCGCGCGGTTCGAACTGAAGCGACTGCGCGGGCGCCTGCGCAGTCGCCCCATTTCCGGGGGCGGGCTCCTCACACTCGAGCCCGACATGAGACTTGGCGGACATCTGGGTCTTCATTCGGGTGCCGTTTCGCTCGACATCGCCGGCACGCAGGGCGCAACCGCGCGGGTCGACGCCAGGCTCGTGGTGGCTTCGCTTGCCGACTGGAACTCCCGTTTGCAGGGACGTGCGCAGCTGGACGTCGAAGCGACCGGGCGCTGGCCGGACACGACATTTCACGCGGTCGCGCGCGCGCAGGACCTGAAGTTCGACGACAACGCCGTGGACGCCGCGCACCTCGAGCTGACCTTGCGCTCGCCCCGCTCACCGGAACTCGAGTTGAGCGCACAGGCGCGCGGCACGACGCTGCCCGGCATGGGTTTCGACACGATCTCCGTCGCGGTTTCCGGAACCGAAGGCGCGCACCAGGTGACGATCGATCTGGATGGTCATCCCCTCGATGCCGGCCTGCGCCTTCACGGCGCCTGGTCCGACCAGCGCTGGACCGGTCAGCTCGACACGCTGAAGTTCGACCTCGCCGAAGTCCCGCCGCTCTCGCTCGAAGCGCCGGTGCCCATCCAACTCGCCGCCGACGCGTTCGACCTTGGCCAGACATGCCTCTCGGGCGGCGACATCCGCCTGTGCGTCGCCGGCAACGCCGACGCAAGCGGTCGTTTCGATACTAACTACTCTGCGCACGCGGTGCCGCTGGAGATGCTCGTGCGCCTCGCGCAGCCCACCAGCACCCTTTCGATCGACGGGCACCTCGACGGAGAAGGCAGCGTGAGTCGCACGCGTGAAGGGTCGGTCATCGGCAGCGCGAGGCTCGCTTCCACTTCCGGCGCCATCGGGCAGTCCGGGCAGGATTCGTCGTTACGCCTCGAATACGATGCGCTCGAGTTCGAGGCCACGTTCGCGGGTGACAGCGCGAACGCACGCGTCTCGGCGAACTTCGAGCCCGACGGCAAAGTCGCCGGCACGGCAAGCATCGTGAACCTGCTCGCGGGCGCGACCACGCTCGAAGGCAATCTGACCGCCTCGTTGCGCGACCTCGCGCCACTGGAGTGGCTGTTGCCGCAGCTCACCAGCGTCTCGGGCAGCGGCGAACTCGCGGCGACGCTCGGTGGCACGCTCGACGAGCCCGAGGTCACGGCGCGGCTCGCGATCCGCGATTTCCGCAGCGACGTGCCCCTGCTGGGCATCCAGCTCGAGGACGGCGAGCTCGTCGCGCGAATGGCCGACGATGGGTCGATCGACACGCGCGCGAAAATAAGCTCCGGCGAAGGCGCGCTCGAGGTCGGCGGCCGGAGCGCCTCGATCCGCGAGCTCGACCTCGCGATACGCGGCGAGCGCTTCCTCGCGGCCAATTTCCCGGCCGCCCACCTGATCGTGAGCCCCGAGCTCACACTCACGGGAAGCCCGAACAACCTGGCGCTCGGAGGCTCCATCACGATCCCACGGGCCAGCGTCGATCTCGACAAGATGACCAACCAGGGGGGCGCGCAGATCTCGCCGGACGTCGTCGTCATCGATCGTGCGGAACGGCAGGCGCGCCAGAGGCTCGCGATGCATACCGACGTGCGCGTCGTCCTCGGCCGCGACGTGAAACTCACCGGCTTCGGGCTCGATGCCACCGTCGCGGGACAGCTCCGGGTCGTCGAACGTCCGGGCAGCACCAGCATCGGCTCCGGCGAAATCCGTCTCGATGGCACTTACGAGGCTTTCGGCCGCACGCTCGCCATCGAACGAGGGCAGATGCTGTTCGCGAATTCCCCGCTCGACAATCCGCAGCTCGACGTGCTCGCGACGCGGCGCATGCCCGACATCACCGCCAAACTGCGCGTCACCGGCAGCGCGCGCCGGCCGCAACTCGACGTCTTCACGGATCCTGCCACCTCGCCCACCGAGGCCATGTCCTATCTGCTCACGGGCAAGTCGATGAGCGATCTGCGCGGAGCGGAGGGTGAACGCGTGGAGGCGGCGGCGCAGTCGCTCGGCGGTGTGCTCGGCGACCGCCTGGCGCGCGGCATCGCGGGCAAGTTCGGCATCGACGCCGTCGGCGTCGAACAGAGCGACGAACTGGGCACCAGCGCGTTCACCGTCGGCAAATATCTCTCGCCCGGGTTCTTCGTGAGTTATGGAGTCGGACTGTTCCAGCCCGGCACGGTGATCACGCTGCGGTACGCGATCTCGGAACGCTGGTCGCTCGAAGCCGTCGACTCACCCAACGAACAACGCGGCGGCATCAACTTCCGCATCGAACGATGATTGCGGCTCACTGGACCGGACGCACTCCGACCGCCACGGCCTCGGTGAACGCGATGTCCACCTCGTCACCGGCGCGCAGGCCGGCGATGAACTGCCGTCCTTCCTCACTAACTACGTTGAGCGTGCGCGTGCGGCCATCGGCGCCGCGCACCGTGATGGTTTCCCGCTGCCGGTCGACGGCGACGACGGTGACGGTGGCGCGCTCCCGCGTACCGGTGGACGCGGCGCCAGTCGGGCGAGCCGCATCGCCCGGCTTCCTGACTTCCGCCGCGATCCCCTGGTAGTAGCTGACCACGACGCGATCGCCGACGCTGATCCTGTCGATGTTCTTTACGGTCGGATCCAGCATCACGTCCGCGCGCGCGCCATCCTCGGTCGTGACGGTCAGTCTCCGGGTCGACGTGTCGATACCGGCGACGACCGCCGGGCTTTCGATCAGGCGCTGCCTGGTCAACGCAGACGCCGACGACTCGGGTAGTTTGGTGGCGCAGGCGACCGACAGGGAAAGGATCGACAGGACGGCTGCAACGCAGGTTGCGAAGTCTCGAATGCCCTTCATGCATGTCTCCGCGCGTTGCGCCGGGCCAACGCCGCTCCGCTTTGCAAAAAACGCAGACCCTAGGAAAAACTTGCAGTGGCCCCGCACAAGCACCGCAGCAAGCCGCCCGGGCGGGCGGGCATGCCCCGAACGCCCGTCTGACTATCCCATCGAGGTCTAACTAAGTCATCGGACCTTGGTCCGATCTGGCCAACCGGGAAAACTCCCGGTGGCACGTATTAAGGCAAGACGCCATAATCCGGCCGGTTGCTTGCTCTGACCCGTCTCGGAACTTTAAGGGAGGTTCCGGGTGCGCGTGTGCTGACATCCGCGAAGGAGCCGGCAGCAGATCGCTTTCGTCCTGATGCTTGGCCTTTATGCAGGTTCTGGTGCAGGGAGTGTTTCCGATGTTCGGAATCCGGCAGGAAGTTCTGCGTTTGCCGCGCGCCTTTCGACAGTTCGAGGGCATTCGCCGCATGCGGCCGTCGAACGAGGGTGGTTAGCTTGCCCCGCAACCTCATCGGTCAACTCGCCGCTCCCGCCGGCCTGGGCATGGCCTACGTGCTCGCGGCCCACCTGGGCGAACTACTGGCCTTCCCCTCGGCCCCGGTCTCGGCCCTGTGGGCTCCCAACGCCCTCATCATGGCGGCGCTGCTGGTCACCCCGCGACAACGCTGGTGGCTCTATCTATTAGTGCTCGTGCCGTTCCACTACGCTGCCCAGTGGCCCGCGTTCCCGTTTCCCCGCGTGACCATCCAGTACCTCGCGAACGTATTCCTCGCGGTGCTCGGCGCGTATGCCGTCCAGGCTTTCTCCCAGGCGCCGTTGTCCTTCAGCCGCATTCGCACGGCGTTCACGCTCATCCTGTTCGGCGGCCTGCTCGCGCCGCTCGTCACGAGCATGGGGCTCGCGGCGGGCTTCGCGCTGCTCGGCGTCACCAGCGAGTTCTGGCTCCTGGTGGTCGTTCGCACCCTGACGAACGCCTTCGCCGTCGTCACGCTCGTTCCGCTGATCGTGAACGCGGTGAACGCGCTGAAACGCGGCGACCTGCGCTTCTCGCTCACGCGCACCGTGGAAGCCGCAATGCTCGGCGTACCGTTCGCGGCCATATGCGTGATGGTGTTCGCGATGCCGGTGAGCACGCCGGATCACACGCCGATGCTGCTGTACGCGCCGCTGCCCCTGCTCGCCTGGGCCGCGATGCGCTTCGGCGTGACCGGGGCGTGCGGGGCCGCATTGCTCGTCGGCGCGGTGGCGACCTACGGCATGGTTCATGGCTTCGGTCCGTTCACCGGACGCACACCGCTCGAGAACGCGCTCGGCGTGGTGTCGTTCAACGTCGTCGTGTGCTGCACGGTGGTCACGTTCGCCGCGCTGCTCGAGGAGTGGCGCAATGCCGGCCGCGCGCTGGTGGTCAGCCGCGCGCGTTTCCGCAGCATCTTCGAGAACAACATCATCCCGACCGCGATCTGGCGCGACGACCTGCGCATCAGCGAGGCGAACGACGCGTTCATGCGGCTCACCGGACTGAGCTGGGCGGACATCGAAGGCGGCAAACTGCGGCTCGACCAGCTGGCGCGTGAGACCGGGACAGCCGCCACCCATACCAGCGAGTTGTTCGGCAAACTCGACAGCTCCGAACACGAGCTGGCGTTGTCCGATGGCCGTCGTGTGCCGGTGATTCTCGGGCACTGCCGCTTCCCCGCCGACGAAGGCGGCGTGATCTACGTGCTCGACCTGTCGGCCTTCCACCGGTCCGAATCCGAGCGCAAGCGGGCCGAATCGCTGCATTCGGCCGTGCTCGCGTCGCTGCACGACCAGATCGCCGTGATCGACAGCGCGGGCGTGGTGATCGAGGTCAACGACTCGTGGCGGCGCGCGGTCGAATCGACCCACAACTCGCGCTTCGATCGCGTCTCGGCCGGCGACAATCTGCTCGAAACCTGTGCGCGCGCGGCGGAGCGCGGCGAACACGGCGCGGTCGAACAGTTGCGCTCGCTGCGCACCATCCTCGACGGCACCGGTGTGCGCTGCCAGCTCGAGTATCGCGAGGCCAACGGCGCGGAGCCCACCTGGATAGAGGTCTCGATCGAACGACTGCGTCGCCCCGAGGGCGGCGCGATCATCACGCGCACCGACGTCAGCGCACGCAAGCTGGCCGAGATCGAGGCGCGCAACCAGCGCCAGCAGGTGACGCACCTCGCGCGCGCCGCGGTGCTCGGCCAGTTGTCAGGCGCGTTCGCGCACGAGCTCAACCAGCCGCTGACGTCCATCCTCGGCAACGCCGAGGCGGCGCTCAGCATGCTCGAGAAAGGCACGGAGAATCCGGCCGAGCTCAGCGCGATCCTGCACGACATCGTGCAGGATGACGAACGCGCCGCGCAGGTCATCCAGCGATTGCGCGCGCTGCTCGGCAAGGGCGAAACCGAGCGCAAGCCCGTGAACGTCAACGCCGTCGTGCGCGATTCGCTCGATCTCACCCACAGCGAGTGCATATCGCGCAACGTCACGGTGAACCTGGAGCTCGACGCCGAGATGCCGCTCGTGATGGGCGATCGCATCCAGATCCAGCAGGTCGTCCTCAACCTCATCATGAATGCCTGCGAAGCGATCGCGGGATCGGGGGGCGCGACCCGGCAGATAGACGTCGCGACGCGCCTGCTCGGGAACGAAGCCGCCGTCGAAATCGTCGTGCGCGACAGTGGCGGCGGCATTCCGGAAGGCGAACTGGAAAGGATCTTTCAACCTTTCGTCACGACGAAGGCGAACGGCCTCGGGCTCGGCCTGGCGATCTGCCGGTCGGTCGCGGAATCCCACCGCGGAAAGCTGTGGGCGGAAAGCGTGCCGGGCCGCGGCGCCGAACTACACATGAAGCTACCTATCGATCGAGGCTTGCCATGAACTCTGCAATCAACAGATGCGAGGCCGTGCCGACGGTATTCCTGGTGGACGACGACAGCGCCGTGCGCACCGCGCTGACCCGCGGTCTGAACGCGGAAGGTTTCGCGGTGCGTTCCTGGGATTCGGCAGACGCATTCCTCGCGGATCACGATCCGGATGCGCCGGGCTGCCTGGTGGCGGACGTCACGATGCCCGGCACCAACGGCCTGGAGCTGCAGTCGGTTCTCACCCGTAGTGGCTGCATCCGGCCGATCGTCTTCATCACGGCGAACGGCAATATTCCAATGAGCGTGCACGCGATGCGCGCCGGGGCCGTGACCTTCCTGCCGAAGCCCGTCCGCCTGGCGGAACTCGTGAACGCGATCCGCGAAGCTTTCGAGCGCGACGCCAGCATGCGCAGGTCGCGCGCGAACCGCGCGCTGGTCGAATCGCGACTAACGGCCCTTACGGCCCGCGAGCGCGAGGTCCTCAATCTCGTCGTCGCGGGAAAGATGAACAAACAAATCGCGGCCGAGCTGGGAGCGGCCGAAAAGACCGTGAAGGTCCATCGCGGGCGGGTGATGACGAAGATGCAGGTCCGTTCGGTGGCGGAGCTCGTGCGGCTCGCCGCGCAACTCGGCGAAAACCCTTCGCGGCCCGAGTGAGACGAAAGTCCACTGTCGCCTGACATCGTGCGGTCGCCTACTCACTCCTGCATGGACAAGAAACGCCCTTTCGTCGCAGTAGTCGACGACGAGGAATCCGTGCGGCGGGCCCTGGTTCGCCTGCTGCGCGCCTCGGAAATGGACGTCGAGGCATTCGCCTCCGGCCAGGCCTTCCTCAAGTGGCTGGAGGACGGTCGCCCCGATTGCGTCGTTCTCGATCTGCAGATGACCGGCATCACCGGGCGCGAGGTGCAACGGCGCCTCGCGGCGGCCAACGTCTATCTACCCATCGTGATCGTCACCGCGCACGACGAGTCGAGCATGCGCGACCAGTGCATCGCTGATGGCGCAAGCACCTACCTTCGCAAGCCGCTGCGCGGGGATATCCTGATCCGCTCGATAAGGGACGCGATCGGCTACGCTTGAACTTTCCGGGCCCGGGTCTGGCCTGATCCGACCAATGTCCAATGTTCCGCGCACGCTACGGCGGCCGACAATCATCTGCCTGCCGGGTGGATATCGTCGGAGCTTCGCCATGAAAACCCCGCCTTCAATCGCCTTCGTCTCGCTGTTGCTGCTGTGCGCATGCGCATCGAAGCCCGAGGTCCGCTCGAATACCGCGCCGGCGGCGAACCTGTCCGCCTACCGCACGTACGCCTTCGTCCCGAACCCCGGTACGGACCGCGGCGGGATCTCGACGCCGCTCACCGGCTACTTCAAGGAAGCGATCCGCCGGGAAATGGATGCGCGCGGATATCGCTTCGTGGAAAGCGGCGATGCGGATCTGCTCATCAACTTCAACGCGAACGCGCGCGAGAACGTCGACCTTCGCAGCACGCCCGCCCCCACCTACGGTTACTACGGGTACCGTGGTGGCATGTATGGCGGTTTCGGATACGGCGGCAGCGAAGTCGAAACCGTGCGTTACAAGGTCGGCACCGCGAACATCGATCTCGTCGACGCGGCCAGGAAGCAACTCGTCTGGGAAGGCATCATCGAAGGCCGGCTCAACGACAAGGTCATGAAGGATCCGCAGACCGCGGTCAACAAGGCCGTATCCGAGATGTTCCTGAAGTATCCGGGCCGATCGGGCTGACGCCCGACACGCGACGTTCGCGCGCGGCGTGACCTCGCCGCCTCGATGCCGTAGATTCCGTCACGGCATCTGGCGGGGGATTCATGATTCGACGACTGCACCGCGCGGCAGCGCTGTGCCTTGCATTGGCTTATGCCCACGGTGTTCACGCAGGTCCGGACGCCGACTGGCCCGCCTACGGCGGAAGCCACGCGAAAACCCGCCATTCCATGCTTGCGCAAATCCATCGCGGCAATGTGAAGCAGCTCGAGCTCGCCTGGCGCTACGATACCGGCGAGAAAGGCGACACGCAGACGCAGCCCATCGTCGTCGGTCGCGTGTTGTACGGCTACACGCCGGAACACAAGGCCTTCGCGCTCGACGCGGCGACGGGCACGCCACTCTGGACATTCGATCCTGGAATCAGGGGCACCGGCGCGAATCGCGGGCTCATGCACTGGACCGACGGCAAGGAGGCCCGCGTCTTCTCCGCCGTCGAAAACTTCGTCTACGCGCTCGATGCCGCGACCGGCAAACCCGTCGGATCATTCGGGCGCAACGGGCGCATCGACCTGCGCGAGGGTCTCGGGCGCGATCCGGACGGACAATCGGTCCGACTAACCACTCCGGGCGTCGTCTACCGCGATCTCATGATCGTCGGCGGTCGCGTCGGCGAATCCCTGCCCGCCTCACCGGGTCACGTGCGCGCGTACGACGTACGCAGCGGCGCGCTGCGCTGGACTTTCCGCACGATCCCGCAACCCGGCGAACCCGGTTACGACACCTGGCCCAAGGAAGCCTGGCGGCACATCGGCGGCGCGAACAGCTGGGCCGGCATGACGCTCGACGAGAAGCGCGGCATCGTGTACGTGCCGACCGGTTCGGCGGCCGCGGATTTCTTCGGCGCGGACCGTCTGGGCGACAACCTCTTCGCCAACTGCCTGCTCGCGATCGACGCCGCGACGGGAAAACTGGTCTGGCACTTCCAGTTCGTCAGGCACGACCTGCTCGATCGCGACCTGCCCTCGGCCCCGACGCTCGCGACGATCAAGGTACGCGGCAAACGCACCGACGTGCTGGTGCAGACCACCAAGCAGGGCTTCCTGTTCGTGCTCGACCGCGACACCGGCAAGCCGGTTTTTCCCATCGAGGAAGTCCCCGCTCCGCCCTCCGATGTGCCGGGCGAAGTCGCGAGCCCGACATACCTGCGACCGACGCAACACGCGCCGTTCGCGCGCCAGCGACTCGGCGCCGGCGAACTGACCACGCGTACGCCCGGGATCGCGCGCCAGGTTCGTGAACAGTTCGCGACCCTGCGCAGCGACGGGCCGTTCAAGCCGCTGACCGTCGGACAGGACACGACTATCTACCCCGGCTTCGACGGCGGCGCCGAATGGGGCGGCCCCGCATTCGACCCGCAGAGCGGTCTGGTCTTTGTGAACTCGAACGAGATGGCCTGGCTCGGCTCCCTCGCGCGCAATGACCGCGGGCGCGGAGGCAAGTCGCTCTACCTGCGCGACTGCGCCGCGTGCCACGGTGACAGCGGCCATGGGTCGCCGCCGCAGTTCCCGGACATCGCCCGTTTCGCAGAGCGCATGACGATCGAGCGGTTCAGGGAGGTCGTGCGCAAGGGCGGCGGACGCATGCCCGCCTTCCCGCACCTGCAGCAGGAAGCCATCGAAGCGATCGGCGCATACCTCGCGGATGGCTCGGACCGGCCGGCCGGTGCGCCCGATTCGTCACCTGACAACCAGGAGTACCGCTTCACGGGTTACCGCCGCTGGCTCGACGCCGACGGTTACCCCGCGGTACGCACACCCTGGGGCACGCTGAATGCGATCGAGCTCGCGACCGGCCGCGTCGCGTGGAGCATTCCCTTCGGCGAATTCCCCGAACTCACGGCAAGCGGCATGCACGGCACGGGCAGCGAAAATTACGGCGGCCCGCTCGTGACCTCGGGCGGCCTGCTGTTCATCGGCGCGACCATTCACGATCGCAAGTTCCGCGCCTTCGACAAGCGCGACGGCGGACTGCTGTGGGAAGCCGATCTGCCCTTCTCCGCCGACGCGACGCCGATCACCTACCAGGTGGACGGCCGGCAATACGTGGCGATCTTCGCGAGCGGCGGCAAGGAGCGCGGCGGCTCCGGCGGCGGCGTGTATCTCGCGTTCGCGCTGCCGCGCTGAACCCGCCTGACTACTTGCCGCGCGGCACGAACTCGAGCGCGACCGAGTTCATGCAGTAACGCAGCCCGGTCGGATCCGGTCCGTCGTCGAACACGTGGCCCAGATGCGCGTCGCAGCGGCGACACGAGACGGCCGTGCGCTCCATCATCAGGCTTCGGTCCGACGTCTCGTCGACGTTCGAGTTGGAGATCGCCTTCCAGAAGCTCGGCCAGCCGGTGCCGGACTCGAACTTCGTCTTCGAGTCGAACAGAGCGGTATCGCAACAGATGCAGCGATACAGTCCGTCGGCATGGTTGTCGTTGTACTTGCCGGAATACGGCCGCTCGGTGCCGTCCTTGCGCGTCACGACGAACGACTCGGGCGGCAGCGATTTCTTCCACTCCGCGTCGCTGCGCACGATGCGCGGCACGGTCACCTTGCCCAGGCTCCTGCCGGCCGCGTCGAAGTTTTCGATCACGACGTCGCCCGCACCCTGCGCCGGCGAATTCGCGCGCGCCGCGACACCCATCGCGGACGCGCCGAGCAGAAACAGCCTGCGGGTGAATTTCGATACGTCCACGTTCCGTTCCTCAGCCGAAGGTGAATGAATAGGCGTCGACGCCCGGATCGGCGAACTCGATGACGAACTCGCGCTCGACCACGGGGCCCTTCTGCCGGACGAGCTGATGGAGCCGGTGTTCGCGCACCGTGCCGTTGCCGTTCGCGTCGACGTCCAGGCCGGCATCCTTGCCGGGCGGCTTGCCGTCGATGGTCACGCGGAATCGCACCGGCTTGCCGGCCGCCGCCGGTCCCAGTACGAGATGCAGATCGCGCGCCTTGAAACGGAACGCGATGCGCCCCGGAGCCGCGGTCAGCCGCGCGTGTTCCTTCGCCACCTGCCACGGCCCGCTGTATGCCCACTGGTTCAGGCCGAGCGAGCCCGGAATCGCGTAGTTCTTCTTCGCGTCGAGCGCGAAGCCGCCGGGCGAGACGAAATTCTCGGCTCGTCCATAGCCGAGATAGGTTTCCGGCGAGGCGATGTTCGCCATGTCCGCGGGGGCGCCGACTCCCTCGCCGGCCGCGTCGTCCAGTGGGTCGGGCAGGTTCTTCGCGCCGGCTTCCGTGAGGAGCCGACGGATCAGGCGCTCCGAACGCGCGTATTTCCCTTCGCCGAAATGATGGCCGCGGATCTGTCCCTGCGCGTCGACGAAGTAGTGAGCCGGCCAGAAACGATTGTTGAACGCCTTCCAGATCTTCAATTCGTTGTCGAGCGCGACCGGATGACGGATGTCGAACTTCTTCACGGCGGCCAGCACGTTGCCGGTGTCCTTCTCGAACGCGAACTCCGGCGAGTGCACGCCCAGGACCACGAGTCCCGAGTCCTTGTAGTGGCGATACCAGGCGTTCACGTAGGGCATCGTGCGCAGGCAGTTGATGCACGAGTAGGCCCAGAAGTCGACCAGCACCACCTTGCCGCGCAGTCCTTCGGTAGTCAGCGGCGCGCCGTTGAGCCAGCCCGTCGCGCCGGTGAGCGGCGGCATCGGACCCTCGGTCTTCGCGGCTCCCTCGGCGCCTTGCGCCGACATCATCATCGCACCTCCCGCAGGCGCGGCGGTTTCGGTGGCGCGCATCGCCATGGCGGGCGCCGCCTTCTCTCCGCGAACCGTGACGGGCGTGGCCGTGTACAGCGCCGGGAACATGCGTTCGAAGTTGCGCAACTTGGGCAGGTCGTTGATCGCGATGTATGGCTGCCGCGGATTTTCCAGCATGTAGTCCTGGTGATAGTCCTCGGCTTCGTAGAAGGCCTTCAGCGGATCGATCTTCGTGACGATGCGTTTCGGGAAAACCCGCGCGGCGTCGAGCTGCTTCACGTATTCGGTCGCGATTTTCCGCTGCGCCTCGTTCGCGTAGAAAATCGCCGAACGGTATTGCGGTCCCTTGTCGGGCCCCTGGCGATCGAGCTGGGTCGGATCGTGCACCACCGAGAAGAACACCTGCAGGATCTGCCCGTACGTGACCTGGGCCGGATCGAACACGATCCGCACGGCCTCCGCATGGCCCGTGTTTCCGCGAGTGGTGGCTTCGTAAGTGGCGGTCTCCTTGCTGCCGCCGGAATACCCCGACCACACGCTTTTCACGCCCTTGAGGTGCTGGTACACACCCTGCACGCCCCAGAAGCAGCCACCCGCGAGCACGGCGGTCTGCATGGGGCCGGCGGCGCGGCGGTCGTCCCCTGCCGGCGCGGGGATCCTGACGGCCTCTTCCGCCGCGAACGACGACACGCTCGCGAACAGCGCGACCAGCAAACCCAGCACCCGGGCCTTCGAATACGGCATGCACCCTCCTCGGAAGTCTCAACGCAGGAGACCTGCCATGAGGCTGCATTATTGCGGAGTTTTACCGGATCGGTGCCAGGCACCGAAATCCGGTAAAACTCCGCCCCACTTCTCAGAACGTTCCGGTCTGCGTCCGCGCGACGCCGCCCGTGGTGTAGGCCACCGTCCACGTGTCGCCGGAAGTCGGGTGCGCGGTTCCGGTGCCGCCGAGCTGCGCCGCGAACGCGCGCATCGTCGATGCGTTCAGCGTCTGGCCAGGCGCCAGCGTCCAGGTGTACGTCACCGCCGACGACGTGCTGGCGTTGCTCTGCGTGATCTGCCCGCCGACGGTGTTGTACTGCCCGCTGTGGCTCACACCGGTCGTACGTTGCACGACCACCGTCACCGTGAGCGCCGTGATGGACGCGGTGTTGGCGAGCCGCACCTGCAGCTCGTTGTACCAGGGACTGGCGCTGGTCACGGCGCTCGTGACGGTCACGCCATCGCCGCCCGTCGCCGAGGGCGTCGCGCTCACCTGCGCCGACACGCCACTTTCACCGTTCGCGTTCACCGCGGTCACGACGTAGTAGTAAGTCGTGCCATTGGTGAGACCGGAGTTGACGTAGCTGGTCCCCGACACGTTCGTGGCGACGTTTGTGTACGGACCGCCGTTGGTGGTCGAACGCTTGACGTTGTAACCGGTCGCGCCGGAAACCGCGGTCCACCCCAGGCTGACCTGCGCATTGCCGGGCGTCGCGCCGGGATTCGTCGGCGCCGACGGAACCGCGCCCGGCACGATCTGCAGGAACGCGCTCGCGAGGTTCGCCGAGGTCTGCGCATACACGCGATTGGCCGTTGCGCTCGCCTGCGGCACGACCTGGTTCTGCGAGTTCAGCACGCCGATGCGCACCGCGCCGTTCAGGCCGTTGACCGCATTGGCCAGCGTCACCGGCCACTGCGTCGCGCCGGTGTTCGCGGACGTGATCGTGATCGGCGTCGGCGGCCAGAACGCATCCTGCCCCGTGCTCGACACCGTGCGCACGTTCACGCGATCGCCGACGACCAGCGTGCGTGGATCGATCGTGAGCGCGCCCAGGTCGAACCACGGGTTCGACACGGCCGGCTGGTGCAGGATCGTGCGCGTCTCGGTGTCCGAGGCATTGCCGCTGGTCACGAGCAGCCTGACGGTCACGTTGCCCGAGGCCTGCGGCGAGCCGAGGTTCAGCGTCGCCTGCGCGTTCGTCGGATTGGTGATCGAGTACAGCGACGGATTCTCCGAGTCCACGCTCCAGGAATACGAGAGATTGCTGCCCACCGACGTGCCGCCGTTGAGCGCGATCGAACCCGGGCCGGAGAACGTGGTGACGTTCGGCGTCAGCACGATGTTCGCCGTGACCGTCGGCTGGGGGTCTCCCGAGAACTGCGCATCGACGCAGCCATGGAAGCGCTCGTACGTGTAGTGATTCCGGCCCCACTCGCCGTAGATCACGTGGCGCCCGCTGCGCGACGGCACCGTGCAACGCGTGACGAAGGACTGGTTCGCCTTGTTGGGAATCACGTCCGGATTCGCATTTGGATTTGCATCGTTGTAGTCGAGCGAACAGAACGGCGTGTCCTCGAAGTCGCTGAACGACAGCGCGCGTCCGGTCTGCCACACGAAGCCGGGCTTCGTGATCCAGTACTTGAACTCCTGCGTGTCGTCGAAGTGCGGACCCCAGGAGATGTTCCACGTGAACGTGCGTTGCCCGGAAGTCATCGGCACCGTGGGCCAGTCGATGGGCTGGTCCCACACGGTCGCGGCGCCATTCCAGGTTTCGGAATTGAAGCCGCACACGTTGGCGCGCGGCCCCACGCCATCGCGGCCCGTCGTGTGCGTGAGCACGCTCATGAAACTGTAGCCGGCTTCGAATGGAATACCCGGCGCGCTGAACGCGTTGCCGCACACCGGATACTGCGCCGTCCCGTTGGCCACCTGGTCCGGCTTGGTGATGGCGCCGCAGAACCAGTTGCGCGCGGGGGGATCCTGGATCAGTCCGTGCGAGAACGCCGCCATGGGCAGGCACGCAAGGACGCTGGCAAACAATCTGACTGCGCCGATTCTCATAAATACTCCCTGTGTCAAGGAAACCGCGAAAGCGAAGAGACCTCGAGAGGACCTGCCCAGGAATCCGGGTGCATCCGGAAAGCGCGCGCGAGCGACGGGAATCGCCGCGAGAGTTCACCTGAATCCATGTGAAGTTCCCCATCCTTTGCCCGCGCGGCGAGACGCGGGACGCGAGCATGTTAGGCACGCGAAAAGCGCCAAATCACTCTCGGTTTTCCACCGGACAACGTTGTCAGCGTGCATTCGATGGCAGCGTGCGGTCGGCTCGGGAAATCGTCGTCAAGGCCAGACAGGATTGCCTGCGTGGGACATGCGCGGCGAATCGGGGACAGACTTTCCGGGACATGCGGGACGCTGCGCCGCAGCGCGCGGGCCTATCTACTTCGCGGACGTCGCGGAGGCTGGCATGCGGAAAAGTCGGGCTTCGGCAAGCGGTGCCGGCGACGGCGGGAATGCGCCCGGCGTCGCCAGGCCTCGCGACATCGGGGAGACGTCATCGCTCAGGAATGCGCCGACCCGGTCAACGGTGCGGGACCCGGTAGTCGTGTGCGGCGTGCCATCGCCCACTCCCGGTCCCGGTGGCACGGACCTTAGCTAGTCGGACGACGCAGGTGCATGTCGCCACTTGCATTTTCCGAATTTCGCGAGATCCGTCCCACGTCCCAATCGCCGTGCAGCAACGCCTTGGTTTTCGGTACTCTGCGGCCCATGCTCGAGGGGTTACACGACACGCCGCTGATCGCGATGCTGGCCATCGCGTTCGTGCTCGCATTGCTGTTCGGATTGCTGGCGAGCGCGCTCAAGGTGTCGCCCATCGTCGGCTACCTGGTCGCCGGCATCGCCGTCGGACCTTTCACGCCAGGATTCGTGGCCGATCCGCGCATCGCGAGCCAACTCGCGGAGATCGGCGTGATCCTGCTGATGTTCGGCGTCGGCCTGCATTTCTCGATCAAGGATCTCAGGGCGGTCAGATCGATAGCCCTGCCCGGCGCCGTCGCCCAGATCGTGACCGCCACCGTCATCGGCGTGGGGATCGGACATCTCTGGGGATGGACGTTCGGACAGGGACTCGTCTTCGGACTGTCGCTCTCGGTGGCCAGCACGGTCGTGCTGCTGCGCGCGCTCGAGGAGCGCAATGCGCTGCAATCCTCGGAAGGCAAGATCGCGGTGGGCTGGCTGATCGTCGAAGACCTCGCGATGGTGCTCGCGCTGGTCCTGCTGCCGGCGCTGGCCCCGGCGCTGGGCGGCGACACCTCGGTCATTCGCGTTCCGGTGACCGCCTCCTCCACCTGGCTCACGCTCGTGCTCACGCTGTTCAAGGTCACGGTGTTCGTGGTGCTGGCGCTCGTGGTCGGCACGCGCGTCTTGCCCTGGTTGCTCATGCGCGTCACGCACACCGGGTCTCGCGAACTGTTCACGCTGTGTGTGCTCGCCATCGCGCTCGGCATCGCGTACGGCTCGTCGGCTGCGTTCGGTGTGTCGTTCGCGCTGGGCGCGTTCTTCGCGGGCGTCATCCTTTCGGAGTCGGAGCTATCGCACCAGGCCGGCAACGATTCGCTGCCGCTCAAGGACGCGTTCGCGGTGCTGTTCTTCGTGTCGGTAGGAATGTTGTTCGATCCGGGCATCATGATCCGCGAACCTCTGGCGGTGCTCGCGGTGCTGGCCGTGATCATGGTGGGCAAGTCGCTCGCCGCATTCCTGATCGTGATCGCGTTCCGCCATCCGTTGCGCACCGCGCTGACGGTTTCGGCGAGCCTGGCGCAGATCGGCGAGTTCTCGTTCATCCTCGCGGGTCTCGGCCTGATGCTGGGCTTGTTGCCGCCCGAAGGCCGCGATCTGATCCTCGCGGGCGCGCTGCTGTCGATCGCACTCAACCCGGTCACCTTCGCGGGGATCGCCCCGATGATGCGGTTCTTCAATTCATATCCCCGTCTGCGCGCGTTGCTCGAAAGGCGCGGCGCGGAACGGCATCGCACCCCGGTGGCGAGCGCGCACGCGCTGCGCGACCACGCGATCGTCGTCGGCTACGGCCGTGTCGGCGGCGCCATCGGACCCGTGCTGCACGAGCAGGGACTGCCGTTCTCCGTGATCGAACGCGACCACATCATGCTCGCGACCGCGCAGTCGCAATGCGTGCCCACCGTCGAAGGCGACGCCACCTCGCCCGCGATCCTGCGCGCCGCGGGCATCGCGCACGCGCGCCTGCTGGTGGTCGCGACGCCGGACGGCTTCCAGGCGCGGCGCATCGTCGAGGTCGCACGCACGCTGAATCCGACCATCGACATCGTGGTGCGTACCCACAAGGAAAGCGAGTTCGAGAAGCTCGAAATGCTCGGCGTAGGCCGTGTCGTGATGGGCGAGCGCGAACTCGCGCGCGGCATGCTGGAATATTCGCTGCGCAGTCTCGGCGTGCCGCCGGAGCGCGCTCGCGCGGTCGCGGGACGGGATACGCAGGTCAATCCGGAAGGCACCTAGTACTGTCCGTATCACGAGGACGTCGCTGAAGACGGTAATTCGAACGAAGGGACACGCCCACCATGCTGATCAGCTGCGTCGCATACAAGGATGGCAGGAAGCTCGCCGACATCGCCGCCGAGGAGATCCGCGACTACGTGAACCAGCCGGGCATCCTGGTGTGGGTCGCGTTGCGTGACCCGGATGCCGACACGCTCGCACTGATGCAGACGCAGTTCGGCCTGCATTCCCTGGCGGTCGAGGACGCCCGTCACGGTCACCAGCGTCCCAAGATCGAGGATTACGGTGACTCGCTGTTCGCGGTGCTGCACGTGGTGGAACCCGGCGATGACAACGAGCTGCGCACCGGGGAGGTCGCCGTGTTCGCGGGCCGCAACTACATACTGACCGTGCGCAGCCAGGCCGAGCGTGGATTCCAGGACGTGCGCACGCGCTGCGAACGCGAGCCGGAACTGCTGCGCATCGGCTCCGGATTCGTGCTTTATGCGCTGATCGATGCGGTGGTGGACCGCTATTTCCCACTGCTCGACCGGCTCGAGGAAGAGCTCGACCGGGTCGAGGAACGACTGTTCGTGGAGGACAGCTCGCCACGCGCGAATATCCAGGCGCTCTACGAACTCAAGAATCGCCTGACGACGGTCAAACACGCGGTAGGTCCGTTGCTCGAGGCCATCTCCAACCTGTCCGGCGCGCGCGTGCCGGCGCTGTGCGCGGACCTGCGCGATTACTTCCGCGACATCTACGATCACCTGCTGCGCCTCAACACGGCGATCGAATCCATCCGCGACTCGGTCGTCACGGCGATCTCGGTGAACCTCTCGATGGTCTCGCTGCAGGAGAACGAGACCATGAAACGACTGGCGGCCTACGCCGCGCTGATCGGCGTGCCGACACTGATCGCCGGCATCTACGGCATGAACTTCCAACACATGCCGGAGCTGTCGTGGAAGTACGGCTACCTCGCGGCCATCGCCGCGATGATCGGCGTGGACCTGTACATCTTCTTCCGGTTGCGCAAGGCGAAATGGTTGTGAGGGCGGCGCTGTTTCGGGCGGTATACTGCGCGCGATGTTGTCCCCCGCGGAAACCGAAGCCCTCACGCTGAGCCTGTCCGTCGCGGCGCGCAGCGTCGTCTTCAATCTTCCGCTCGCGGTGCTGGTCGCGTGGCTGCTCACGCGCACGCGGTTCGCCGGGCGCACGCTGTTCGACGCATTCGTGCACCTGCCGCTGGTATTGCCGCCGGTGGTCGTGGGCTATCTACTGCTCGTGCTGTTCGGCGTGCGCGGGCCGATCGGTGGGTGGCTGCACGAGAACTTCGGCATCCAGCTCGCCTTCACGGGCACGGGCGCCGCGCTCGCGACGGCCGTGATGTCGTTTCCGCTCGTGGTGCGCTCGATCCGCATTTCGCTCGAGACGGTCGATCGCGGACTCGAAGATGCCGCGCGCACGCTCGGCGCGGGGCCCGTCGACCGGTTTTTCTCGGTCACGCTGCCCTTGATCGCTCCGGGAATCCTCGCCGGCGCCATCATCGCATTCGCCGCCGGTCTCGGGGAATTCGGCGCGGTGATCACGTTCGCGTCCAACATTCCGGGCGAGACACGCACACTGCCGCTCGCGTTGTACACGGCCCTGCAGACTCCCGACGGCGACGCACTCGCTGCGCGACTCGCGCTCATCTCGTTTTCGCTCGGACTCGCGGGATTGCTCGCCTCGGAGTTCATCGCGCGGCGCCTGCGCCGGCGGCTCGGGCGCGCCTGATGCTCTCCGTCCAACTGGCGAAACGCCGCGGCGATTTCCGCCTCGACATCGAATTCAGCGCGCCGACGCCCGGCGTCACCGCGCTGTTCGGCCGCTCGGGCTGCGGCAAGTCGACCGCCATCGCGCTGATTGCCGGGTTGATGTCGCCCGATGCGGGACGCGTGCAGATCGGCGACGAGGTGTTGCTCGACACGGCACGCGGCATCGACGTGGATGCGCGTCATCGCCGGATCGGCGTCGTGTTCCAGGACGCGCGGCTGTTCCCGCACCTCGACGTGCGCGGCAATCTCGAATACGGACTGAAACGGCTGCCGCGCACGGCGCCGCGGCCGATCCGCTTCGACGACGTGGTCCAGCTATTGGGGCTCGACACTTTGCTGGCTCGTCGCGCGCATGAATTGTCGGGCGGCGAGAAACAGCGCGTGTCGTTAGGCCGCGCGCTGCTGCGCCAGCCGCGGCTGCTGCTGCTCGACGAACCGCTCGCTTCGCTCGATGCCGCGCGACGCGAAGAGGTTCTGCCATGGCTCGAACGGCTGCGTGACGGTTTCGCCATACCGATCGTCTACGTGAGCCATCAGTTCGATGAGGTCCTGAGGCTCGCGACCCGGGTCGTATTGCTCGGTGCGGGGCGCGCGCTCGCGCACGGCGACCTCGCGACGGTGAGCCGCGACCCGGCGCTGCGCGCCATCGTGGGTCCGGACGCGGTCGGCGCGGTGGTCGCGGGCGTCGTCGAAAAGATCAACGGCGGCGGCCTTGCGCAGATTCGTATCGGCGATGTCTTGCTCAACGTGGAACATGAAGCGGCCGTGATCGGTCAGCGGATCCAGATCCAGGTCCTGGCGCGCGACGTCATGCTCGCGACCGAATCGCCGAGAGGGCTGTCGGTGCGCAACGCGGTGTCCGCGCGCGTCGTATCGGTCGCGCCGGACGTCGGCCGCGCCGTGCTCGTCGAGCTCGACATCGGCCGCGCGGCGACGCTGTTGGCGCGCATCACCGCGGGCGCGGCGCAGGAACTCGGGATCGCGGCGGGCATGCAGGTCTGGGCGCTCATCAAAGCGGTCTCCCTGCGCGGGCACGTGTTCAACGTGCCAGCGCATTGACGACGGGGAGATACTCGATGGTGGCCGCGAGCGCCGCCACCACCCCAAAGGCCGCCAGCCCGAAGCTGGCGTTTCTAACTATCTTCTCGATGCACATGTCGGTTACTCCGAAAGAGTGAAGAACATGTGCGCATGCTGCGCGCCGCCGCGCGAATCAACAAACGGCGTGCGTGAATCCGGTATCAGGAAAACTTAAGTACTTCAGGCGCTCTTCTTGCCCTTGATCGGGTTGACCTTTTTCTCGAACAGCGAATGCGGCTTGGGGAAGGATTTCGCCATGTCGAAGATCCAGTCGCGGAAGCGCCGCACCTTGGGCATGACGAGATAGGGCTCGGGACACACGAAGAAGTAGGAGAAACGGAACGGCAGCATCGCATCGCCGGCCAGCACGACGCGTCCCTGCTCCAGGGCGCGCTGCACCAGCGACCAGCGGGCGAGCGCGAAGCCGATGCCCTCTTCCGCCGCCGCGATGACGCCGGCGGAGTCGTCGATGATGGGCGCGCGCGCCAGCCAGCTGCCTTCCTGGCCTTTCTCTATCCAGGCCTGCCAGGGTTCGTCGTCACTGCCGAGCAACGGGAAATTCTGCAGATCCTGGCCACGGGGAACCGGCCCGTACTTGGCGAGCAGCGCCGGCGAGGCAATCGGGATGACCCATTCGTCGAGCAGCTTTTCCACGTACAGGCCGGACCAGCGCCCCAGCCCCATGCGAATGGCGACGTGCATTTCGGAGCGCGAGAAGTCGACCGGATCCCGGCCGGTGTGGAAGCGCAATTCGACGCCCGTATCGAGCGCGTTGAAGCCGCCGATGCGGGGCAGCAGCCAGCGCTGCAGGAACGATGACAACAAGGTGACCTGCAGCGGACCTTCGGAGCGGTGCTGCTTGAGGTGCTGCATCGAGGCCTCGAGTTCGTCGAGTCCGCGGCGCACGCCGGGCAGCAACTGCTGGCCCTCCGCTGTCAGCTCGATGCGTCGCCCCGAGCGCTTGAAGAGCTGCACCTGCAGATAGTCCTCGAGCGACTTGACCTGCTGGCTGACCGCCGCGGGCGTCACGTGCAGCGCTTCGGCGGCATCGGCGAACGACAGGCGGGAGGCCACCGCCTCGAATACGCGCAGTGCGTTCAATGGCAGCCGGGCATAAGCGGTCGACGACACGTCAGATTTCCTTATGGGCGCTTCAGATAGCGCATTTGTTCGTCCGGGCACTCTAGCTCAGATTGTGCCCATGGCAACTTCGCCGATGGAGACACTTAATATGAGCACCCGCAACTGCATTCCCGGCACCGTCGAGGCCCGCCTCGGAGCGCGACTGTCGCCGTTTGCCGGCAACCCGGTACCCCTCGAGGACCTGGACGTCGAGGCGTCCCTGAACCTATCTTCGCGCGAGGCCGCGAACGACGATCGCCGCCTGCGCCTGTCGCTGGTCAACGATCTCAAACTACTGTTCGCCGCGCTCGGTGCGGGCGGCAGCGCCGTACCGATGGGCGACAACAGCCGCTCAGCGCGGCTGCTGGCGAATTACGCGGCGTCTCTTCGAGACAGGTGAACGAACAGGGGGCCTGGCACCCTCTTAATCTTATATCGGTATAACCACAAATTCCGGGCCGTAACCGCCTCGTCACCGCGACACGACTGACCCCGTTACCCCCGCCTTTCTACGCTTCCCTGGCCTTGTGGCACACACGAAACCAGGAGAACGAGAGTGAAAATCAGACGTGCGGCAGCGCAAGCCTCCATTGCGGCGCTGCTGCCTTTTGCGGGAGTCGCGCTGGCGCAGGCGCCGGACGCCTCGAGCGCCGATAACGACCTGCGGCGCGAAATCGAAGATCAGAAGCAGCGCCTGGCGATCCTCGAGCGCAAGCTCGAGCTCACCGAAGAAGCCGCGAAGTCTGCCGCAAGCAGCACGCCGAAGGTCACCGCCAACGCCACGCAGTTCCGGATCAGCTCGGCTGACGGCGCCAACTCCGTGCGCATCCGCGGCACGCTGCATGCCGACTATCGCGCCTACGGCGGCGATTCGGTGCCGGAGACCGCGGACACGTTCATCCTGCGCCGCGTGCGCCCGACCATCGAAGGCACATTCGGCAACATCTACGACTTCCGTTTCACCCCGGATTTCGGCGGTGGCAAGAGCGCCCTCATTGACGCCTACGTCGCCGCGCGCTTCAATCCCGCCGCGGCCGTGACGGTCGGCAAGTTCAAGGCGCCCGTGGGTCTCGAACGCCTGCAAAGCGGCGCCGACCTGCGCTTCATCGAGCGCGGACTGCCGACCCACCTCGTGCCGAACCGCGATCTTGGCATCCAGCTTTCGGGCGACCTGAAAGGGGGAGCGATCGCTTACCAGGTGGGCTACTTCAACGGCGTCACGGACGGCGGCAGCAGCGACAGCCTGCCGAGCCCGGACGTCGAATCCGACACCGCCGGCGATTTCGCCGCGCGCGTGTTCCTCCAGCCGTTCCGGGACTCCGACAGCTTCGCCCTGCGAGGCCTCGGCTTCGGCGTCGGCGCGACCTGGCAGGACGTGGACGGCGCGGCCACCCGCACCTATCTACCGGGATACCGCTCGCCCGGCCAGCAGAGCATCTTCGCCTACCGGGCGAACACCGCGACGGGCACCACCCCCAACAACGCGACGTACGCCGACGGCGAGCGCGTGCGCCTGGCTCCGCAGCTCTACTACTCGTACAACCAGTTCAGCCTGCTCGGTGAATGGACCCAGGTGGAACAGGACGTGTCGCGCAACGTCGGCGGCACAGTCCGCTCGGACTCGTTGACCAACACCGCGTGGCAGGCGCAGTTCGCGTGGTTCCTGACGGGTGAAGACCAGGCGTTCCGCGGCTTCAAGCCGAAGAGCACCTACCGTCCCGGCAAGGATGGCAGCGGTGCGTTCGAACTGGTCGCGCGCTACCACGTGCTCGACGTCGACAACGACGCCTTCACGGGCGGCGCGGCTTCCTTTGCGAATCCGCTGACGGCGGTCAGCAAGGCGACCGCCTATGGTGTCGGCCTCAACTGGTATCCGTGGAACACCGTGAAGCTGTCGATCAACTACGAACTGACCGAGTTCGAGGGCGGCGCCGCGACCGGCGACCGCGCCGACGAACAGGCGTTGCTCTCGCGCTTCGCCATCAACTTCTGAGCATTGGAGACCAAGGACATGAATCGATCGAACTGGAATCGCCGGCTGCTGCTTGCCATCGCAAGCGCGGTATTCATCGGCGGCGCGGCTACCTCCGCGCAGGCCGCCGAAGTCACGCTGCTCAACGTGTCGTACGACCCGACCCGCGAGCTGTACGTCGACTTCAACAAGGCTTTCGCCGAGTACTGGAAGAAGAAGACCGGCGACACGGTGACCGTCCGGCAGTCGCACGGCGGCTCGGGCCGCCAGGCGCGCTCGGTGATCGACGGCCTCGCGGCCGACGTCGTGACGCTGGCGCTCGCGGGCGACATCGACGCGATCGCGACGAACGGCAAGTTGCTGCCCGTCAACTGGGAAGAGCGCCTTCCGAACAACTCGGCGCCCTACACATCCACTATTGTTTTTCTCGTCCGCAAGGGCAACCCGAAGAACATCAAGGACTGGGGCGACCTCGTGAAGCCGGGTGTCAGCGTGGTCACGCCGAATCCGAAGACCTCGGGCGGCGCGCGCTGGAACTACCTCGCGGGCTGGGCCTGGGCGCTCAAGCAGCCGGGCGGCAGCGAGGCCACGGCGAAAGACTACGTGCGCAAGCTGTTCAAGAACGTGCCGGTGCTCGACACCGGGGCGCGCGGCTCGCTCACGACCTTCGCCCAGCGCAACATCGGCGACGTGTTCATCTCGTGGGAGAACGAAGCCTGGCTCGCGACCCAGGAGCTCGGCGTCGGCAAGTTCGAGATCGTGATCCCGTCGATCAGCATCCTCGCCGAGCCTTCGGTGGCGGTGGTCGACAAGGTGGTCCTGCGCCGCGGCACCCGCACGGTGGCCGAGGAGTACCTCAAGTACCTGTACACGCCGGAAGGCCAGGAAATCGCGGCGCGCAACTACTACCGCCCGCGCGACCCGCAGGTGGCCGCGAAGCACCAGGAGCTGTTCCCGAAGCTGGAGCTCGTGACCATCAAGGATTTCGGCGGCTGGGCCAAGGCGCAGAAGGTTCACTTCGGCGACGGCGGCATCTTCGATGATATCTACGCGCGTTGATGCCCATCCGGCATGGACGCATGACGATTAGTTAGTGGGTGCGCGGCAGGACGCCGCGTACTCTCTCGATCCGGGCCGCGGAGACGGTGAGGGGAATGAATCGCCCCCCTCGACGATTTCGCCCTCGCCGTCTTCGATGGCCCACCAGACAGGGACTCGCTCCGCCCCATGAAGCTCATACAGCTGCGATACCTCGTGGCCGTGGCTGAAAACGATCTCAACATCACGCAGGCCGCGCGCACGCTGCACGCCGCGCAGCCCGGCGTCAGCAAACAGTTGAAGCAACTCGAGGACGAGCTGGGTTTCCAGCTCTTCGAACGCAAGGGCCGCGCGCTGATCCGGCCCACCGATGCGGGCGCCCGGGTCATCGACCGCGCCTCGCAGATCGTACGCCAGGCGCGCAGCATCAAGGCCCTCGCGGCGGACCTGCGCAAGGACGACGCCGGCTTACTGTCGATCGCGACCACGCACACGCAGGCGCGCTACGTGCTGCCGCCCGTGCTCAAGCAGTTCCGCGAGAAATATCCGAAGGTGCGGCTGCATCTGCACCAGGGCAATTCGGAGCAGATCGCGGATCTCGCGGCGACCGATCGCATCGACTTCGCGATCGCGACCGGCTCGAGCCCCGTGTTCGCGGGACTCGTGCGTATGCCCTGCTTCCGCTGGCACCGGACGATCATCGTGCCGGAGGGACATCCACTCGCGGACGTGAACAAGCCGACGTTCGCGGACCTGGCGCGATATTCGCTGATCACCTATTCATTCAGCTTCAGCGGCCCCTCGTCGCTGATGGAGTTGTTCGCCGACGAGGGTCTCACGCCCACCGTGGCGCTGACGGCCTGGGACTCGGACGTCATCAAGAAATACGTGCGCGAGGGCCTCGGTGTCGGGATCATCGCGAACGTCGCGATCGACGGCGCCGAGGATGCCGATCTCAAGGTGCGCGATGCCTCACACCTCTTCCCGGTGCATACGACCTGGGCGGGATTCCGCCGCGGCGTGCTGCTGCGCGGATACATGTACGACTTCCTGCAGATGTTCGCGCCTCATTTGACCGCGCGACAGGTACAGGCTGCGGAGAGCGCCGAGTCGCAGGAGGCGGTCGACCGCGAATTCTCGGGCGTGAAGATCCCCTACTTCCGCTGAAGACGGTGCCTGGCACCATCTTGTTCAACGGTCGACTTCGACGGTCACGTGCACGAGTTCGTCGTGCACGGCCAGCGCGCGGCGGAAGTATTCGCCGGTCACGGTCGATGGAGTGGTCACGGTCGCGACCACGGCGTATTGCGCGCGGCCCACGCGCCACACGTGCAGGTCGGTGATGCGCGCCGGGATCGGCCCGTTCTCGATCGCGTCGCGGATTTCGGCCACGACGGGCGCATCCATTTCGGCGTCGAGCAGGATGCGGCTCGCGTCGCGCACGAGGCCCCAGGCCCACACCGACACCAGCGCCGCGCCCACCAGTCCCATCAGGGGATCCAGCCACACCACGCCGAAATAGAGTCCGCCCGCGAGCGCGATCAGCGCCAGCACCGACGTCGCCGCATCGGCGAGCACGTGTACGTATGCCGACCTCACGTTGAGGTCGACGTGTGCCTTGTCGCCGTGATCGTGTTCGTGCGCATGCTCATCACCATGGTCATGCGAGTGACCATGACTGTCCTTGAGCCAATACGCGCAAATGAGATTGACCGCGAGCCCGACCGCCGCGATCGCCATGGCCTCGGTGTAGTGGATCGTCTGCGGCCGGATCAGCCGCTCGACGGACTGGAAAACCATCAGAGCCGCGATGCCGAGCAGGAAGATCGCGCTCGTGTAGCCGGCGAGGATCTCGACCTTCCAGGTCCCGAACGCATACCGCCGATGGCCGGCCTGGTTGCGCGCGAACGAATACGCGAATGCGGAGAGCCCGAGCGCGAGCGCATGCGAGCTCATGTGCCAGCCATCGGCCAGCACGGCCATCGAGTTGTACCACCAGCCGCCCGCGATCTCGACGACCATCATGACGATGGTCAGCCACAACGCGCGTCGGATTCCCCGTTCGGCGAGCGGGTTACCGGTATCGAAGCGCGGCCTCTGGCAGTGATGCGGATCCGGCGCCGACTGCGTCTCCATGACGCATAGGGTATCGGATACTCGTCTCCTCCGCGCTTCAGGGCGCGCGCACTCTCACGATGAGCTTGCCGCGCGCGTGACCCGAGCGCGAGATGTCCCAGGCCTTGCCGGCATCCTCCATCGAAAACACTTCCTGGACCGGGACCTTGAGCTTGCCGGCGTCCACGAGGTCCGCGACGCGCGCGAGGATGTCCGCGACAGTCGCACCGGTTTCGCGGTCGGGCCGGCCACAGCGGATGGTCGCGGCCGCGCATGCGATGGCATTGGGCGGACCGACGATGGAAACCAGTACGCCGCCCGGCTTCACCACCGGGATCGAGCGCATGTTGGTTTCCGCATTCGCGGTGTTCAGCACGACGTCCACGCCCTTCACGACGTCCTCGAAACGCTGACTTCGATAATCGATGACCTGGTCCGCGCCGAGCGAGCGCAGGAATTCATGGTTGCCGGGAGATGCCGTGCCGATGACACGCGCGCCCGCGGCCTTGGCGATCTGCACGGCGGCAGAACCCACTCCACCCGCGGCGCCATGTATGAGCACCGTCTGACCGCGCGAGATCCGGGCGGTCTCGTGCAGCGCGCGATAAGCGGTTTCGGCCGCGATCGGAATGCCCGCGGCCTCCTCGAATGAAAGGGACTTCGGCTTCCGGCCCAGGGAATTCACCGGCACGATGGCGTACTCGGCATAACTACCGCTGTTGCGCGCGAATCCCAGCACCGGATCCCCGACCTTCCAGCCTGCGACGCCTTCGCCCAGCGTGTCGATGGTTCCGGAAACGTCCGTGCCCGCGACCAGTCCCGCTCGGCGCCGCGAGATTTTCCAGTCGGCCGGATTGACCCCGGCGGCGCGCACCTTGACGAGCACTTCGCCGGGACCGGGACGGGGAACGGGCCGGGTTTCCACGGTGAGCGCCCCGCTCTGGCGGATCTCCACCGCGCGCATCTTCTCCGGTGCTGCCGCCGCGGCGCCCACGAAACTCAGCATCAGCGCCAGCCCGGTCGGCAGTGTCGAACGCATGCGGTGCCTCCTCGTTCTCGTTACGCGCGGGTTTCAGTCGACCACGTCTTGGTCGCGGATCGCGGCCAAAAGTTCTGGGTCACGCGAGTCATAACCGATCTCAAACCTTTCCAGAATCGACGGCGCGGCCGCGAACTGCGGATACTGCACCGCATGCATGGCTCCCGGCACCGGTGGCGACGAGCGCTCGGACGAACGCGAAAGGGCCGCCGGCTGACTACACCCGCGATCCGGCGTCAGGACCCGTTCCGCTTCGCCGCAATGCCGTCGGCGGTGATCTGATCGAAGATTCCGCCGGTCGCGAAGTGCGTCTGGTGCACGACCTTCCAGCCGCCGAAGTGATCGATGTCGACCAGCTTCAGTTCGGCGAACTGATCGGCGAATTTCGCCGCGACGGCCTGGTCGCGCGGGCGATAGAAATTCCGGGCCGCGATCTCCTGTCCCTGGGGCGTGTAGAGGAACTCGAGATAAGCCTGCGCGACCGCGCGCGTTCCCCGCCGCAGCACCACGCGATCGACCACCGCCACCGAGGGCTCGGCGAGTACGCTGACCGAGGGCACCACGATCTCCAGCTTGTCGCGGCCGATTTCGCGCAGCGCGAGGTGGGCCTCGTTCTCCCATGAGATCGCGACGTCGCCGATCTCGCGCTGAGCGAACGTCGTCAACGAACCGCGCGCGCCCGTGTCGAGCACCGGCACGTTGCGATACAGCTTGCGCACGAACTCGCGCGCCGTTTCTTCCGAGCCGCCGGGTTGCGCCTCGGCCCACGCCCACGCGGCGAGGTAGTTCCAGCGCGCGCCGCCGGAAGTCTTCGGATTCGGCGTGACCACCTGCACGTCTTCGCGAGTCAGGTCGCCCCAGTCGCGGATGTTCTTGGGATTCCCGGCGCGCACGAGAAAAACGATGGTCGATACATACGGCGCGCTGTTGTATGGCAACCGCTCTTCCCAGTTGCGCGGCAGCATCCTGCCACGTTCCGCGATCGCGTCGATGTCGTAGGCCAGCGCAAGCGTCACGACGTCCGCCGGCAGCCCGTCGATGACAGCGCGCGCCTGGCGCCCCGAGCCGCCGTGCGACTGGCTGATGCGCACGCGCTGCCCGTGCGTTTTTTCCCATTCCGCGGCGAACGCAGGATTGATGTCGTCGTAAAGCTCGCGCGTCGGATCGTACGACACGTTGAGAAGGACGACTTCCT
>JAEZCN010000226.1 GCA_023433515.1 Pseudomonadota bacterium
CACGGCCCCGGGCGTCGCGGCCGGGATGGGGGCGGGGCGGGGCGCGCCGCGCACGTAACTCGTCTCGCCGAAGCAGTCGCCCTTCTCGATCGAGCCCAGCGTCCTGCCGTGGCGCTCCACGAGGCACTTGCCGTTGACGAGAATGTAGAAGCGGTCGTCCATCTCGCCTTCCTTCACGATCTCCTCGCCGGCCGGGTAGTCGGTCATCGTGCTGGCGCGCAGCACCTCCCAGATCTCGGCATGGGAGAACTCGTGGAAGAAGCGCAGCCGGCGCAGCACGTCGAACTGCTCCTGCTGGTCGATGCGCGCGTTCTGCTCGCGCAGGCGCTGGTGGACGCGGGTCAGTTCCGCGGCGAAGTCCGCGCCCGAATTCTGGCGCTTGTCGGGCGACTTCATCATCGCCGTGACCACGATCTGCTCGAGCTCTTCGGGCACGTCCTTGCGATGCGTGAGGATCGGCGGCGGCGTGGCGTAGACGATCTGGTGCAGGAGCTTGACCAGGTTGCCGGCGCGGAACGGCCGCACGCCGGTCAGCAGCTCGTACATCACGGCGCCGAGCGAATAGAGATCCGAGTGATGCGTGAGCTCGAGGCTCTGCACCTGCTCGGGCGACATGTACGAGGGCGACCCCGCGATGCCCTCGATGCGCGAGATCTCGGAATCGGCGACCAGCGCGATGCCGAAGTCGATGATGCGCACGTCCGAATCCTGCGTGAGCATGATGTTCGAGGGTTTGATGTCGCGGTGGATCACGCCGCGCGTATGCGCGTAGTGCAGCGCCTTGGCGCACTTGAACATGATCTCGACGACGTCGTCGATGCGCAGCAGGTTGTCCGGCCGGCAGTAGGCGGAGAGCGTCCGCGCTCCGTGCACGTGTTCGGTGACGATGTAGCAGCGCCCGTTCTCTTCACCCGCGTCGTAGATGGGCAGGATGTGCGGATGCTGCAGCATGCCGACCATGTGCGCTTCCGACAGGAACATCTTGCGGGCGATCTTGGCGCGTTCGTCCGTCTGATCCGGGTCCATGTTGTAGACCTTGATCGCGACGTCGCGGCCGTAATACGGATCGTGCGATAGATAGACCGTACCGGTGGAACCCCGCCCTACCTCGTTGATGATTACATATTTACCGATGCGGTCCGGAACGCGGTTCTCCAGGATCTTCTGCGCCTGCGCTTCGGTGCCAGTTCCGGTCGTTGTGGCTTGCAGCGGCATTTTTCTCGACGTGAGCGATGCGTCGGCGCGGGTCCTCCGCGCGATCGCACTCGCATGTAAAGGTGCCGGCAGAATACGGCCGAGCGCTTCGAGGGGGTGTGACCCGCTTCAAGGGATCACGGCAGGGGTTCTCGGGTCAGCGCGCGAAATGATCGAATCCGGCACCCGAGAACTGCATCACACCGGCTCGCGAGAAAACCCTGACGCCTTTTCCCGATACCAGACTGCCGATGCGCGTCACCGGGCCGAGCCCCTGGGCGATCGCCTGCGTCATCGCGCCGAGTCTCGCAAGCGGGACGGTGAACAGCAGCTCGTAGTCCTCGCCCCCGGTGAGCGTGTATTCGCGCGCGATCTCGCGGCCCACCGCGTTGGAGAGCGCATCCGAGACGGGCAGCGATGTCGCATCGATCTCCGCGCCGCAACCGCTCGCCTCGCAGAGTTTTTCCAGGTCGCCGCCGAGGCCGTCGGAGACGTCGATGCAGGCGCTCGCGAGGCCGCGCAACGCGATCCCCACTTCGCAGCGCGGCGTCGGGAACAGGAAACGGTCGCGCAGGATCTGCGCGGACATCGGATCGACGACGTGCAGCCGGCCCTGCTCGAGCGCGAGCCCCGCCGCCGAATCGCCGGGCGAACCCGTCACGAAGATCGCATCGCCCGGCTGTCCACCGCCGCGCTCGAGTGCGACGCCGATGGGCACGATACCCATGATCGTCACCGTGACCGACAGCGGTCCGCGCGTCGTGTCGCCGCCGATCAGCGCGACACCATGCCGTCGGCACAGATCGCCCGCCGCGCGCGCGAATTCTTCGAGCCACTCGTCGTCGCGCTCCGGCATCGTGAGCGCGAGCAATGCCCACGCGGGCTCGGCGCCCATGGCCGCGATGTCGGAAAGATTGACCGCGAACGCGCGATGCCCGATCGATGCCGCGGGGCTGCCGACGGGAAAGTGCACGGCCTCGACCAGCGAATCGGTGACCGCCACCAGCTCGCGCGAAGCCGGCGGCATGATCACCGCGCCATCGTCGCCGATCCCGATGCGCACATCGTTGCGGCTCGCGCCCAGCCGCGAGAAGTACTTGCCTATTACTTCAAACTCTCCCCGGGCGCTCATTTTTCAGGCGCTCGCGCGCCACTCTTCACGGGGTCGAAGCGACGCCGTACGTGAATGGTTTGAACCCTAGTGCTCGAGGGGGCGCAGTTCACGGGCGGCTTTGTCCAATACCGCGTTCACGAACCTGTGGCTGTCGGTGGCGCCGAACCGCTTCGCAAGACCGACGGCTTCGTTGATGACCACGCGGTACGGAACGTCCGGCGCGGCCTTGAGCTCGTGCGCTCCCACCCACAACACGGCGCGCTCGACCGGATCGAGCTCCGAGGGCTTGCGATCCATCCATGCGGCGAGCGAAGTATCGAGTGCCTCACTACCCGTGCAGATCTCGGTGATGAGTTTGTCGAAGTAGCCGCGGTCCGCCTTGCGCATGTCCTCGTCGACCGCGAACTCGTTCACGACGTCCTGCCACGGACTCGAGTTGATCTGCCAGCGGTACAGCGCCTGGATCGCGAGCTTGCGCGCGACGGCGCGGCGCGCCGAAGCCGGATTGATTCCGTTTCCGCGCGACATCAGCGGCGCCCCTTCTTCTTGCGTGGCTTGCCCTTCGGACGCGCCATCGGCCTGGCGTCGAACGGCGCGAGCAGGTCGATCATCTCGAGCGCGGCTTCCATCGACTCGCCGCCCTTGTTCATGCGATCGAGCGCGGCGCGCTCTTCGGCCTGCACCTCGGTCTCGGTCGTCAGCACGCCGAAGATCACCGGCACGCCGCTCGCGAGTCCCGCATCCATGATCCCGCGCGCGCATTCGCCGGCGACGTATTCGAAGTGTGGGGTGTCGCCGCGGATCACGCAGCCGAGCGCGATCACGGCCTGGTAATCACCGCACGCCGCGAACTTGAGCGCGGCCAGCGGCAGCTCGAACGCGCCGGGCACGCGCTGCACGAGGAGGCCGTCTTCGCGGCCGCCGTGCGCGCTCCAGGCGCGCGTCGCGCCCTCGATGAGCTGGTCGACCAGCTTGGCGTTGAAGCGGGCCGCGACGATGGCGACGCGCCAGTCGCTGGCGTCGAAGGTGGTCTGGTTGGCGCGGGAACCGGTCATGGGCGCGGGAGTATAGCGGGGCTCATTCCGCCACGTAGCCCACGATCTCGAGGCCGAAGGCCGAGATGCCCTGGAGCTGTTTGGGCGTCGACAGCACCTGCATGCGCGTGACGCCGAGATCCTTGAGGATCTGCGCGCCGATTCCGTAAGTGCGCAGCACCTGCGGCGGCGCAGCCGTTGACGCGGGCTCGGGCCGTTCACCGAGCGCGGCGACCGCGTCGGCGAGCTCGCGCGGACTCGAGTGATCGCGCAACACGATCACGATGCCATAGCCTGATTCCGCGACCTTCCGCATCGCGTCGCGCAGGTTCCACGTGCGGCCGAGGCCCTGCACGCCGACCAGGTCCGACAACGTGTCGATAGGATGCACGCGCACCAGCGGCGGGCGCGACGGATCGAGTTCGCCGCGCACCAATGCGAGATGCACGTCGCGATGCACGTGATCCTCGTAGGCCAGCAATCTGAATTCGCCGAACTCGGTGGTCACCGACTGCTCGGCGATGCGCTCGACCGAGCGTTCCTGGCGCAGCCGGTAACGGATCAGGTCGGCGATCGTGCCGATCTTGAGGTCGTGCCTTTCCGCGAAGGCCTCGAGGTCCGGACGCCGCGCCATCGTCCCGTCGTCGTTCATGATCTCGACGATCACCGCGGAAGGATCGAAGCCCGCGAGGCGAGCGAGATCGCAACCCGCCTCCGTGTGTCCGGCGCGCGTCAGCACACCACCGGGCTGCGCCATGACCGGAAAGATGTGTCCCGGCTGACGCAGGTCTTCCGGCTTCGCGTCGGGTTTCACGGCCGCGATGATGGTGTGCGCGCGATCGTGGGCGGAGATGCCGGTGGTCACGCCTTCCGCCGCCTCGATCGACAGCGTGAAGTTCGTGCGATGTTCGCGGTGTGTCTCGCTCACCATCAGCGGCAGGCGCAGCTGGCGGCAGCGCTCCGCCGTCAACGTGAGACAGATGAGGCCGCGGCCGAAGCGCGCCATGAAGTTGACGTCCTCAGGCCTCACCTTCTGCGCGGCCATGACGAGATCGCCCTCGTTCTCGCGATCCTCGTCGTCCATGATCACGACCATGCGGCCGGCGGCGATGTCCGCGAGGATTTCCTCGATGCTGTTGAGCGGCTTCATTGGGCGGAGGATAGACGCTCCGCGTAACGCGCGAGCAGATCGATCTCGAGATTGAGGTTCGTCCCGGGCGCGAGCTGGCCGAGCGTGGTCACTTCCTGGGTATGCGGAATGAGGTTGATCGAGAACGTGTTGTCGTTCACCTCGTTCACCGTGAGGCTGACGCCGTCCAGCGTCACCGAACCCTTGCGCGCGATGTAGCGCGCGAGCTCGCGCGGCGCGGAGAGCTCCACGCGCAGCGATCTGGCGTCGCGATCCGTGTGGGTGACTTCGGCGATGCCGTCGACGTGGCCTGAAACCCAGTGGCCTCCCAGTGCGTCACCGGCCCGCAAGGCGGGTTCCAGATTGACCCGCGCTCCGGCCTGTCTGGACCCGAGCGTCGTGACGCGCAGTGTTTCGCCCGACACGTCCGCGAAGAATGAGCCCGCGCCGAGACGCGCAACCGTCAGGCACACGCCGTCGACGCTGACACTGGCGCCCGGCTGTAGGCGCTCGACCGGCAGCGAACCAAATTCGACCTCGAGGCGCAGATCTCCACCTTGACGGGTGGCAGCACGAATGCGCCCGATCTGCTGGACCAGGCCAGTGAACACTGTGGGAAACCTCGATACCCAAGCGCCGGAATTCGACGTGAGTGGATGATACCGAACACGAGGTTCCCGTAGGTGTCGCGCGCCGGAGCCGGGCACCGCGTCGGTGCCGGGTGAGAAATCGCTGAATTGGCGGGGTCGGACGCCAACTCAGCTATTTCTCACCCGGCGCAGACTCCGGCCTCGTGTGTTAGCTAGTACCGCCAGGTCAGCCCGACCCTGATCTGCTGGAACGAGGGAGTTCCGTCCGCGTTGGAGAGGTCGATCCAGTGCATCTCCCAGGACCCGCGGAACGAGAGCATGTCGGTCAGATCCCAGCGCAGGCCCAGGCCGCCGCTGTACCGGAAGCCATCGACCGACTTCGTGTTCTGGTAAGGAGCACAGATCTGGCCCCACCACGGATCCCACCAGCAGCCGATCGAAACCGAGCCGGTCGGAATGTTCGTATCGATCCAGCTCCAGCCGAGGCCGGCCGAAATGAAGGGAGTCACCGGACCATCGATGAAGTTGTAGACACCTTTCGCCATCAGCGTGAAGGTTTCCATCGTGCCCGATATCGCGAGCGAACCCGGCAGGTCCGCCCTGACGAGGTTCGCGTCGTAGCCGATGTCCGACCAGTCGATCGTGCTCTGGACCTCGAAGTTGGGATTGAAACGATAGCCGAAGCTGACCGCGAAGCCCCAGTCGTCGTTGACATCAGCCACGGAACCGCCGTCGAAGTCGACGTCGTCCCCGAGCAGGTAGTTGACGTCGAACCCGAGCTCCCAGCCGGTGTCTCGGTCCTGCGCGAGGGCGGAAGTCGCGAGGAGCGCACCCAGCACGATGGTAGTTAGAAGGGATTTTCCACGGACACGCATCGAAGCCTCCTTGGAGCACGTGATGACGCGGTGTTGTTCCCTCACAACCGCTGGGCAGCGATTCTTGTTGGCCCTGCGCGGGCTTCAAATGGGACCTAGGTTGGATGTGCGCGGGTCACGCTTCGGCCAGCGTGACGGCGCTTGCGTCAGCGCGCGGAGCGCAGACGTAGGCGGACGTCGGGACCAATCTGCTTCGATTCGGACAATTCGAAGCGCTTCGCGGCCGCGATCCGCGAGACCGGTGAGAGTGCAGCAAGGGGTCGCGCGTCCGATCCCAACAACATCGGCGCGTAATACAGCAGCCACTCGTCGACCAGTCCGGCCGAGAGCAACGCACCCGCCAGTCGCGGCCCGCATTCCACGAGCACGTCGTTGACTTCGAGCTCCGCGAGCCGCGCGAAGACTCGCGCGAGATCGAGATGCCCGCGCAAGATGCGCACACGCTCGATGCTCGCCCGGCCGAACGTTTCCACGGGTCGCTCATTCGACGCCTTGCCGCGCGCCGGTCCGCCGCCAAACAGCACCACGTCACCCGGCGGCCTGAGAATGCGCGCGTTCTTCTTCACGCGGCGACGCCGGTCCAGCACTACGCGCAGCGGCTGGCGCGGAGTCTCGATCCGCACGTCGAGGCGCGGATCGTCCGCCAGAACGGTCGCCGCGCTCGTCAGGATCGCCCCGCTCTGGGCGCGCCAGTGCTGCACGTCGGCGCGCGACTCCTCGCTCGTGATCCACTTGCTCCTGCCGTTCGCGAGCGCCGTGCGACCGTCGAGACTGGCCGCGGACTTGAGCCGCACGAAGGGACGACCCTTGCGCATGCGCATCATGAAACCCGCGTTTATCTCCTCGCACTCCCGTTCGAGCAGGCCGGATTCGACGACGACGCCGGCCGCGCGCAGCCGCGCGGCACCACTGCCGTTGACGCGCGGATTCGGATCGCCGACGGCGTACACGACGCGGCGTACGCCCGCCGCGAGCAGCGCATCCACGCAGGGCGGCGTGCGTCCATGATGATTGCAGGGTTCGAGCGTGACGTAGGCAGTCGCGCCGCGCGCCCGCTCGCCCGCATCGCGGATCGCATGCGGTTCGGCGTGCGGCTGGCCCGGACGTTCGTGCCAGCCTTCGCCGACGATTTCCCCGTCGCGCGCGAGCACGGCGCCGACGCGCGGATTCGGCGCCGTCGAGTACAAGCCACGCGCCGCGAGTTCGAGCGCGCGTCGCATCGCGACTTCGTCGAACGCGCTGAACTTCACTTGCGATCCTTTTTCTTCGTCGGCGCTCCGCCCGGAATGAGCTCGAGCTGGTCCTCGCTCGCGATGCGCCCGCGCCGGTGGCGCATGCGCTCGATTTCCTCGCGAAACGCCTCGACGTCCTGGAAGTGCCGATACACCGAGGCGTAGCGGACATAGGCGACCTCGTCGAGCTTGTGCAGCTCCTCCATCACGATCTCGCCGATCAGGCGTGACGTGACTTCACGTTCACCGAGGCTGCGCAGCTTGCGCGTGATGTGTCCGACCGCCTCCTCGATGGCTTCGAGGCTCACGGGACGTTTTTCGAGCGCCTTCGCGAGTCCGCTGCGCAGCTTGCTCTCGTCGAAGGGCACGCGACGCTGGTCGCTCTTCACGACCAGCGGCATGACGAGTTCGGCGGTCTCGAAGGTGGTGAAGCGCTCACCGCACTGCAGGCACTCGCGACGCCGGCGGATCTGCGCCCCCTCGGCGGCGAGGCGCGAATCGTTCACCTTCGTTTCTTCGTGCCCGCAGAACGGACAGTGCATGAACCACCCTCAGGTGTGCGCGCGACCCTCAGGGACCGTAGACAGGATAACGGCGGCACAGCTCGCTCACCGCCGCGCGCGTCTTCTCGATGGCCGCGTCGCTGCCGTTCGCGTCGAGCACGTCGGCGATCCAGTCGGCGATCTGCTCGAACTCTTTTTCCTTGAAGCCGCGCGTGGTGCCGGCCGGCGTGCCGATGCGGATGC
>JAEZCN010000241.1 GCA_023433515.1 Pseudomonadota bacterium
TGACCGCCAGCACTACGCCCGTGATGAGGGCGAAACGATGATTCGTGAATATTTTCATTGACTTGATCTCCCCGGTGAGCGGTTTGAAGGATAGGGGACGAACCCTCATAATTCAACGCGCTCCGCGTGGCCAGCCATGATCGAACGCCCGCAATCCCCTTGCATCAAAGTCTGCGTACTAACCGAAGACGGTCGCTGCTCGGGTTGTTTGCGGACCCTCGGGGAAATTGCGGCCTGGCCCTCGATGAGCGCGGAAGCACAGTGGGCACTCATACGGGTGCTCGAGCAAAGGAGAATCAAGGTGGCAGAAGACGTCGTCAGCCGGATCAAGACACACATCAGCACCAACCCGGCGGTGCTTTTCATGAAGGGCACACCGGATTTTCCGCAGTGCGGGTTCTCGGCGCAGGCGGTCGCCGCGCTGCGCGCCAACGGCGCCAATTCGTTTCATGCCGTGAACATCTTCGAGGATCCCGAGCTGCGCGAAGCGCTCAAGAAATTCTCGAACTGGCCTACCTACCCCCAGCTGTACGTGAACGGTGAACTGGTCGGCGGCTGCGACATCGTGCTCGACATGCATCGCAGCGGCGAGCTCAAGAAGCTCCTGGCCGAAGCCGGCGCGACGGGCTGACCAAGAGGGTGGGGCGACGGGTTGATCGAGGTCGCGGATCGACTGGGCGCGGGCTTCGGCGCGGCGCCATACGCTGTCGAGTGCGTTGCAGACCTCGCAGAAGATGTCGGCGGTGCGCTCGGCGTCGTATTTGGCGGAGTGTGCTTCGCTCGAATCCCAGTCCAGGCCGCAGACCTGCGCGGCCTTCGCGAGCACCGTTTGCCCGAACGCCGCGCCCGCGAGTGTCGCGGTGTCGAAGCACGAGAACGGGTGGAACGGATTTCGCTTGATGTCGGCGCGCGCGACGGCCGCGTTGAGGAACCCGAGATCGAAAGCGGCGTTGTGCCCGACAAGCACGGCGCGCCGGCAATCCACCGCCTTCATCGCGGCACGCACCTCGGTGAAGATGCGCCCCAGGGCGTCCTTCTCCGGCAGCGCGGGGCGCAGCGGGTGATAGGGATCGATGCCGTTGACGGCCAGCGACGCCGCCTCGATGTTCGAGCCTTCGAACGGCCTCACGTGATACGAGTGCGACTCGCCGCGATGCAGCCTTCCATCCGGCCCGAAGCGGATCATCACCGCCGCGATCTCGAGCAGCGCGTCGGTGGCGCAATTGAATCCGCCGGTCTCCACGTCGATCACCACGGGCAGGAACGAACGGAAGCGCCGGCTCATGAGCGGCGGACCGCTGAAACTTCCTTGTTCGACCGGTGGCAGGAGCTGATCCATCATCCCACCAGCTCGAATCGCACGAATTCGTTGGCACGCATCGGCACGATTTTATTGTCTCCACCCATCGGATAGGTGGCCGGCGGGCGCCACTCCCGCTGGGCCAGGGTGATGTGGTCGGAATTGCGCGGCAGGCCGTAGAAGTCCGGCCCGAACTCGGACGCGAACCCTTCGAGCTTGTCGAGCTTGCCCGCCGCCGCGAACGCCTCGGCATACAACTCGATGCCCGCGTGCGCGGAAAACATGCCCGCGCATCCGCAGGCGTTCTCCTTGGTGTGCTGCGCATGCGGCGCGCTGTCGGTGCCGAGGAAGAAACGCGGATTGCCGCTGGTCGCGGCCTCGATCAACGCCTCGCGGTCCGACTCGGTCTTGAGGATGGGCAGACAGTAGTAGTGAGGCCGGATGCCGCCCTCGAAGATCGCGTTGCGATTGTGCAGCAGATGCTGCGGCGTGATCGTCGCGGCCACGCCGTCGCGCGCCGACTTCACGAACTCCGCGGCGCGTCTCGTCGTGATGTGCTCGAAGACGACCCGCAATTCCGGATGTCTGTCGAGCGTCGGCGCGAGCACCTCGTCGATGAACCGCGATTCGCGATCGAACACATCGACATGGTGCGCCGTGACCTCACCGTGCACCAAAAGGGGCATGTTGACTTCGCTCATGCGCGCGAGCACCGCATCGGCGAGTTTCAGGTCAGTGACGCCGGAATCGGAATTCGTGGTGGCGCCCGCGGGGTAAAGCTTGACGCCATGCACCGCGCCGCTGGCCTTCGCGCGATCGATTTCGGCGACCTCCATGCGATCTGTCAGATAAAGCGTCATCAGGGGCGTAAATCGAGCGCCGGCAGGCAGGGCCGCGACGATCCGTTCGCGATAAGCGAGCGCCGCGGCCGTCGTGGTGACCGGTGGCTTGAGATTCGGCATCACGATCGCACGCGCGAAACGCGCCGCCGTGAACGGCAATACGGCCGCGAGCGCCGCACCATCGCGCAGGTGCAGGTGCCAGTCGTCCGGGCGGCGTATCCTGATTTCCATCGCGTTTCGCCGCTGCCTGAAGATGACTCGGAAATGTCCTGGTGTAGGCGCGCAAAACACGCCGTAAGCTGCTGTGTCGATTGAGGTTTGCTTGACCCGGGCGGCTCAAGAAACGATCATAGCGCCCCTTGTTTTCCCAGCCCCTCTACCTCGCTGACAACGCGGCGCATGCTAACACAGCGCGCGCTGCATCCTTTGCTTTGGCGGCCATCGGAATTGGACCTGTATGACGGAAATCATGAAGCTCGAAGACGTCGATCCGATCGAAACACGTGAGTGGATCGAGTCGATCGACTCGGTGTTGAAGACCCAGGGCGCGGAGCGCGCGCACTACCTTCTCGAGCAGCTGATCGACTACACGCGCCGCTCCGGCGCCTACCTGCCGTTCCGCCCGAACACCGCGTACCTCAACACGATCACCCCGGGACAGGAGCCGTCGTATCCGGGCAACCGCGAGATGGAGAAGCGCATCGAGGCGTGCATCCGCTGGAACGCGCTCGCGATGGTGCTCAACGCGAACAAGGTATCGAGCGAATACGGCGGGCATCTCTCCACGTACGCCTCGTCGGCGACGTTGTACGAAGTCGGCTTCAATCATTTCTGGCGCGCGGCATCGGCCGAGCACCCGGGCGACATGGTGTTCGTGCAGGGCCACGCGTCTCCCGGCATCTATGCGCGCGCGTTCCTCGAAGGAAGACTCTCCGAGGATCAGCTCAAGCATTTCCGCCAGGAAGTGGGCGGCCACGGCATCTCGTCCTATCCACATCCCTGGCTGATGCCTAACTTCTGGCAGTTCCCGACGGTGTCGATGGGCCTGGGTCCGATGATGGCCATCTACCAGGCGCGTTTTCAGCGCTACATGGAAAACCGCGGCATGACGCCGGAAACCGACCGCAAGGTCTGGGCGTTCCTCGGCGACGGCGAGATGGACGAGCCGGAAAGCATGGGCGCGCTCACGCTGCCCGTGCGCGAGAAACTCGACAACCTCGTGTTCGTCGTCAACTGCAACCTGCAGCGTCTCGACGGCCCGGTGCGTGGCAACGGCAAGATCATCCAGGAGCTCGAGGCCGCGTTCATGGGCGCGGGCTGGAACGTCATCAAGGTAGTTTGGGGCTCGCGCTGGGATCCGCTGCTGGCGCGCGACACGCAGGGCCTGCTCAAGCGCGTCATGGAAGAGTGCGTCGATGGCGAGTACCAGAACTTCAAGGCGAAGGGCGGCGCGTACACGCGCGAGCATTTCTTCGGCAAGTATCCCGAGCTCAAGGAAATGGTCGCCAACATGTCGGACGACGACATCTGGCGTCTCAACCGCGGCGGCCACGACGCGTTGAAGGTCTTCGCGGCCTACGCTGCCGCGATGAACCACAAGGGTCAGCCCACGGTCATCCTCGCGAAGACCGTGAAAGGCTTCGGTCTCGGCAAGGCGGCCGAGGGCCAGATGGTGGCGCACCAGCAGAAGAAGCTGGACGAGGAGTCGCTGCGCGCGGTACGCGACCGCTTCAACATCCCGCTCACCGACGAGCAGGTTGCGAAGCTGTCGCTGGTGAAGCCCGCCGAGGACGCGCCGGAAATGAAATACCTGCACGAGCGCCGCAAGGCTCTCGGCGGCTATCTACCCGAGCGCAAGACCGTCGCGCGCCCGCTGGTGATCCCCGAGCTCTCCGCGTTCAGCGCGCTGCTCGAGGGCACGGGCGACCGCGAGATCTCGACGACGATGGCCTTCGTGCGCATCCTCACGCAGCTCCTCAAGGACAAGAACATCGGCAAGAACGTCGTGCCGATCGTGCCCGACGAGGCGCGCACGTTCGGCATGGAAGGACTGTTCCGCCAGATCGGTATCTACAGCTCGGCGGGCCAGCTCTATACGCCGGTCGACTCCGAACAGCTCATGTCCTATCGCGAGGACAAGAAAGGCCAGATGCTCGAAGAGGGCATCAACGAGGCGGGTTCGACCTGCTCGTGGATCGCGGCCGGTACCGCCTACGCGAATCACGGCATCCACATGGTGCCGTTCTACATCTACTACTCGATGTTCGGCTTCCAGCGCGTCGGCGACTTCTACTGGGCTGCGGGCGACCTGCGCACGCGCGGCTTCCTGATGGGCGCGACGGCCGGTCGAACTACTCTCGCGGGCGAGGGATTGCAGCACCAGGACGGGCACAGCCTGTTACACGCGGCCACGGTGCCGAACTGCGTCGCCTACGATCCGACCTACGCATACGAGCTCGCCGTGATCATCCACGACGGCATGAAGCGCATGTTCGCGAACGACGAGAGCGTCTTCTATTACATCGCGGTCATGAACGAGAACTACGTTCAGCCCGCGATGCCGAAGGGCGTCGAGGAAGGCATCCTCAAGGGCATGTACCTGCTGCAGACGGGTGGCGCCGGCAAGGTGCGCGTCTCGCTGATGGGATCCGGCACGATCCTGCGCGAAGTGATCGCCGCGGCGGACATCCTCTCGAAGGAATTCGGGATCCCGTCGGACATCTACTCCGCGCCCAGCTTCTCCGAGCTGCGCCGCGAGGCGCTCGCGATCGAACGCTGGAATCGCCTGCACCCGGGCGAGACGGCCAAGGTGCCGTACGTCACGCAGGCGCTGTCGAAGGCCACGGGCCCGTTCATCGCGGCCACCGACTACATGCGCGCCTGGCCGGACATGATCCGCCAGTGGGTGCCCGGCCGATTCGTCACGCTCGGCACGGACGGCTTCGGCCGCTCCGACGGCCGCAGCGCACTGCGCCAGCATTTCGAGGTCGACGCGAAGAACATCGTGTACGCCTCGCTGCAGGCGCTCGCCGATGAGGGGGCGCTCGACAAGGGGACACTCAAGGCGGCGCTCAACAAGCTGGGCCTCGACCCCAACAAGCTGGATCCGCAGAAAGCATGAGCACGGTGGAAGTACGCGTCCCCGACATGGGGAATTTCGAATCGGTGACCGTCATCGACGTGCTCGTGAAGCCGGGCGATTCGATCGACATCGACACGCC
>JAEZCN010000249.1 GCA_023433515.1 Pseudomonadota bacterium
CCGCCCCCCCCCCCGCCCGCACCGCCCCCCCCCCCCCCCCCCCCCGACCCACGCACCGACCAGGGTGGATAGCTCGCGCGCCGGCGCGACGTGGCTGATCGGCGCGAGCCGCATCGCGTACAACACCAGGATGTATCCGAGCGGTCCGAGCACGCTCACGATGATCACCGGCGTGCGGAACACGCGCGCCTCGAGCGCGACGCGATCGCGGTCGCGCCAGGCGCGCGGCGCGAGCACCAGCATGCGGAACAGGTTGCCGGTGAAGTCAATGACGAACGGCGAGATCAGCAGGACCTTGACCGCGTAACCGTCGTTGAGTGTGTACGCCGCGATGAACGAGCCGGTGCCGAGTCCGTAGAAGACGCCCGCGAGCGGCTTGCGCTCGTGATGCCCGACGAGGCCGGCGACCAGCAGGATGCCCCCGACGATCAGCACCAGTCCGATCACCGACTGGATGGTGGGGACCTCACCCAACAACAGCACGGCGCCCAGGAACGACAGCAGCGGACCCGTGCCGCGCGCGATCGGATAGACGACCGACAGATCCGATTGGCGGTAGCCCGCCTGCAGCGTGACCGAATACGCGAGGTGCAACACCGACGTCGCAGCGAGCGCCAGCCAGTGCCGCGCCTCGAACACCGGGCGCTCCACATACAGCACCGCGGCGACCACGGGCCCGTAGATGAGCACCGAACCGAACGAGAACAGCCACACGAAGTGGCGGGACTGTGCGGCGAACTTGGCGGAGATGTTCCAGCTTGCGTGGGTGAGCGCAGCGAGCAGGATCAGGGCGAGGGCGAGGACGGTCATGTGGGGCGCGCATCTTGAGTTCGGCGCGACCCTGCCGCCAGCACCTCGACTCGGATTGCATACATGACGGCAGATTTCCTAATGAAATCGCTCACTTCCGCTCGCGAACGAGCACGAAACATACTCAAAATGGTATGGAACCCGTGTTGACACCGGGCGCCGGCCCGCGTGAACATCCAAAAACGATCAAAAACAATCATTCGTAGTCGTGCCGTGACGCGTTCAACGGCGCCACTGCGTCCAGACAAGAACGCATTGCACTCGGGGGAGGGCAGCAAATGCCGATTGAATCGCGCAAGCGCAAGCATGGTCAGCTGATTGGAATCTCCACAGGTCTAACCGCCGCACTGGTCGCATCGGGCGCTCTCGCCCAGGAAGCCCAGCCGGTCGCCGCTTCCGCCGACGCGGCGGACCAGTTGGAGACCGTCACCGTTCGCGGTACCCGCGCAAGCCTCAAGTCCGCGCTGGAGCGCAAACGCGCCGCGGACACCGTGTCCGATTCGATCGTCGCCGAGGACATCGCCCAGTTCCCCGACAAGAACGTCGCCGAGGCGCTCTCGCGTGTCACCGGCGTGCAGCTCTCGCGCGACTTCGGCGAAGGCGTACAGGTCTCGATCCGCGGCGTGGCGCCGGACCTGAACCGTGTCGAGATCAACGGCATGAGCGTGCTCACCGCGAACGGCGCCAGCCAGCGCGGTTCGGACCTGCGCGAGCTCGCCTCCGAGCTCGTGAAGTCGATCGACGTGGTCAAGGGCTCCACCGCCGACATGACCGAAGGCGGCATCGGCGGCACGGTGCAGGTCGAGCTGCGCAAGCCGCTCGAACTCGAACGCCCTCTCTTCTCGGCCGCGGTCTCCGGTCAGCAGCTCACGACGCAGGGCGGTTGGACGCCGCGCGCGAACATCACGACTGGCACGAAATTCTTCGACGACCGCGTCGGCATCCTCGCGAACGTCACCTACGACGAGGTCATCACGCGCCAGGACTACCTGCGCAACACCGAGTGGGTGCGACTCGGCGACTGGGACGAGTCCGCGGACAAGACCATCGAAAGCCTCGATTCGCGCTTTGCCGCCCAGGCTACCGAGGCGGATTGCGTCAGCGCATTCACCGTGCAGGCCGATCGCGACCTGTGCCGCCAGCAATGGTGGGACTACAGCCCGCGCATCGCGCGCTACGGCATCTGGTACCGCGAGGACAAGCGTCTGTCCGCGCAGCTCACTGGCCAGGTGCGCATCAACGAGGAAAACGATTTCTTCGTCGAGGCGACGCGCACCGAGCGCAAGCAGTTCCTCAACGACCACAACTACGGCACCGACTTCACGGCCGTGAACCGCGTGTCTACGGTGACCAACAACGTCTACGACTCGCTGGCCGCGAATTCGGTCGTGACCGTCGACGAGGGTCACAACGTCACGGCCTACACGGTCGCGAACAATGCCGCGGGCTCCAACCTGGCCTTCGGCACGAGCTCGCGCGGCTTCAACCTGCGCAACACGACGGACTACCTAGGTGCCGGTTACAACTACATCGGCGAGCGGCTCGAGGCGCGAGTGCGCTGGGGCAGCACGGAGAGCGAGCGCTACGACGAAACCAACTCGGCCAACTTCACGGCGAACGTGCCGGGACTGCGCGTGGAGCTCGACAACAAGGGCATTCCGCGCTTCATCTTCCCCGACGGATTCTCGATGGAGGACGACAACGTCTACACGACGATGCAGCTCCAGTACCGCCCCGCCGAGAACGACCTGACCGAGGATCTCGCCCAGGCGGACTTCGACTTCAAGACCGAGTGGCCCTTCCTGACGAAGTTCGAAGCCGGCATCCAGATGCGCGACACCAAGTCGCTGCAGTACGCCGGCGGCGGCTATCTCGACGCCGCGACGGGCGTCAACGTGCCGAGCAAGAACATCAACCTGACCGCGAACCTCGTGAACGGCACGCAGCCCAACGTCACGACGCCAGGCACCAACATCAACGCCCAGCACATCACGTACACCTGGAACACGGAGACGTTCCGCCAGGCGCTGGCCAACTCGGCGCGCAGCCCCGGTACGTTCTACGACGGCTACGGCGGCATCCCCGACCTGCCCGGCAACTGGCGCGTGCCCGTGTTCGCGGATCTCGCGACCATGATGGACACGTCGAACTTCTCGCACGAAGGCCTGCGCGAAATCATGGTCAACGGCGTGTTGTACGACCAGATTCCCGCGCACGAGATCACGGAAGACACGCTGGCCCAGTACTTCAAGATGAACTTCGAACACGAGTTCGGAGCCGTCAGCCTGCGCGGCAACGTCGGCGTGCGCTACGTGAAGACCGAGACCAGCGCCGCGGGCGTGCTCACGCGCCGCGAACGCCGCCCGACCGGCGAAACGACGTTCACCGACGTCACCGTCGGCAACGCGTACGTCGCGATCGACCGCGACTACACGGACACGTTGCCGAGCGCGAACCTGCTGATCGGATTCGGCGGCGAAGGCGCCCAGCCCTTCAACGTGCGGCTCGGCTTCGCCGAGCTCATGGCCCGCCCACCGATCACGGACCTCGCGCCCGCGGCGAACTGCCTGTTCGACCTGCGGCCCGGATTCGACGGCGACACGGACGCGGACGACTGCACCGCGGGAAATCCCGCGCTGAAGCCGTATCGCGCCAAGTCGTACGACCTCGAGTTCGCGTGGTATCCCACGGATGAAATCGAAGTGCGCGTCGGCGGCTTCTACAAGGACGTGGAGACGTTCGTGCTCGCGCGCACCCTGGTGCGCAACGTGGACCTGTTCGGCGACGGCGCGTTGTTCGACGTGACGCAGCCGATCAACGGCGACGGGGCGAAGACGCAGGGCCTCGAGGCGTCGATGCAGGCGCCCTTCACGTTCCTGCCGGGCTGGGCCGCGGGCTTCGGCGGCGTGGTCAACTACACGTACAGCGAGGCTAAGGACGTGGGTCTGTTCAGCCAGCTCGACGGTTCGGAGCTGCCCTTCCCGGGTCTCTCCGAGCACACGTACAACATCGAGCTGTACTACGACCGCGGCCCGATCAACGCGCGCGTGGCCTGGAACTCGCGTACCGACTGGCTCGCTTCGGCGGCGGATCGCAGCGGCAACCCGGTGTTCCGCAAGGGCGAGGATTATCTCGACGCGCGCTTCCAGTACCGCTTCCTCGACGATCGCATGTCCGTGTTCGTCGAAGGCAAGAACCTGACCGACCAGGCGATGATCTCGACGGCGGGCGCCGACATCCGCCTGTCGGAGCTCGGCTGGCCGGGGCGGCGCTACTTCATCGGACTGACCTTCAAGAATTGAGCGCACGCATCGGGTTGCCTTCAAGACGCGCGCCGGGAGACCGGCGCGCGTTTTTTCTTCCGCAGCCCCCGCGGACCGTGGTACACGGGCGTCGTGAACGCACAGGCAGAACAGCTCGACGAACGCTGGACCCAGTGGCTGCGCACGAACGTGCAGATCAGCGCGGATTTCGCCGCGCTGCATCGCACGTTGCGCGAGGCCGGCTACTCCGACAAGGCCATCGCTCACTCGCTGGAGATCATCCGCCCGCGTGACGACGCGTTCGAAGGCGGCCTGCTGCGGCCGCCGCCGCTGATCCGGCGCAATCCCCCCAACCTCCGGCGGCTCGAAAGTCCGCAGGTCGAGATCTACACGCTCGACGATTTCATGGATGCCGACGAGTGCGCGCGGGTCATCGAACTTTCGGATCGCAACCTCGGACCCTCGCCGCTCGCCCACTACAAGGTCGAGAAGGACTTTCGCACCAGCCGTACGTGTTCGCTGTCGCACCTGTCCGATCCCCTCGTCGCGCAGGTCGACGACAAGATTTCGCGCACGCTCGGCATGAACGTCTCCTATGGCGAAGGCATCCAGGCGCAACGCTACGATGTCGGACAGCAATTCAAGCCGCACTGGGACTGCTTCGAACCCGGCAGCCGCGAGTACCTGCGTTTCGCCGGAATCCGCGGCAATCGCACCTGGACGTTCATGGTTTACCTGAACGAAGGCATGGAAGGCGGTGCGACCCGCTTCACGGAACTCGATCTTGCGGTCGAGCCGAAACTCGGCATGGCGCTGCTGTGGAACAACCTGCACGCGGACGGATCGCCTAACATCGCCACCAAGCATTGCGGCGAACCCGTGATCCGCGGCCACAAGTGCATCATCACCAAGTGGTTCCGCGTTCACGGCGATGGCCCGGCATACATGTAGAGGTAGTCCGTGAACGAAGCTGTCCACTCGGCGCAAACGCAGTCGCCGTCTTATCGCCTGGCCGCGCTCGACCAGGATTTCCTGCTCGGCGAGTCGATGCGCGGCGTGCGCTTCCTGCTCGAGTTCGCCAAGTCGGACGAGGCGTTGCGGGCCGAGGGCGTCCGCTCGACCATCGTCGTCTTCGGCGGCGCGCGGATTCGCGAAGACGGCCCGGGACGGCAGCCGTTCTGGTACGCGGAGGCGCGCCGCTTCGGGCGCATCTGCTCCGAACGTGGAGGAGCGCTGAGGAATCACGGCGTGACACTCGACAACGTCATCGCGACCGGCGGCGGGCCCGGCATCATGGAAGCCGCGAATCGCGGCGCATCGGAGGCGGGAGCGCCGAACGTCGGGTTCAACATCACGTTGCCCCACGAGCAGCTTCCGAACGCCTATTCGACGCCTGCGCTCACCTTCCGCTTCCACTACTTCGCGATGCGCAAGATGCACCTGGCGATGCGCGCCAACGCGCTGGTGGTGTTCCCCGGCGGATTCGGGACCTTCGATGAGTTGTTCGAACTACTGACGCTGCGCCAGACCGACAAGGCGCCGCGCATCCCGATCGTGCTGTTCGACCGCGCGTACTGGAACTCGGTCGTGAACTTCGAGAGCCTGATCGAGCACGGCACGATCGACCGGGCCGACCTGGACCTGTTCGGTTACGCCGAGGATGCCGAACAGATCTGGAGCGTGCTGCTCGCGCGCGGCCTCAAGCCCAACGAGAGCATCGAGCTCGCGGCCGAGCAGGAGACTAGTTAGCTGCCGGCGCGGCCTTCGCCTTCTCGACCTCGGCGGCAACCATTTCCATGAGCGGCCGCGGACCGAAGGTGGCCGGCTCACGGCCGTTCACGAAAAACGTCGGCGTACGTTCGATCCGCAATGCGAGGATGTCCTGTTCCTCGAGGCGCAGCAGCTCGTCGACCGCCGCGCTGCGTGCGTCGCGGCGCGCGCGCGCGACGTCGATGCCGGCGTCGGCGGCGATCCTCCACGCGACATCGATGTTGGGCGCGTGATGCGACCCCCATTCTTCCTGGCGATCGAAAAGCGCGGACAACACATCTTCGAACTTGCCCTGCTTGCGCGCGGCCTCGATCAGGCGGATCGCCTCGTCGGAACCCTTGTGAAAAGCGGCGAAGCGCACCACGAGGCGCACGTCCTCGGGATGACTGAACAGTATCTGCTGCACCACCGGCGCGAACGCGCGGCAGCCCTCGCACGCGGGATCGAGGAACTCGACCAACGTCACAGGGGCATCGGGCGGACCCACGACGGGCGAATGCGGCCGCACGAGCCGCGCGACCTGCTCCGCCGTGAGCTCCGGCTGCGCGGGCTGCTGTGCGGCCGGCGCGGGCGCCGCGGCCGCGGGAGCCGGCGCGGTTTCTTCGGCGTCGCGTTTGCCGCAGGCGACCAGGACCGCGGCAGTCAGCACCATGATCGCGAGCAGCACGAGGCTGCGATCGAGGCGGATCGATTTCGACATGGACGGTTTCATCATGACCTCAGGGCTCTCCGGCGTGCCAGGCACGCAGATTGAGGAATTCGCGACGCGTGCGCGGACCATGAGTCGCGAACGACGGATTCGGCCGTTCGGCGTACTCCAGGCGGGATTGCGCCACCTTGTCCCGCTGGATGAACTTTTTCAGCTCGTCGGCCGCGAGATTGTACGGCTTCGTGGCGTTGAGGCCGAACACCTTCGCGCGCAGCGCGGGTGTGATCGTCGGGTAACCGAACTTCTCGCGCAATCGTTCCGAGATCTGGAACGTGCGGAAAGCCTGGATCTGGTCCTGCGGCGAGCCGTACCAGATCGAGTCCGTGCCCCACAGCACGTTGTCCTCGCCGACGTACTTGAATAGTTTGCCCATCGCGTGCGCGGCGGAGTCCGGATCGCGCATCGACAGGAAGCGCCAGGTGGAACCGAGCTCCGCGTACACGTTCGAGTTCGGCCTGATCCCGCTGCCCTGCAACGAGGTGACCAGCGCGTCGATGCCGTCGGTGCGCTTCGGATCGTAGGGTCCTTCGGGTTTCGACGTCACGAAACCCGAGTGGTAGATCAGGAAGTTCATGTCGGGAAACTGCTTCGCGATCGGGCCGATGTCGCGGCAGGTCGAGTGCTCGTAACTCTTCGGGCCGAAGTCGAGCCCCTTGTGAATGCAGATGTTGCGCACGCCGAGCGTGCGCGCCTTCTCGACGAAGGCCACGCCGACGTCGTCGGTCATCCAGAAGCCGGCGCCGTCCGGACCCCATTGCGTGTACGTCTTGTACGCGACGATGCCGAAATCCTTGAGCCGCTCCATGTCCTCGACGTCACCCTTCTGATTCGGATTGACCCGGCCGTGCAGCATCAATCGTTGCGAACCCTCGAGCTTGTCGACGATGTCGCGCGTGGCCGTGGCCTCCTCGATCGTCAGCGGCTCGTCCTCGCGCGTGGATGGCACGAAGCTCAGCACCATGAGATCCGTGTCCGAGTCGAGGAACACGTCCTTCACGAACTGGTCGGGACCGATGCAGTTGAGGTAGGCGCGTTCGCCCGGACCCTTCGCCAGATCGCATCGCGTGGACGGGAACCGCAGCGGCTTCGCGTCAGGCGGCAGACGTTTCGTCCATGCGCCCGTGGGATTCACGAAGTGCCCTTGCACGTCGAAGATGAATTCACGCTTGCCGAGCTCCGCGGCGGCGAGCGCCGCATCCGTCTTGGCTTCGTTGGAAATCTCGAAGAATCCGCCGTCGCGACCGGCGCTCGCGTGTGCGGCGTTGAACGCCAGCAAGGTCGACGCCGCGCCGCTCAGGGTGGTGAGGAACGCGCGCCGGCTCTGGCCGAGCTTGCGGGCCAGCTCGCTGGCCCATTCGCGCGCCAGGTGGTTCGCATGGCGATGGGAATCGTCGAGGGGCACAGGCGCGAATTCCCCGTTCGACGTGCTGTCGAGTTTGACCGGAAGTTTCCGGCCGTCCGGATCGAGATCGGGCAATGGGGGTACGAGGTTCATGGCTCGGCCTCCTGGGAGTTGAACCGCGAGTCTGCGACATGTGCGGTGGCGATGGCAAAATGCACTACACATGAATACGGGGAAACCGCTCGACGAACGGCTGGTCAACCTGCTGCGCGAGCGAATTCGACAGGCGAACAACATGTACGAGACGGTCGCGGAGGCGCGCCAGCTCGGATATGGCTATGACGTGATCCGCGTCGCCCTCGACATGGCGGCACCTCGTGGCACCGCCCTGCAGTCCGGCAAGCAGCCCTCGCCGCCGCTGTTGCGGAATCCGCCCGCGAACCTGCGCAACATCGGCGCGCCACACCTCGATCTCTACACGCTGGAGGGATTCCTCGTTCCCGGCGAATGCGCGCGGCTCATCGAGCTCGTGGACAATCACCTGCGGCCGTCGAAGGTCTCGCACGATGTGGGAGATCCCGAGTTCCGCATCAGCCAGACGGCGCACCTGTGTTTTCTGCAGAGCCCCATCGCCACCGAGATCGACGACAAGATCTGTCGGACGCTCGGCATCCGGGCCGAGTACTCCGAGGGTATCCAGGCGCAGCGCTACGACGTCGGCGGTCTGTTCAAGCCGCATTTCGATTTCTTCGGCGTGGGCAGCGACGAACATCGCAGCGCCTGCAGCATGCGCGGCAATCGCACCTGGACCTTCATGGTCTATCTGAACGACGATTTCGAAGGCGGTGCGACCCGCTTCACGAAGTTCGACTGCGCGATCAAGGCGAAGACCGGCATGGCCCTGTTCTGGAACAACCTCAACGAGGACGGCTCGCCCAATCCCGCGTCGATGCACTGCGGAGAAACCGTGACGCGCGGGCGGAAGATCATCATCACCAAGTGGTTCCGGCTGCGCGGCGAGGGGCCGCTGTTCTACGCGTAGGCAAGCGGCCCGGATCGGATTCGATTTCATCAAGCCGACGTCATAAATTCTGACGTTACGTGCCGCGGCGCGGTGTTAGTTTGCCCGCAACACCGGAGGCACCATGGAAACGAATGAACTGCATCGCGGCCGCCTGATCGACCACATACAACTCGTCGTGAAGGACATCGCCGCGAGCAAACGCTTCTATCGCGCGGTGTTCGGAGTTCTCGGCATTCCGCTCGGCGGCGAAGCGGACGATCACATCTGGGCGGACGAATTGTTCATTTCGACCGCGCAAAGCGAGGCGGCGCTGGGCGAGCTCACCGGGCGCGTGCACCTGGCATTCCAGGGCAAGGACCGCGCCGCCGTCGAACGTTTCCACGAGGTGGCGTTGGCCGCCGGGGGCCGTGACAACGGCGCACCGGCGGAACGCCCCTATCATCCCGGCTATTACGCCGCGTTCGTGCTCGATCCGGACGGCAACAACGTCGAGGTCGTGTACCACGGGCCTGCGAAGTATTCCGCCGAGTCCGTGAAGGTCACGTTCGCTGGTTAGACGAGCGCCGCAGGGGCATTGGACCCCGGCGGCGTCCGAAGATCGACCGTGAGGTCGGGGGGCGCTACCGGTCCGTCAGGCTGTCCCACGCGGAGCGGACCGCCTGCTTGGCATCCAGCCACGCGAGCTTGGACTTGCCCTTGGCGACGTCCCAGCCCGCCTCGAGCCGGTCTTCCAGGTCCTCGAACGACTGGTTCGGGTTCTCTTCGCGAGACTTGTACGCGTAGCGATACGCGGGATCGTAGTCATCCCACGTATAGCGCTTGTCATAGTAAGGCTCGTTTTCGAACGTCCTCTGCCAGTGCGTGGTGAATCGCTCGATACGGTTGTCTTTCATGCTCGACTCCAGTGAGGCATCCGCGATGGTCGCGGCGGAGCGCCTACTGTGGGGATGCGGGCTCGACTCATGCGTAGGCCTCGACGCCGGATTCGCGCCGGACATCCCTACCCCGCGTTTCGGCGTCCGTCGCTCGCATGACGACACATGACCGGTGAAAATGCTTACATGACCAAGCTCATCATCGCGCTCATCGTCGTCGCCGCGATTCTCATCGGGGGACTCGTGAAGCTGCTGCGAAACGCGAGCCAGCCGATGGGCTCGCCCGAGGCGCTCGAGCGCGCGAAGGAGCGCAACCGCGAGCTGGAGGAACAGGAACGCCGCGAGCGGGAGGAATAGCCCTGCGGCGCCTTGACTCGGCGCGGCATCTTACTATCCTGCCCGTCGATGAACGCGATGCCGCCCACACCTGATGTTTTCCGGGTTTTCCCGACGGTGGGTCTCATCGTGCCGGGCATCGGGCTGCCGACGCGCAGCCCGGGACGAGGAATCGTCCGCTAGCCTCTCACGCCGGCCTCGCTTCCGGCGCCTGCTTGCTTCAATCCCCGGATCCTCCGGATCCCCCAACTTTCTCGAGAATCAAATTGCCCCAGATCCGCGTCCGAATCGATCAGATCATCGACGATGTCATCCGCCGCAACCGCGGCGAGGCCGAGTTTCACCAGGCGGTCCGCGAAGTCGCCGAGACACTCGGCCCGGTGTTGCGCAAGTATCCGCAGTACGCCGACCAGAAGATCATCGAGCGCATCTGCGAGCCGGAGCGACAGCTCATCTTCCGCGTGCCGTGGCAGGACGATGAAGGCACGGTGCAGATCAACCGCGGCTTTCGCGTCAACTTCAACAGCGCGCTCGGACCCTACAAGGGCGGCCTGCGTTTTCATCCGTCGGTCTATCTAGGCATCGTCAAGTTCCTGGGGTTCGAACAGGTCTTCAAGAACGCGCTGACCGGCATGCCGATCGGCGGCGCGAAGGGCGGCGCCGATTTCGATCCGAAGGGCAAGTCCGACGGCGAGGTCATGCGCTTCTGCCAGAGCTTCATGACCGAGCTCTATCGCCACATCGGCGAATTCACGGACGTGCCGGCCGGTGACATCGGCGTCGGCGCGCGCGAGATCGGCTACCTGTTCGGACAGTACAAGCGCATCACGAACCGCTACGAATCCGGAGTGATCACCGGCAAGAGCCCGAACTGGGGCGGTGCGCTCGTGCGACGCGAAGCCACGGGCTTCGGCCTCGTGTTCTTCGTCGAGGAGATGCTCGCGGTTCGCGGCGAATCACTCGAAGGCAAGACCTGCGTGGTTTCCGGATCGGGCAATGTCGCGATCCACGCGATCCAGAAACTGCAGATGCTGGGCGCGAAGGTCGTCGCCTGTTCCGACTCGGACAGCGCGGTGTACGACCCGGAAGGCATCGACGTGCCGATCCTGAGCCAGCTCAAGGAAGTGGAGCGCCGGCGCCTGCGCCATTACGTCGAGCTTCGCCCGGGTGCGAAAACACTGCCCGCGAATGCGTTATGGACGATCCCTTGCCAGGTCGCACTGCCCTGCGCGACGCAGAACGAGCTCGATGCCGAGGGTGTACGCAGCCTGATCGCCAACGGCTGCATCGCGGTCGGCGAAGGCGCGAACATGCCGACCACTCCCGAAGGCATTCGCCTGCTGGCCGAGGCGAACGTGGCGTTCGGCCCCGGCAAGGCGGCGAACGCCGGCGGTGTCGCGACGTCCGCGCTGGAGATGCAGCAGAACGCCAGCCGCGATGCCTGGACCTTCGAGCACACCGAACTGCGACTGCACGAAATCATGCGGCGCATCCACCAGGAGTGCCATCACGCGGCCGAGGAGTTCGGCAGCCCGGGCAACTACGTGCTCGGCGCGAACATCGTCGGCTTCCGGCGCGTCGCGGAAGCGATGCTGGCGTTCGGCGTGATCTAGTCCGTCCACATGCACCGGCGGGCGCGCTCAGATCATTTCGAGCGAACGCCTGTTCTTCGGCGGCGGGAACGCGGCGTCCAGTCCGGTGAGATCGTCGTTCGTGAGCTCGATCGCGGCCGCCGCGGCATTTTCGCGCACGTGTTCGGGCGATCCGGTGCGCGGAATCGCGATCACGCCTTCCTGCCGGATGACCCACGCGAGCGCGATCTGCAGCGGCGTGGCGGCGTGCCGGGCGGCGATGCGTTCGAGCGCCGCGTTCTTCAGCGTGCGCGCCGGCTCGATCGGCGTATAGGCCATCACGTTGATGCCCCGACTGCGCGCGCGCGGCAGCAGGTCGAACTCGATCCCGCGGCGCGTGATGTTGTAGAGCACCTGGTTGCTCGCCACCGCGTCCGAGCCCGGTATCGCGGCCAGCTCGTCGAGATCGTCGACGTCGAAATTGCTGACGCCCCAGTGCCGGATCTTTCCGGCGCGGGCCAGCTCGTCGAAGGTCTCGACCACGACGGGCAGATCCTCGCCCGAGCGCCAGTGCAGTAGATAGAGATCGATGCGCTCGACACCGAGACGGCGCAGGCTTCCCTCGCAGGACGCGACGATCCTCTCGCGGTTGGAGGCATTGCCCGGCAGGACCTTCGTGACGATGAAGACCTGGTCGCGGCGCCCGGCGATCGCCTCGCCGACCAGGCGCTCGGATGCGCCGTCGCCGTACATCTCCGCGGTGTCGATCAGCGTCATCCCGAGATCGATGCCGAGCTGCAGCGTCGCGATTTCCTGCGCCTTCCTGCCCGGCCGGTCGCCGAGCTGCCAGGTGCCCTGTCCGAGCACCGGCACGCTCGTGCCCGAGATTTTCGTGGCGCGTATCTGCACGGTGCAGCGGATGTTACCCGGCGCGATCGGGTCGCGGACGCCCTCGCCGCCCCGTGCTTCGAGGACGGGCGCCGCTCGCGCGGCGCCCTGTTTTCCTACCTTCAGAGAGTCGGGCCGCTGAAAAGCGGAACGTTGACCGGGACGGACTTCGCCCGATCGGCCGCACCCGGCTTGCCGTAGAGTGTCGGAGTCCACCCGGCATCCGGGATCAGGTCCGGATCGTTGGCCGCGTTCCACGCGCCGACGAAATCGGCTAGCGCGCAGCCGCTCCCGGAAGCGACGCAGTTGCCGATGTCCGTGATGCGCGTGCCGTTGAATCGGTCGATCACGTCGGCTGGCGAAATCGAGGCGTCGATCTCGAATGCGTTGTTCTCCGCGTAGATCTGCGATTCGATGCCCACGCCCCAGCTGTAGCCGTAGTTCGTGTCGGCGCCGATGCGGAACAGGTTGTTGTAGACGTGGACCTGGCCGAAGCGCACGCGCGGTACGCGCTGGCCGACGTTCTCGAACAGGTTGTGATGCAGCGTCACGCGCAGCTTGTTGCGGTCCGCGGTGGCACCGTCGGAGCTGCCGATCAGCATCGTCTTGTCGTGATCGAGGAACTCGTTGAACGAGATCGTCACGAGATCGGATTCGTTCGTCACGTCGAGATGCCCGTCATGCACCTGGTAGACGCGGCCGAACAGCACCGGCAGCGTGTGATCCGCGGACGTCACGTCCGCGAAACTGTTGTGGTCCACCCAGACGTGCGTCGCGTTGCGCACCGAGATCGAGTCGTACGCGGAATTCCAGTTGCCCTGCGCGCCGTCGTTGGGCGCCCAGACCGGAAAGCAGTCGACGGTGTCTTGGAACGACAGGTTGCGGATGATCACGTTCATCGGCTGATTGCCCGACGTGGAGCTCGGGCGGATGTCGAACCAGGCGCCGCGGATGGTCGGATCCGCGCCGATGCCGTAGAGGGTCGTGTTCGCCGGAATGCGGATGCGCACGCGCGCCGCCTGCGCGGCGGCGGACGCGGCGCGCGCCCGCTCGAGCGGCCCGCTCGGGTTCACGCGGCCCCACGGGCCCGCCGGATCGAATTGCGCGAGGAACGCCTCGAGGGAATACGTCACCGGCGTCTCGCCGGCCGGTGGCGACGGGTCGGCCCGGTAGTAACTCTCGCAGGTCAGCGGATTGCCCTCGGCGTCGACGTTCGCGTCGATCGTGCCCTTCACGTAGATGAGCTTCGGCGTCGCGCTCGGGAACGCGAGCGCGGCCACGAGCTCGTTGCGGTTCGTCACCAGGTAGACGTTTTCGGGTGCCGCGGCCGAGCCGCCGGTCGTTCCCTCGGGCAATGCGGTGGTGGGCGTCGACGCCCACCCGTCGTTCGTTCCGATGATCTGCCGGCCCTTTGGAAAATGGACGAGCTGGGACAGCGAGAGTGGATCGCCACCCTCCGCCGCGGCCGGCAATACGAATGCGGACAGCGCCAATGCGGCGCACAGCGTGTTCAAACGCGTCATACGTGGTCCCCCTTGGTTTTTCTTGTCCGGCGCCCTTATGACACCGGTGGACAGGATGCGACTCAACGAACCTGCGTGCAACAGGTTTTTTACACATGCGTTCAGCGGGGGATGTAATCGAGGCGCACGGCGCGGGACACGATGCCCGTCGCGGTGCCGCCGCCGAACGCCGGATCGACGCGTCCGCGCAGCTCGTGGCTGACGATCACGTCGATGCTGCAGCGGGTCACGGGTCGCAATGCATTCGAGGTGGCCAGGTCCACGATGGGATCGATGCTCACGAACTCGCGGCCATCGGCGTTCGAGTCGCCGCCCAACCTGCCGACCGCGACGCTCGGCGACCCGGAGGCAAACGTGCATTCCGCCTCGTAGCCCAGTTCCGCCAGGGCCGGCGCACCGGTCGGCGCCCAGGAGACCAGCACGATTTCGCCGTCGGTCACCTGCTGTCGATCGGCGGGCGTCGCGATGGTGAACGCGGCCGGCAGCTCGACGCGCGAATCCGGCGCGGATCGCGCCTCGCGACGATTGAGCTCCACCACGAAATCGACGCCGGACTGGTAGTCGAAGCGGGCGATGTAGTCGGGCGTGAACACCGAGTCGTTGTCCGCCATGCTGCGGCACACACCGCTGACGCAGGTGCGGAAGTAATCGCCGCCATCCAGCCGGTACGAAACTCCGAGAGCGCGGCCATCGTTCACGTTCGCACGCACGACCGCGGTTCGCAGATCGGTCGATTCGACCGTGAGGAACAGCGTCATCCGGCTCGTCGGCACCGGTCCGCCCTGGGGCCCGCTCGTGGAGCTGCTCTTCGGACCGCCGCAACCCGTCAGCGCCGCGACCAACGCGGCCAGCCACGACAATCTTCGAATGCTTCCCGCCTGCATGACTCGCCCCTATCCACCGGGTCTTCGCCGGTTCCGATCGGCAAACTACTCCGGTTGTTAGGCAAGACAATCCCGGCAGAACGGGTAGCGGAAGCCGATACCTGGGGCGGCGGCACGCGCTACCGGCGGGTCAGTGCCCTCCCTCGACGCGAATGCCGGCATCTCCGAGTGCGCCGGCCAATTCGACCTCGATGCGAGCCGCATCGGCGCGCCGTATGTGCTGCAGGTGCAACGTCGGCCCGGTCAGCACTTCGATGCCACGCTTGAGCACACTGCCGGCGGCGCGGATGCCGTTCTTGTGCTGGTCGAAGCGCTGCGCGGGCGAATAGCGGCTCATGCCGACGTACAGGCCGTGATCGTCGCCGCGCCGGTCGGAATAGTCGAGCAGGACGAGGTAGACGTTCGAGCGGCCGCTCCCGCCCGCGGTGAAGCGCGCGGCGACCTCGTACGCGGTGGACAGCCAGCTGATGTAACGCATCGGCAGCCAGTCGGGGATCGACGCGCCGGCGCGTTTCCACAAGAGCTCGAGGTCTGCCTCGATGTGCGCGGGATAGTGGCCGCGCATCCAGCGTTCGTGGATGCAGTGCGCGCCGGCGAGCCCGTCGCCGTCGGCGAGCGCGCGTTCGAACAATGCGGCGAGCTCGCGATCCGGATGCGCGCGGAACGGTCTGTGTGCCGGCCGCGGCGATATCGTCACGACGTCTCGCTCACCTCGAACAGGCTCACGATGCTCTGGTACTTCTCGATGTACCAGCGGTTCTCGTTGTTGTAGCGCGGGATCGATATGGGACGCGCCGAGTCGCCCTCCGCTTTCCAGACGCAGGGACATCGCACCGACGTGGGCGCCAGATCACCCTGCGGGCGGCTCAGCTCGTCGAGACCGACCTTCATGCGGGTCAGGACACGGTAGAGCTTGGTGACGTTGCGCGGTCCGCCGTTGTACGCCGCGACCGGGAAGATGCCGAGCACGACCGGGTTGTCCTTGTACGCGTTGCGGATGTCGGCCCGCATCCCGGCGAGTTCCAGGTCGAGCAGGCAGATCGCCGCCTTCATCGCGTTCAGCAGGTTGGTCGCGCCGGTTTCGAATACCGGATCGAGCTTCGCGCCGGGGCAGCGCCTGACCACCAGCGAATACGTGCCGTTGCCCCTGCGATTCGTGAACTGCATCGGGCCCAGCGCCCTCGCGACCGAAACGCTGTATCGATACGCCTCTTCGCGCTTGAGCCCGTACTGGCTCAGCACCTCGTCGAACGCGAGCGTCTCTTTGTGCACGTAGTCGCTATCGTCGGTCTGCTCGATGACGGCCAGCGTGGTGATGACCTGCAGGGGGATGACGTCGGCGAGCAGCTCGCCCGGATACGCCATGCTCGGCACCCACGCGAGGCGCAGCTCCTCGAGCGCCTGCGTCGCCGTCGCGACCAGGAAATCCTTGCCGCCGTTGACGAAGCCCTCGTCGAACGTGTCCTCGGTGAAGGGTAGATAGACGATCGGCTTCGCGGTCGCGACGACGGCATCCCACTTCCGACGCTTCACGTAGTCGTTGTCGAACACCGGAAACTTGCGCCCATAGACCTTCAGGGGCTCTCCATGCCGGGAAAACGAGAACATCAGCCGTTCGGCGCCCGTGCCCTTCACGTGGCGCGCTTCGATATCCGGCGTGAGCAGCCGGAACGGCAGCGGCTTCCTGCCGGGTTTCCACTTGACGGGCGGGCGCGGTAGTTCGATCCGGGCGATGCTCCAGTCCTGGCTGGCCTCGCTCCACAACGCGAACGCGACCGGCCGTCCGCGCAACGCGCGGCGTCTGCCCTTTCCCGTGAGTACGTAGTCGAGTTCGACGTCGCGCAGCATCTCCTGCGCTTCGGTCACGAGGTCGTGGATGGTCTCGTGCCGCGTGCGGATCCGGCCCTGGACCACGACCTCGGCGACGTCCTCTTCCGGTTGCTCGGACCCGGCGACGGCCAGTGGCACCTCGCCTTCTTCCTGCTTCGACTCCTCCTGCTGTTTGGGATCTTCCGCGGCGATCGTGGCCGCAGCTTCGCCGGACACATCCGGCACGACGACCAGCGTCGGCTCGGCCTCCTCGTCGGCGCCGCCCGTCGTCGCGCATCCGGTCAGCGAAAGCGCGGCGATCAACAGCAAAATTCGTATCACTGATCCTCCGGATTCGGCGAGGCACCATTCTAGAGGAATTCGCTCTGCGCTCCCTGTTCAGCGTCATCGCCTTCGTGTTCAAATCGGCACCGAAATGGCTGACGAAACATTGCCCCCGGCCAATCGCCGGGAGAGTCTGCGCGACGAAGCTCTGGCCTACCACGAGCTTCCCACCCCCGGAAAACTCTCGGTCGTTCCGAGCAAGAAGCTGACGAACCAGCGCGATCTCGCGCTCGCGTATTCACCCGGCGTCGCCATCGCCTGCGAGGAAATCGCGGCCGATCCGCTCGCGGCGCAGCGTTACACCACGCGCGGCAATCTCATCGGCGTGATCACCAACGGTACGGCCGTGCTCGGTCTCGGCGCCATCGGCCCCCTCGCGGCCAAGCCCGTGATGGAAGGCAAGGCGGTGTTGTTCAAGAAGTTCGCCAACATCGACGTGTTCGACATCGAGATCAACGAACGCGATCCGGACAAGCTCGTCGAGATCGTGGCCGCGCTCGAGCCCACCTTCGGCGGCATCAATCTCGAGGACATCAAGGCGCCGGAGTGTTTCGAGATCGAGCGCAAATTGCGCGCGCGCATGAGGATCCCGGTGTTCCACGACGATCAGCATGGCACCGCCATCATCGTCGCCGCCGCGAGCATCAACGGCCTCATGGTGGTCGGCAAGAAGCTGCGCGACGTGAAACTCGTCGTGAGCGGCGCGGGCGCCGCGGCGCTGGCCTGCGTGGACCTGCTGGTCGACCTCGGACTGCCGATCGAGAACATCTGGCTCGCGGATCTCGCGGGCCTCGTCTATCAGGGACGCACCGAGCTCATGGATCCGGACAAGGCACGCTTCGCGCAGAAGACCGGACAGCGCACGCTGGCCGAAGCCATCGTCGGCGCGGACATCTTCCTCGGCCTCTCCGCGGGCGGCGTGCTCAAGCCGGAAATGGTCAAGGCCATGGCCCCTCGCCCGCTGATCTTCGCGCTCGCGAATCCGACGCCCGAAATCCTGCCCGCCGAGGTGCGCGCGGTGCGAGACGACGCGGTCATGGCCACGGGCCGCAGTGATTTCCCGAACCAGGTGAACAACGTACTGTGTTTCCCGTTCATCTTCCGCGGCGCGCTCGATGCGGGCTCGACCAGCATCACGCGCGCAATGGAGATCGCCGCGGTGCGCGCGATCGCCGAGCTCGCGCGCATGGGACACAGTGACGTGGTGGCGAGCGCCTACGGCATCGCCGACCTCACGTTCGGTCCCGAGTACCTGATCCCGAAACCTTTCGATCCGCGGCTCATCGTGCACGTCGCGCCCGCGGTGGCGAAGGCCGCGATGGAATCCGGCGTCGCCACGCGGCCGATCGCCGACTTCGACGCCTACGTCCAGCAGCTGCAGCAGTTCGTGTACCAGTCGGGCACGATCATGAAGCCGGTGTACGCCTCGGCGCGGCGCGCCGAGCTCGAGCGTTCGCGCATCGTGTTCGCCGAGGGCGAGGACGAGCGCGTGCTGCGCGCGGTGCAGATCATCGTCGAGGAGAAGATCGCGCATCCCATCCTGGTCGGACGTCCGCGCGTGCTCGAAACGCGCATCAGGAAGTTCGGCGTGCGGCTGCGCCTCGGCGAGGACTGCACCGTCGTCAATCCGGAGCAGGACGAGCGCCATCGCGAATTCTGGATGGAGTATCACCGGCTCATGAGCCGCCGCGGCGTGACCGCGCAGTACGCCAAGCTCGAGATGCGCCGGCGCACCACGCTCATCGCGGCGATGCTGCTTCGCAAGGGTCACGCGGACGGCATGATCTGCGGGACCATCAGCACCGCGTCACGGCACCTGCAGTACATCGACCGCGTGATCGGCAAGGCGGATGGCGCGACGGTCTACGCCGCGATGAACGCGCTGATCCTCACGAACCGCCAGGTGTTCATCGTCGACACGCACATCAATCTCGATCCGACGGCCGCGCAGTTGACCGAGATCACGCTGCGCGCCGCGCAGGTAGTCCGGCGATTCGGTCTCGAGCCCAAGGTCGCGCTGCTCTCCCACTCGAACTTCGGCACGCACTCGGACGATTCCGCCGTGAAGATGCGCCAGACACTCGCGCTGCTGCGCGAGCAGGATCCTTCACTCGAAGTCGACGGCGAGATGCACGGCGACTGCGCGCTCGACGAAGCCATCCGCAAGCAGATCCTGCCCGACAGCACGCTGAGCGGCTCCGCCAACCTGCTCGTGATGCCGAGTCTCGACGCGGCCAACATCTGCTACAACCTGCTCAAGACCGCGGCCGGCAACAACGTGGCCGTCGGCCCGATCCTGCTCGGGGCGGCGGCGCCGGTGCACATCCTGACGCCGTCGACGACGGTGCGCCGCATAGTCAACATGACGGCGCTCACGGTCACCGAGGCGAATTCGCCGGAGCGCTGACGCGCGACTCCGGCCGCCGGCCGCGGACGTTACTCCGCGGTGAACCCCTTGCCGGTCGCGGCCCAGTAGATGCCGCCGTAGATGTGGTGCATGAAGTTCTGGTCGCTGAAGGTCGCAGGCAGGTGCCCGAGCGCCGTGTAGAACGCGCGGCCACCGTCGTATTCCTGGAACCACGCGACCGGGTGGAACTTGCCCATGCCCTTGCCTTCCTTCGGGCCCCACTTCGCGTACGGCGCGTAGGTCTTCTCGTCGACGGACAATAGATAGCTAAGTTTGTCCGACCGCGAGGCGTCGAACTCGTACCACTCCTCGGTGAACAGGAAGCGCTTCGCGAAGCGATCCATGCCCGGGAAGTTCGGGTTCTCCACCTGGATCGTCGCGGTCTGAACCGCCGGATGGATGTGGAACATGTGTCCCACCATCTTCGTGTACCACGGCCAGTCGTATTCGGTGTCCGAGGCACTGTGGATACCGACGAACCCACCGCCGGCCTTGACGTAGCGCTCGAACGCCGCCTGCTGCTGGTCGTTCAGCACGTCGCCGGTGGTGCACAGGAAGATCACGGCCTTGTACTTGGCGAGTTCCCTGTCGTTGAACACACGATTCGCGTCATCGGTCCAGAACACCTTGAAGTCGTGCAACTCGCCGAGAGTGCGGATCGCGGGCACGCCCGCCAGGATCGACTCGTGATGCCATCCGGCCGTCTTCGAGAACAGCAGCACGCTGAATTGTTCCGCGCGCGCGGTACTCGCGGCGAGAGTGGCGGCCAGGGCGAGCAGGAGTAGTTTGAAGCGGTTCATCTTGTCTCCGTCGTATGAGTCCCACGGCCGCACCGCGGCCGCGCCTCAGCGGAGTATACGCGCGCGGCGGGCCCATCTGGCTACCGACGCGGCCTGCGAACCCCTGGCGAATATCCGCGCCACGAAGCGTCGATGCCGGGCCCGAACCTATGCACGGTCCGCACCCGGCAACGACAGTCACATGCCCTCGCGCGGGCGTCTAACTATTGACGCCCTCGAAATCCGCAGCGCGTGCCACGCCCCTTCCCTGGGCGGGGCTGCGGATGATGGGCGTCAAGTCGCCGGAGGCGCGGCGCGCTTGGCGGTCAGCTGCTCGGCGCCGAAATCACCCACGTTGCGCGTGAGCTTGAGCTCGTCGCCCGCGAGCGTTCCGCTGTAGGTGATGGTGATGGTGTTGCCATCGATCGTGAGCGGCTCGGTGAAGCTGACCTTGTCGCCTTCGACCTTGACGTTCTCGAGCGACACCGTGCCTTTGCCGAGCGAGTGATCGTAAGTGGCCTCGCCCCCGAGCGTATCGCCCGAGTTCTTGAACTCGTAGACGTACTTCTGCACGCCGATGGGAGACTCGAATTCGGCCGTCCAGCGGCCGAGGAGGTCGGCCGCGCTGGCCGGGGCGGCGGCGGCGGCGAGCAGAACGAGAGCGCCGAGGAAGGATCGGATTTTCATGTTTTTCCCTTTGTGTTTTCGCGAAGATCACGGTGGTGAGGCCTCTCAGCCTTCCTCGCCGTAAATATTGAGTTCCTTGATGACCCAGGGCTGCCAGCCGTCCTTCTCGGTGATGGCGATGCGCAGGTGCCGCGCCTCGACGGGCGCTGCGAAGTTGAGCCGTGCATGTGGCTCGCCGATCACGCGCGGCGCGACCATGGTCCAGGTCTTGCCATCGTCGGACGCTTCGACGCTGTAGATCGGCGCCCAGCCCATGTCCTCGCCGCGCGGTGTCTTCTCGCCGCGCGAATCGATGTCGATGCCGATTATCTTGCTGGGCGCGGGCAACTCGACCGTGAGCCACTCCACCGGGAACGGCTTGAACCCTTGAGTGAAGTACCCCGTCTTCGGATCACCGTCGAGCATTCCTTCGAGAGGTGCATTCGCGCGCGCCTCCATGTTGGCGGCGAGTTTCCATTCCGCGCGCCGCTCGAAGCGCTTGCGCGGCGTCGCGAGCGCCGGGATCCGGCCGCCGAGCTCGGCCAGCGTCCAGTAGTTAGTGCGCGCGGCGTCGGCGGCGCGCACGGCGGCGACGGCGCCGGCCTCCACCGCGGGAGCGCGGTTGCCGAAACTGTTGCGGATGTAGGTGAGCACGTTGGCGAGCTCGGCATCCGAATAGGAATTCATCGGCACCATGGGCGCGCCGTAATCCACGCCGTCGATCTCACCCTGCAGGCCGTGCAGCAGGATCGCGATCGCGGCGCGTTCGTCGCCGATTACGCGCGCGGATCCCACCAGCGACGGCGCGATGGTTCGTCCTTCCGCGCCCGGCATGGGCGCGCCGCGGCCATCCGTCCCGTGACAGGCGAAGCACAGCGAGCCGTACAACGTGCCGCCGGCGCGGTAGGCCTTGAGACCATGGGTGCCGAGCAGCCGGATGAGCTGCGGGTCCTCGTTGTTCGCCTCGTCCCAGAGCTGCTCGTTGATCGCGAAGACGCCGGCGGAAGTGGAGGCCGCGGCGGTGGCGCGGATGGCCTGCTCCGCGTCAGGCACACCGGCACGTCGCAACGACAGCATGGCCTGGATGGTGACGCGCGGATCGGCGTCCTTCAGCGCGCCCCGTGCGGCGACGGCGAGCGGCGCCTTGGCCGATGTCCTGGCGTCGAGGCGCGACTCCGACAGCCGCAACCCCGCCATCCGCACCCGCGGATCCGCGGCCTCGAGCGCGCCTTGAATGACCTTGTCGTCGAGCGCGCCGAGCCCGTCGAGCGTCCACAACGCGTGCAGGCGCGGACGCGGATCGGTTGAATCGGTGCTCGCGAGTTTCGTGAGTGCCGGCACGACGGTGAGGTCGCGGCGCAGTACGAGAAGTTTCTGCGCGGTGTCGCGCCACCAGCCGTTCGGATGCGACAGGTGCCTCACCCACTGCGCAGGCGTCTCGTCGAGCATGCGCGGCCGCGGACCGGGCTCGAATTTCTCGTGACGCACGCGATAGATGCGACCGCGACCGATCTCCTTCTGCAGGTCGAGAGCTTCGATCTGTTCGCGCAGGTACGTGCCTTTGCGCGTCCAGTTGGCCTGCTGAATGATGCCGCGGTACATGTCGACGATGTAGAGCGTGCCGTCCGGCGCGGTGATCGTGTTGACCGGGCGGAACAGCGGATCGGTCGCGCGGATGAATTCGCCCTCCTGGTCTTCGTACGCGTTGACCAGGCGCGTGATGCCATCCTCGACCGTCACGCGCGTGCGGCGGACCAGACGACCCACGGGCTCGGCGAAGAACAAGTCACCGCGCAACTCGGCCGGCAGCCGGTCGCCACGGAAGATGTCCTGGCCGCTGGTCGCGGTGAAGTGGTTGAGCGTGTTGTCCGGCCGCAATTGGCCGGGACCGCCCTGCGTGTCGGGCACGCGCGCGATCGGCCAAACTACTTTGTAGCGGCCGATGAGTTCATCCGGCGCGGAGAACTGGCCGTAGATGATGTGCTGCTGGAAGTGGACCGGACCGGTTTCGTTGCCGGCGTTGACGAACCAGACCTTGCCCCAGTCGTCCTGTGTCAGTCCCCATTGGCCGCCGTTGACCGGAATCGGCTCCTTCACCGCCTCGCCGTCGGCGCCCACGCGCAGGCGGTAGTCGTAGAACGTCGCGTAGAGCCCGTTGTCCATGGCCCACACCAGGCCGTTCGGCTGGTGCTCCATGTTGCCGCCGCGCCTGCCGCCTTCGAACCACAGGGTCTTTTCGTCGGAGACGCCATCGCCGTCGCTGTCGCGGTAGATGTGGAGATCGTTGGTGTTCGTCTCGCCGATGATGATGCGGTCATCGAGCGGCAGCAGGATGCGCGGCAGCAGTAGTTTGTCGGCGAACACGGTGTGTTTGTCGTAGACGCCATCGCCGTCGGTGTCCTCATGGCGCGAGACGCGGCTGGTCGGCTGCATCTCGCCGGTGCCATCGGCATCCTGCATGTAGGTGCGCATCTCCGCGACGTACATGCGTCCGTTGCCGTCGAACGCGACCATCACGGGCTCGGCGATGTGCGGCTCGGTGAGCACCGGCTCGAGCCGGAAGCCGCTCGGTAGTTGCATCGTCGCGATGGACGCTTCGGGCGACAGCGCGATGGAGGGCGCCGGGGCCGCGGGCCCATGACCGTGGGAATGGCCATGGCCGTGCGCATGGGCCTCGGCCGGGCCGTCGGACACCTCGGGTGTCGAGCAGGACGCCAACAAGATCGCCAGCACGGAAACCGGAAGGAGGCTCAAGCGCTTTTCGTATAGGTTCATATCAAATGTGACAATCGCCGGCATCGCGGAAGGGGCGGCAATATTCGTTGACGACGGTTGCAACATGCAATTGTTGGTTCGAGGCTCCCACACCGGCGCGCGCGCCATTGCGAACATGCGCAAAGGCGTCGGGCGCTGGAAGCCGACCGCGCGCCTTCGGCTCGGGATGCGCCGCCTCCGGGTAGAATGCCGCCGCGACTACGGACCGCGCACGAGGATCCCGCACTGAATCCATATCCCATCGGCACTCCGGGCGTTGCCTGGGGCGCGCCCGAACGCGAACAATGGCTCGCGCGGCAGCGCAAGCTGCGCAGCTACGCCGCAGACGTCGTCGCGCGCATCGATCGTCTCGCGACGCGCTTCGACGTCGAGCAGTACGGACAGCTCGACTATGCGCCGGATCGTCATGCCCTCCTCGCGCTGCGCAGCCGCGACTGGAACGACCAGCGTCCCATGATGCTCGTCACCGGCGGCGTGCACGGCTACGAGACCAGCGGCGTGCATGGCGCGCTGCAGTTTCTCGAACAGCGCGCGGCGGACTATCCGGTGAACCTGCTCGTCGCACCCTGCGTGAGTCCCTGGGGCTACGAACGCATCCATCGCTGGAATGCGGATGCCGTCGATCCGAACCGCTCCTTCAAGGAAGGCGGCGCCGCGGAAGAAGCGCGGGCCTTGATGCGCCTGGTCGCGCCGCTGCGCGGGCGATTTCTCATGCACATCGACCTGCACGAGACGACCGACTCCGACGAGAGTGAATTCCGTCCGGCGCTCGCGGCGCGCGACGGCAAGGCTTACGAGCCCGGCATCATCCCGGACGGCTTCTACCTGGTCGACGACATCGAGAACCGGCAGCCCGAATTCCAGCGGGCGATCATCGAGGCCGTTTCGAAGGTCACGCACATCGCGCCGGCGGACCACAGGAACGAGATCATCGGCTCGCCGGTCGTATCGCCCGGCGTGATCGAATATCCGCTGCGCAAGTCAGGCCTGTGCGCGGGCATGACGGGCGCGCGTTACACGACCACGACCGAGGTTTATCCCGACAGTCCGCGCACGACGCCGGAGCAGTGCAACCTGGCGCAGGTCGTCGCGACGTGCGCGGCGATCGAGTTCGCGCTGGCTCACGGCTGAGCGTCGGCGCGAGGTCAAACTACCGTCCCACCCTCTTGGGGCAGCCACTTCTCGAGCGTGATCCCGTCGGCGAGGCCGCGATACATGCGGCGGTGAATGGCCAGCTCGTGGTATCCGTGTTCGGCGTAGAAATTGCGCGCGGCGTCGTTGTCGCGGCGGCACTCGACGCGGATGCGGCGCATGCCGAGCTCGCGCCCCACTCCTTCGAGCAGCGACAACATCGCGCTGCCCACGCCCCGGCGGCGGGACTCGGGCCGCACGGCGAACAGCAGCAGGTGCGCATCGTCGTGTGGATAGGACATGATGCCGAAGCCGACGATGGCGCCCGCCTCGCGCGCGACGACGACGTTCGTTTCCCGCGACGCGATCGAGAAGGCGACGCGCGCCTCGGTCCACGTCCACGGCAGATCCTTCTCGATGTAATCGCGCGACATCGCCGCGATCTCGGCCGCGTCGGCCTGCGAGGCGAGTCGGATTTCGAGATTGCCGATCACGGCGACAGGATACGCCGGAAGCGGCGAAGTCACGGCGTGAAATATGCGTGCGCGATGGCGTTGACGCGCCGCCGCCGCTGCTCGGCGTCCGACATGCCTGGGCTCGCCTGGAGCCAGGCCCGCTGCGTTTCGCTCAAGGCCTGGGCCGCGCTCATGCCCGCGGTGTAGCGCCGGTAGAAATCCGCCGTGAACTCGCGCGCCAGCACGTCCTCGATGGGCCACATGGTGGCGACGACGCCGCGCGCTCCGGCGCGCAGGAACGCGCTCTGGAGTCCGGGCATTCCGCCGGCGAAGCGCGGCGGACCGATCGCGCTTTCGCAGGCGCTGAGGAACACGAGATCCGCGTCGCCGCGCCATTCCTGCACCTGGCCCGCGGTGAGATAGGCAGGCGTGCCCGCGGCATCCTGTGCCGGCAGCACCAGCAGCGACGCCAGCGGCTGTCGCAGGTCCGCGAGCGCGTGCGTGGCGAAATGCACGACGTCGGCGCCGCTGCTCCAGATGCCGCGCAGAACCTCGGCGCTGCCGCCGCGCCCGGCGAATAGTTTGACGCGGGCCGACTTGTCGCGGGCCGTGAACAGTTCGGCGATGCCCTGGATCTCGCTGGTCGCGGCCTGCAGCATGGGCAGCGAGTGCACGGCACGCGCCGAGCGCAGCTGGCCCGTGCCGCTGGCCAGAGCCACGAACCGGAACGGCCTCGGCTGCATCGCAATTGGCGCCTGTTGCTCCGCATGCATCGAGCTGATCAGCGTGACGGCGTGCGTCTCCACGAGACGCCGCGATGCGTCGGTGGGCGACCACAACCCGGCGAAGGCGACGTTCGCGATGCGCCCCTCGGCGATGATCTCGAGCGCGTTCGAGTCCGGCGGCACCAGCGACTCCGGCATCAGCACCGGCGAGAGGCGCGCGAGGGATTCCTCTATCTTCTCGGGCGACCCCTGCGCGTCGAAGGACGCCAGGGTCGCGACCTCCCGTTCCAGCGCTTCCGGCGTGGCGCTCAGCATCGCCACGCGCAATCCGCTGGCGTCGCGTACCCAGACATACGCGTGTTCGTTGCCGAGCGCATACGAGACCTGGACCGCGCCCGGCGCGACTGACCGCCAGGCACGTGCTTTCGCGACCGCGGGCGATTCCTTCGCCGCGTGTTGTCGAGCCGCCGCGAGGCGCAGGCCGTCCATTTCGAGCCGCAGGCGCGTCATCTCGGCCTGCAACGCGTCGAGCCCGGGAGTGTCCTGGCTGCGGGAGATCTGCAGGCTCTTCTCGGCCATCTGCACGAGCAGCGCGTCGACACGCGCAGCGGTTTCGGCGTCCAGCTTCACGTTGCGCGCGAAGCCGAGATGCGACTGGCGCGCGCGCTCGAGCGTGCGCAGCGCATCCTGCTCGTCGGCCCGTGCCTCGCGCGGAGCGCCGGCTCCATCGGTCGCCACCGAACGCATCATGAGGTCGAAATAATCGCGGAATGCGAGCTGTTCCTGCTCGAGCGATTGCACGCGCAACTGCGCGTTGGCACCGCTCTCGCGATACCTGAAGACGAGGTCGAACGCGCGGTCGAAGTCGGCGCGTGCCGCCGCATGCCGGCCCTGCTTCGTGTGCAGGAGCGCGCGCACGCGATACGCGCCGATCTGGTTCAGCGGATCTTCCATCTTCACGGCCATGCGCAGCGACGCGTCGATGAGCCGCTCCGCTTCCGCAAGTGCCGCGGACTCGCCGCCTCCGTACCTCGCGAGTAATTCGGCCAGGTCGCGCCGGATGTCGGTGAAGATGTTGTGGTTCGGGTCCTGCACGTCCACGCCCAGCGCGGCGCGCAATCCGGCCATCGCATCGTCGTGTCGACCCACGGCTTCGTGATCTTGCGCCAGGCCGCGCATCGCGCGGATGCGCTGCGTCGGAACGCTGGCGAGTTCTACCGCCTCCTCGTGCATCCTCATCGCGGTTTCGAAATCGCCGTCCGCGCGCGCGACCAGTCCGTACGCGTTGAGCGCATAGGGCAGCCCGACGTTGTTGTCGAGACCGCGGGCTGTCTTCAGGGCCTCGCCGAACAGGGCCTTGGCCTGCAGCAGGTCACCGCGGAACCAGTACATCCACGCCAGCTCGTACGCGGCCTCGCCCTGCTGGGGCTTCATGCCGTATTCGCGCGCAATCGCCAGCGCCTGCATGTTCATGTCCATGCCCTGGTCGGTGCGGCCGAGGAATCCCAGCGCGCGGCCGGCGCCGAGCATCGCGGATACGCGCAACTTTGGATCGGGAATCTTCTGGATCTCCGGAATCAGTTGCCGGTAGGCCATCGCGGCCTGCGGGAACGCGCCGCGATCGACGAACAGCTGGGCCTGTTGCGCGAGCGTGGTGATTTCACCGGCGACGTAGCCCGCGCCCTTGTACATCGCCATGGCTTCCGCGAAGCGCGCAGCCGCGTCATCGGCCTTGCTTTCGTTGCGATCCATCATCGCCAGGGTGCTCACGGCGCGGGCGCGCTCGATGGGATTCGGGCTGGCGCCGTCCGCGAAGAGATCGGCGAGCAGCTCGCGCGCCATGGCATTCGCTTCCTGCGCGGATGGACTATGCGACCCGGGGTTGGTCGCGAGATCGGCGAGCGCGAGCGCCTGCATGAACCTGGCGCGAGCCAGCGGCACGGCAGAATCCGCGCGCGCAACTTCGAGCAGCTCGATCGATCGCGAGGCCGCTTCGTACGCCTGGCGCACGTCGATCATGAAGTAATGGCTCATGTTCGCCTTCACCCGCAACGCCTCGGCCGCGAGCAGGAGGTCACCCGACGTTCCACTGAACCCCGCGACGGCCCGATCGATGGCCGGCAGCGCTTTCCCGACGATGTCCGCCGCGCGGTAGTTTGCCGCGGTGGCGTCGGACCAGGCGCGGTAGCCCTGAAGCAGTGCCGCGAATCGCGGATCGTCATCGGCATCCGCGTTGAACTGGAGCACGCGCAGGCGCACCGCTCCCGGATCTTGTGCGTGCTGCGCGCCAGTCAGTGTCACCGCAACCTTCGCGCCGCGCGGCACCTCGAGCGCGGCGATCTCGAGGCCGGCGCCTTCGAGATTGTTCTCGACCTCGACCGGCGCGACATTCCGATCGGCGGAAGATAGTTTGACTCTCACGTCGGTAAGGTTCTCGTCCACGATCGCGACGAGAATGCAGCGTGCGTCCACCGTGACTTCGCGCGATGCGACGTCCGTTTGCTGCTGCCGTTCGAGCCTGACTTCCTCGTCGACTACGGCGGTGCCGTCCGGAACGGATGATTTCGGCGCGCACGCCACCAGCAAGAAAGAGCCGCAAGACGCCGCCCAGAACCTGACCTGCATACTTCTTATTGGCTCCTGCCAGCCTTATCGGCCGGGCGTCATACGGCGCCCGGATCTGGATGTTCCCACGGCTTGCGATACTCGCGCGCCAGCTTGCGCGTAGCTTCGGCATCTCCGCGGACCGTGCGTGTCGTCGGGTCGTAGCTGATCGTGCGGCCCAGTTCCTGCGCCACGTTGGCGAGGATGCAGCAGGCCGAGGAGATGTGCCCTTCCTCGATGTCCGCCACGGGCCGCGCCCGTGCCTGCCGTGCCTCGAGGAAGTTCCGCATGTGAGCGTTCTGCGCTTCGCGCATCGCGGGCTCGTAACGCTCCAGGTCCAGCCTGGTGACGTCGCCATCGGTTGCCATCAGGTGGGCCGCCTCGGGCGCGCCCTCGCCCGCGGGCCGGAATTCATAGCCCAGCACGGTGACGTTCAGCGTGCCCTTCTCGCCGAGGAAACGCACACCCCAGGTATCCGTCCAGTGACGCACCGGCATCGGCGGCGCGCCCCAGGTACGCGTTTCCCAACTCACCTGCACCGTGCCGTAGTCGAACTGCGAACGCTGCGTATCGCAGGTGTTCGCGGGCGTGCCCTTGTCCACGTAGATGCCGCCGACCGAGCTGATGGCGCGCGGCCAGCCGAGGCCCATCATCCAGCGCGCGACGTCGAACATGTGGATACCGAGATCGCCCGCCTGCCCATTTCCGTATTCGATGAACGAGCGCCATTCGCGAGATTCGATGGCGGGACGGAACGTCCGCATCGGCGCCGGACCCGTCCACAGCTCGTAGTCGAGATGCGCGGGTACGGGACCTTCGGGCATCGGATTCTTGTTGCGCGACGATAGATAGCCGTAGGTCTCGACCACCGGGATCGCTCCCATGCGGCCGCTGCGGATGTACTTGTCGCGCGCCTCCGCGAGCAGCGCCGTGCTGCGCCGCTGCGTGTTCACCTGCACGACGCGCTGGTACTTGCGCGCGGCCGCGACCAGCGCCTCGCCTTCCATGACGTCGACGCTGATCGGCTTCTCCATGAACACGTCGGCGCCGGACTGCATGGCGGCGATGGCGGCCAGCGCATGCCAGTGATCGGGAGTCGAGACGATGACGATGTCGTGTTTCGCGCTCGCCAGCATCTCGCGATAGTCCTTGAAGCCGCGCGCCGGGGCGTCCTGGCGTTCGGCGAGCGCCTCCGCCGTGGCCTTGATGGCATTGGCATTGGGATCGCACAGCGATATGAATTCACCGCCGCTCACGTCCATCATGGAATCGAGCGCGACACCGCCAAACCACCCGCAGCCGATGAGGCCGATCCTGGGCTTGCTCTGCGCGGCGCCGGAAACGCGGGGAGCCGCCGCCAGGCTGCCGGCCGCGGCCAACGATGAAAGCGTGAAGGTGCGACGGTCCATGAAAGCGCCTCTGGTGAACACGGGTAGTGAGATCCGGGTGGTGAGAGCGAACGAAATGCGGCCGGGACATGGGACGCGGCGATGCCAGGTCGGATGTTAGGCCATTGGCCCCGCGGGGGCCATCGGATCAGAGGATCGTCATCGCCCTCGAGCAGCACACCATTTGTGCCACATGCCGCGCATCGCGACCTCGAAGTTTTTCGCGAAGCTCGCGGCATCGAAGATAGGCGACTCGCGCAAGCGAGGCCGTAACTCCTTTCGAATCCGCTGCAGCGATTGCAGATCGGCGGCGTGGCGCGCCGCCAGGTTCACGTAATCGTCCTCATCGGCAGCCACCCAGTCCGGCAGACCGGCGTTGTTGAGCAATCCGACGCCTTGCCGCGACATGAACGTCCTGCCCGCGAGCGTGATGAAGGGCACCCCCATCCACAGGCTTTCGACGCTGGTGGTGATGCCGGGATACGGGAATGGATCCAGCGCGATATCGACGCGATTGTATGGCTTCAGATAGTCGCGCCGCGGCACCGTCGGCTCGAGCATCAATCGCGGGCTCGCGATTCCGTGGCGTTCGAACTGCTGCGCCACTTGCTGCCGCATGCTGGGCTCGATGAACTGGTTGGTCTTCAGAAGCAGCCTGCTTTCCGGCACCGCGTGCAGGACACGTGCCCAAAGAGCAATGACATCCGGCGTGACCTTGATCAGGTTGTTGAAGCTGCCGAAGGTCACGTAGCCGTTCGCCAAGGCCGGTACCGGCCCGAGCGTGTCGTCTTCCCGGGGCGGCGTGAAACACAGGTAACTTCGCGGCAGACGCCAGATTTTTTCGGTGAAGTCCGGCTCGAGTTCCGGCGGCAACGTCCAATCGTCGGCGATCAGGTAGTCGACCTCCGCGACTCCCGTGGTTCCGAGGTAACCCAGCCAGGTAGCCTGCACCGGGGCCGGCTTCCACGCGAAAGCCGGGAGACGGTTCTCACCCGTGTGGCCGGACAGGTCGATCAGGATGTCGATCTGGTCTTCGCCGATCTGGCGTGCCAGGGCTTCGTCGTTCAGCGTATCGACCTGGCGCCAGGTGTGAAACTGGGGCTGGATCCGGGCAGAAACTTCGTCGGCCAGCGCGTAGCTGAAGTATGCATACGCCTCCAGACGGCCGGCCGCGTGCGCATTCAGCGCCGTGAGAAAACTCAGCAGGAAATAACCGACCGGATGAGCACGCAGATCGCCGGAAACGAATCCGACTCGCAGCACGCGCTCCGGATCGGGCGAGTTGGCCCAGGCCTCGATACGCTTCGCCATGCGCGCGGCTGAAGCCCCGAAAGAGCGGGTGAGCTCGTTCAAGGCGGCCGACGAATCGATCGCGCGACTGGTCTCCAGGAAGATGAGACTGCTATGGGGCGCCAGGTTGTCGGGATCGATCTCCAGCGCAAGCCGCCAGGTTGCGGCCGCTTCGTCCAGCCGGCTCAGCTGTCGATAAACGACACCAAGGTTGTTGTGCGCGATCGGGTCGCGTGGCGCCATTTCGATGACCCGGCGGTAACACTCGATCGATTCGAGCAGCTGGCCGCAATACTGCAACTGGATTCCCAGCATGCAGTAGGTCAGTCCGTGATCCGGATGGCTTTGCAGCATCTTGCGGAAGGCATCGATGGCAGAAACCCGATTACCCATCTGTGCACGGACGGTACCGAGCCGGAAGTAATGGTGGGTCAACTTGGGGTCGAGCTCCAGCGCGCGCGTAAGGCACGCCTCGGCCTCGGCGAACTGGCGTTGCTTGATCAGCACCACGCCCAGGTTGCCGTAAACCGGGCCCAGTCCAGGCTGCGCCTTCAACGCGCGGCGGTAGCAGTCCGCGGCTTCGTCTAACTTCCCGAGTTCATCGAGGGCCGAGCCCAGCGCGACCTCCGCATCCACGAATCCGGGCCGCAACGACAACGCCCGGCGGTATGCGTTGCCGGCATCTTCCAGGCGCCCCTGGCGCAGGAGGGCATTTCCCAGGTTGTAGTGCGCGCCGGCCATTGCCGGGTCGAGACGCGCTGCTGTCTCGAAGGCGGAGATGGCGGCATCGAGGTCCTTCATCGCCATCAACGCGTTACCGCGATTCAGGTACGCGCGGGCGAATTCGGGTGCTTCGGCGATCGCCTGGTCGTAGAGCTTCAGCGCCTCCTGGAGCCGGCCTTGATCTTCGGCCTGGTTTCCCTCGGCAATGAGCGCCTGTGGATCGCTTGCGCGGCCGGGGCGCCCGATCAGCTTATCTAACAAACCCAAGCGCGGAGTCCTCCGTACGTTCCGGACGATCAACGGAAGTGGATCACGAGTTCCTTGGTCACTTCATCCGCATACACGCGGTCGTAGCCCGCCTCGATGAGCTTCCACTTGAACGCGTTGGCGAACTTGGCCTTCTTGTAGATGTTGGCCTCTCTCCTGGCCTCGAACGTCGAGATCCGGCTTACGAGTTTGCGCAACGGATCTTGCGCCGGATTGCCACCGCCCTTGGCCTTGTTCATGCGCCGGAACTTGCGGTTGCCTGCTTCCGCGGACGGCTTTTCTTCCATGAACAGAACCGCCAGTTCCTCGCCCAAGCGCTCGAATTCCTTTGCGTTGAACCAAGACAGCATTTATCGCTCCGCGGATTGGGGTCGAGAAAAGGCAAGTCTGCCTGCCCGACGATCAGACATAAAGCTGCCATGTATCGACATGGAAGGCCTGCGACAGGCGTCGCAATTCAGCCTTGTTTCCGGATTCGAGCGGGCAAGCGCGGCCTATGTTCGGCGTAGAAGTCGCGTGCGGCGTCGTTGTCGCGCCGACATTCCACCCGCGGCGGATGCCGAGTTCGCGCCCCACGGATTCGAGCAGCGACAACATCTCGCTGCCCACGCCCTGGCGGCGATACCGCGGGCGCACCGTACAACAGCAGGCGTGCGTCGTCGTGTAGATAGGACATGATTCCGAACCCGACGATGACGCCCGCCTCGCGCGCGACGACGCTCGTTTCCTTCGAGGCGATCTGGAACGCCAAGCGCGATTCCGTCCAGGTCCAGGGCAGACCCCGCTCGATGCAGTCGCGCGACATGGCCGCGATCCCGGCGGCGTCCGCTGGCACCGCGAGGCGGATATCGAGATGGCTGATCAGCGCGAAAGGATACGCCTCCTCCGCCGACGCGCGTGAGCAGGTCTTCGCCGGATCGCGCAGATCAGCCGCGACTGGCCGCGAGCCTCGCAACGTCGGGAAAATCCGCGTAACAGCGGCAGCGTTCCGTCGCCTTGTCGAGCGCCGCCCGCGCGCGCGCGACATCGCCTTTCAGCAGCCAGGATTGGGACACCCGCAGCAGCGAGCTGCTCTCGACACCCGCCTGCAGTGCCTCGTCCAGGTCGTGCTCCAGCGAGGCCAGCGCCGCCTTCGGGGCGCTGGCCGGATCGAGATCGAGCAACGTCAGGTAGTAATAGGCACGCGCGGCCTTGTCGGCCACGCCACCGGTGCCGGTGAGGAAATCCCGCTCGACGATCTCGAGCGCGCGCACGTAGGCATTGATCGCCTCCGCGCGTTTGCCGGACTGTCGATAGGAGTCGCCAAGCGAGCCCCACATCTGATGAATCTCGGCGCCGCCCGCCGCGCGAGCCATGTCGAGCGCCGCCTGGCGCAGACGCGCCGACTCGTCGAAGTCGCGCAGGTAGTAATAGATCATGCCGAGGAATTCGGTGCCCGCGTACGACGCGGGCGCGACCTCGCGCGCTTTCAGATAAAGATCGCGCGCCGGCTCGAAGTCGCCTCGACACAAATACATGGTGCCGAGATTGGTGACGACGTATTCGTTCTGCGGATCATGCCGGTGCGCGGTTTCCAGCGCCGCGATCGCGGCATTGGCGGTGCCCGCTCCGGCCTCGTAGATGCCCACCCACATCCAGGGCTTCCAGAATTGCGGCGAAATCGCGGCCGCCTCTCTCGCGCGCGCGATGGCGCGCGCGCCATCCGCCGCGGCGCCCGTGCGGCGGAACACGGCGAATTCGGCACTCGCGAGCGCGAGCAGGGTTTCGGTATCGCGCGGAGCGGCCTCGTTCAACTCCCTGAGCGCCTGGGCGGCCTCCTCGCCGCGACCCGATCGATAGAGGAAATACGCATTCGCGCGCACGACTTCGGGCGCGTGCGGGGCGAGCTGCATCGCGCGCACGCAGGACTTCTCCGCGTTCGCGAGCTGCCGCTCCTCGTTGATCCATACGGCATCGAGCGACACTTCGCACAACCCCGCGTGAGCGGCCGGGTAGTTTGAGTCGTGGCGCAGGGCCGCTTCGAAATGATTGGCGGCGCGCCGCAGGTTGAGCTCGCTCGGAGCCTCGTCGAGATACAGCCGTCCTTGCAGGTACTCGTCCTGCACCGGCGCCAGCGGAAAATGCGGCGGATTGCGCGACTCGCCCGCGGGCAGACCGAACAACCGATGCACGGCCGCGGTCGCCCGTTCCGCAACTTCCGGTAGCCGCGCGACCTGCGAAGTCGGCAGGGTTTCTCCCCAGATCTGCTGGCGGCGGCCGCGCGCGTCAACGTATGCATAGACGCGTATCGCCTGCGACTGACCCACGCGCACGACTTCGCCGTCGAGCACGGCATCCACGCGAAAGCGCTGCGCCAGCTCGCCGCGGTCCTCGTTCGCCGCGATGAGGGGCAGCGCCGCCGAGGTCACGCCGAGCGTCTTCTCGAGCCGGTCGCGCAGCAGCACGGCGAGCTGGCCGTCGGCGTCGCCCTTGAATGGCATGATCGCCACCTTGAAGCGACCGAATCTGGGCTTGAGCGGCGCGGTCGCCACCCGCTCCGCGCCGGCGTCCGCGGGCGTGCTCGCGCGGTTCCAGAGCCAGCCGCCGAACGCGAGGGCCACCAACGAGGCGGCGATCAGCGCCACGACAGGCAACCGGCGCGGAAGCGACGGCGGCGCAGGGACCGCCGGTGCGACGTCTGGGCCTGGTTCGCTGTCGAGTGGCGCCGCATTCGTCGTCGGGACGGCGGACCCGGCCTCGGGAGTCGTGCCGCTCTGATAGAGCTCGTATGCCTCGACACCCAAGGCTCGCGCCACCCGTTCGAGCGTCACGGGATCGACCGGCTGTTCGCGAAAAACGCGGTTGACGACGTCCTTCGGTGGCGCATCAAGTCCCTCCCGGTCGGCGATGCGTTCGGCGAGCGCGGCCTGCGTCTTGAGGCCTGCGTCGGACAACGCGCGCAAGAGCTTGATCTTCGAGGCTCTGACACCGCGTCGCCGGATGCGCGATTCGGGTTCTGTCACGGGAGAGTCACGATCCGGAAAAAGGGCTGCGGATCATAACCACCACTAACACGCGTTAACCACCCCGTACTGTCGATGCGCGCGCAGGGGCCCGGAATGCAGGCTCGCCCCATGTGGATGGCCGCACGCGCCCGAAATCGAATCGTCATCACGTTGCTCGTGGTCTCGCAGAGCGTTCTCTGGGGCTGCGGTCCGCGCGTGGCGGGCGTTTACGTCGACGCCAGCGGCGCCACGCAATACGAGTTCAGGCCCACCGGCGAGGTGTTCATCTCGGTGCTCGGGACCACCGTGAGCGCGCGTTACGAAGAGAACGCGGAACGGATCCTGGTCAGCGGCCCGCAGGGCACGGTCGTGCTGATCCGCAAGCACGACCGCCTCGAAGGACCGATGGGCCTCGAGCTCAGACCCGCGGAACGCATTCAAGAGAGTCATCCCTGAAAGCCATGAGAGGAGCCACACCGTCATGAGGAATCGATCGTTGGAACGCGGACTGCAAGGCATGACCGTGTTGCTTGCACTCGGCATGCTGGCCGCCTGCGGATCCAGGGAATCGCCGCAGGCCACCCAGCGCAAGTCCGCTTCGTCCGCCAGCGCATCGACGAAGCAGCCGGACGCCACGGCCGAGCAGGTCGCCGCCGAGGCGCGCGGCAAACTCAAGTGCCCCGCCAAGACCACCAGCGCGCCGCGCGCGGCCAATGCGCCCGTGGACGACATCGTCGGCGTGCGGCCCGGCATGACATATGACGAAGCGACCAAGGTCGTGATGTGTTCCCACAAGCTGCTGGTGGTCAGCGAGGATCTGCGCGGCCGCTTTCACCTCAATACCTACGGCCAGAAATTTCGCCAGGGATTCGGCGCGGGCTTCGCCGAGCCGCGCGTCAACGTGCAGAAGACCGCGCGCGAATGGGCGGAGGAGCTTCAATACGGCGACCGCGGCCGCGCCAGGCAACAGACTGCTCCCGGAGCCGCGCGCTGGTACGTCGGCACGCTGGGCGCGCCCGGCGAGGAACGCGTGGTGCACGTCTCGCGCGAGGAGGCTTACGAGGAAGGCCGTCATCCGACGATCGACAGCATCGTGAGCGCGCTCATCGCGAAGTACGGCCCGGTCACGGGGCGCACTCCGCTCCAGAACAGCGGCGAGGTGAATCTCCGCTGGGCAAACGATCCGTTCGGCCGAAGGATTACCGAGACGTCGCCGCTGTTCGGTGGGTGCCATGCCAACGCCCATTTCGGCGCCGCGCTGTCTTTCTCTCCGGACTGCGGCATCGTGGTCGGGGCCCGCATCCTGCCGACACGCGAGAATCCCGCGCTCGCGAATCTCCTGCAGGTCGTCGTCGTCGATCAGGCGGGCGCTTACGATGCGCTCCAGAAGACCGAACAATGGTTCGCGCAGGAGGACGCGCAGCGTCGCGCGCGCGAAGTCGAGGCGGCGGGCAAGAATGCCGGCGCGCCGACGCTGTGAGGCAGTCGCACATGAAAGCGTTCAGTGCAGCGATTGCACTCACGGCATTTCTCTCGGCCTGCGGCAACGCAGACGTCGCCGCTCCGACGACGCACACATCCGAGGGCACGGGCCCGAAGGCCGCGTCCGCTGCGCCGACCGGTTCGGGAACGGCGGCGCGGCCCGCCGCCTCGCGGGCTCTCGCGGACCACGACGGAGAGCTGATCAACCCAGACAACAGCACCGTGGTTTTCCTCTATTACACCCTGGCGGGCGTGGCGCCGCCCATCGACGACTGGGTCGAGCAGGACACCCGGGTACGGTTCGCGCGACCACCCGACAAGGATGGACAACGCGCCGCGGTACGTGCCGAGCTTCAGGCCGCCGCCGCTGCTGTGCGCAATGTGGGCACGATGCGCCTGTCGCTGGACGCCAGCCTCAGCGACTACGACCCGACCTACGGCGAGTTCACGGTGCGCGCATTCGCGCCCAGCTCCGTGATCAATTTCGCCGCCTTCGATCAAACGGTGTCCGTGAGATTCGGTAATGGCCGCGATGCGCAGCTCTGGCGCGTCGATTCGGGAGAAGCCCGCTCGATCCGCGACCGAATCGGTTACGGCGGGACCACGGCCGATGCGCGGGTTGCGATCACGGGCGTCCAGCCCGCGCCGAATGGCGGCGCGCTGGTCGTCGACGTCATCGAGTACGAACTGCGTCATTCGACGAACGGACAGTTGATCGGCCGCGTGCACGTCGGCGCGCAATGAACCTGGCGAGGACCCCATGAAAAAGAATCTGACGACCGCATTGCTGATCGCAGCACTTTCCGCGTTCGGAGCGTCGCTCCCCGCAACCGCCGCCGAATCCCGATCGGTCGACATCCTGGGCATGACACTCGGCATGTCGCCCGCGGAGATCAAGACGGCGCTGCAGGATTCCGGACTGCAGTTCAAGACCCGGGAGATCCCTCTCACGCTCAAGGATCTGCCGGGCGTGACCTTCGTCGGCAGCCTGCACGCGATCCGGCATGGCGAAGACGTGCGCTCCGACGAGATCCGCGTCGACTTCCCGCCTCCGCCGCATGCGCCGCGAGCCGTGTTGATCACGCGGCTCGTCCAGTATCCCAACGATTCGGGACCCCTCACGCGCGAGGTCGCCGCCGCGCTGGTGGGCAAGTACGGCAAGGATCGCTGGATCGACGATCGCTACAACACCGCCGCGTCGCTGCGCCTGGCCTGGATCGATACGCCCGCCGGCGTGCGCATCCTCGATCCGAAAACCAGGTGCTCGAAGGCCCACTGGTCGCCGCGCGCCAACGAGGGCCATGCCTTCTTCAACTCGATACAGTTCGTCGACGGCTGCGGCCTGACCATCGTCGCGAACTTCCGCGGTGGCGATCCCGGAACGCCGGGCGCGCCCATGGTCAGCGGAATGTGGACCACTCTCGTCGACTACCACTCGCTGCGTCAGCAGATTTCTCAGACACAGGTCTACGTGGAGCAGCAGGTGCGTGATGCGGCGAAAGCGCGTGGGACACCCAAACTCTGATTCAGGCCGGACAACAGGCCGAGTACGCGGCCGGATGTTAGGCCATGTCGACGATCGCCGGCCACATGGAGCTCGTATTGATTCGCACTCGCGGGCGAGTAATCCACTCCTACAATGGCGCGCCATCACGCGCTGATGGCGCAAAGATAGCCCGTGAGGCACTGTGCGACGCGCCGGACACAACCCCACGGTGACACTGTGACCATCAAGGACATCGGCCCGCAGCCGCAATCGTTCGACCTCGAACGGGCGACGCTCGAAAACGAAAACTATCGGACCGTGGTCTGGAGTGGCCGCTACCTGCAGGTCACACTGATGTCGATTCCCGTCGGCGGCGACATCGGGCTCGAAGCACACCCGGAAACGGACCAGTTCCTGCGCCTCGACGGCGGGCGCGGCCGCGTCCAGATGGGCCCCGCCAAAGATCAGCTGACGTTCGACAAGGAAGTGTCGGATGGTTGGTGCATTCTCGTGCCGGCAGGCACCTGGCACAACGTCACGAACATCGGCGATGAGCCGATGCAGATCTATGCGATCTACGCCCCGGCGCATCACAAGCCCGGCAGGATCCACGAGAGTTTCGAGCAAGGTGAGGCGGACCAGGATGACCAGCCGGCGGAGTGGTCCGTGCAGCCTCCCCTCACCAGGCCCGACAAACACGGCTGAGTGCCGCGGCATCGAGTGGGTTTGAATGCGGAACTCCCATCTGCGCGGGCTCACCAAGGATGCCTATTTCACGCCGCCGTTTCACATCCATGGCCGCCTTTGAAGGCGCACGTGACCGAGCTCGAAGTCGACGTGTTGCCGCGACCATCGGCGAACACCGGTGCCGAGATCTCGGCCGTCGAGAAATACGCCGATAGACTCAATCCCTATGTCGATGGCCGACCGCCGCGGAACCACTCTCCGATTCGCGGGATCACTCCCACTCGATCGTGGCCGGCGGCTTCCCGGAGATGTCGTACACCACGCGTGAGATGCCCTTCACTTCGTTGACGATGCGGCGCGAGCACACATCGAGGAAGTCGTACGGCAGCCGCGCCCAGTGCGCGGTCATGAAGTCGATGGTTTCGACGGCGCGCAGGCTGACGACGTAGTCGTAGCGGCGACCGTCGCCCATCACGCCCACCGAGCGCACGGGCAGGAAGACGGCGAACGCCTGGCTGGTCTTGTCGTACAGATCGTGGCGCCGCAGCTCTTCGATGAAGATGTGATCCGCCTGGCGCAGCAGGTCCGCGTAGTCCTTGCGCACCTCGCCCAGGATGCGCACGCCGAGACCGGGGCCGGGGAACGGATGGCGGTACACCATCTCGCGCGGCAGCCCGAGCTCTACGCCCAGCCGGCGCACCTCGTCCTTGAACAACTCGCGGAGCGGCTCGACGAGTTTCATGCGCATGTTCGCGGGCAAACCACCCACGTTGTGGTGCGACTTGATGACGTGCGCCTTGCCGGTCTTGGACCCGGCGGACTCGATCACGTCCGGGTAGATAGTGCCCTGCGCGAGGAAGTCGACGCCCGTGAGCTTCTGCGCTTCCTCGTCGAACACCTTCACGAATTCGCCGCCGATGATCTTGCGCTTGCGCTCCGGATCGCTCTCGCCGCGCAGCGCGTCGAGGAAGCGTTGCTCCGCGTCCACGCGGATGACCTTCACGCCGAGGTTCTCGGCGAAGATCTTCATGACCGCGTCGCCCTCGTTCAGACGCAGCAGGCCATGATCGACGAACACGCAGATGAGCTGATCGCCGATGGCCTTGTGCAGCAACGCCGCGACCACCGACGAATCCACGCCGCCCGATAGTCCGAGCAGCACCTTGCCCTTGCCCACCTGCGCGCGCACGCGCGCGATGGCGTCCTCGATGATGTTGCCGACGCTCCACAGCGCCTCGCATCCCGAGATCTCGCGCACGAATCGCTCGAGCAGCACCTTGCCCTGCAGCGTGTGCGTCACTTCGGGATGAAATTGCACGGCGTAGAACTTGCGCGACTCATCGGCCATCGCGGCCAGCGGCGCGTTTCCGCTGCGCGCAATTGCGGTGAACCCGGGCGGCAGTGCATCGACCTTGTCGCCGTGGCTCATCCACACGTCGAGCACGCCGCGACCCTCGCCGTCCTTGCGGTCGAACACGCCGTCGAACAGCTTGTTGGACGCGATGCTCGTGACCTCGGCATAGCCGAACTCGCGGTGATTGGAATTGACCACGCGGCCGCCGAGCTGCTGCGCCATGGTCTGCATGCCGTAGCAGATGCCGAGCACCGGTACGCCGAGCTCGAACACCGCCTGTGGCGCGCGCGGCGGCTCCTTGTCGGTGACGGATTCGGGACCGCCGGAAAGGATGATGCCCTTGGGCTTCCACTTGCGGACGTCGTCGGACGTGATGTCCCAGGGAAGGATCTCGCAGTAGACGCCGAGCTCGCGCACACGGCGCGCGATGAGCTGGGTGTATTGCGCTCCGAAGTCGAGGATCAGGACGCGCGCGGAGTGGATGTCGGTCTGGGGTGTCGCGATTTCGGCGGCGCTGTTCATTCTTGCCTCAAAATTTTTTGGCGTGATACGCCACGCCAGCCGGACACGCCCTTCCCGGATCTTCAGGAAACCCGGTAGTTAGGCGCTTCCTTGGTGATCTGCACGTCGTGCACGTGGCTCTCGCGCATGCCGGCGCCGGTGACGCGCACGAACTTCGGGCGCGAGCGCAGCTCGGACACGTTCTTGCTGCCCGTGTAACCCATCGCGGCGCGCAGGCCACCCGCGAGCTGGTGAAGGATCGAAACGACGCTGCCCTTGTACGGCACGCGACCTTCGACGCCTTCCGGCACGAGCTTCTCGAGTTCGGACGCGGTGTCCTGGAAATAGCGGTCGGCGGAGCCGTGACGCTCGCTCATCGCGCCGAGCGAACCCATGCCGCGGTACGCCTTGTACGAGGCGCCCTGGTATAGCTCGACGTCGCCGGGGGATTCCTCGGTGCCGGCGAACAG
>JAEZCN010000031.1 GCA_023433515.1 Pseudomonadota bacterium
GACGCCTGGATCAGGAACGAAATCTTCTTGTAGTCGGAGCCCTTGAACGGCGCGTGATGCAGGTACAGCGCCTGCCACGGAGCGGACTCGACCTTGATCGGCCGGCGCGGACTTCCGCCGAGTTCGACGCTGACCTCGGTCTTCGCCCAACTCCAGTTTTCCCAGCCGTTCTGCAGGGCCGTGTCATAGACGATCATTTCGCCGGCATCGGCCTTCTCGACGTCGGCGGAAACAGCCGCACCGCCGAGCGCCAGCATCGCGCCCGTGACGAACGCGACGTACAGACTCTTCTTGTTCATCTCTCCCCCCGAGCAGCAATAAACAAAACAAAAGAAAGAAAGGCCGAGACTGGCATGGCGCCAGTCCCGGCCGCAAGACTCCTCGATCGGTGGGGTTATCTGCCCCAGAGTCTGTTCAGCAAATTCGTCTTCCGCTGGTCGAAGGGCCGCCATTCGCCCCAGCCCGATTCGTTGCTGATCGGGTCATAGGCATGGCCGTACCAGCCGGCGGTATCGCCGGATTCCGGATTGATGGACCAGTAGCAGCCCTCGATGCCCTTCTCGACCATGTAATCGACGAAGGCGTCCTGCCATTGCCCGTCCACGCCCGGCGTGATGTGGCTCCAGCGGTTGCGGTCGCGGATGCTGGCCTGGCCGAGCGGCCAGTCCAGGTTGCCGCCGAACTCACCGACGACGATCGCGTAGTTCTGCTGCTTCAAATATCCGAAGTGCTCCTCCCAGCCCTGCCGCAGCAGCGTGGGGTTGATCACGATGTTGCAGTCGGCGTCGCCGGCCGGGTCGCCTTCGAGCCCGGCGCACTGCGTCTGCGCGGGATCCATGAACATACGCTGCACGAACACCGAAGGGCCGTAGGTATGCGGCGAGAACACGAGCTGCGACTTTGGAACGTTGATCGGATTCGTGCCCGCCTCGAACAGGTTCTCGCCCCAGTTCGGATTCGAGAACTCGGCGCCGTGCGGCTGCGGCGACACCGTCGACGGCGTGCCGTCCTGCGTGCCCGCGTTCGTGCCGATGCCCTGCACGAACAGCAGCAGGTTCGGATTCACCGTGTTGATCGCGGCGTACGCCTGCTCGGTCAGCGACTTCCACTCCGCCCACGTGTAGTCGTGCGGTTCGTTGAAGATGTCGATGCCGATGATGTTGTCCACGCCGAGCGCGGGGCCGAGGCCCGCGAGCGTGCGCAGGTTGTCGAGCCACATCGTGGTGTCGTACGGATGCGAGGTGGTGACCGACGGCGGATTGAGGGTCGCCGCGCACGAGTAGTTCTCGCGCTTGAAGTCGTAGTTGTCGCGGTCCGCATCGGACCACGGCGGACGCGCATCGAAGCGGCCGGCGCGCCAGCCGATGTAGTTCGAACACGAGTGGACGTCGAGCATGACCTCGATGTTGGCCGCGTCGGCCGCGCGGATCATCGTCTCGAGCGCGAGCCGCGAATTGGCGATGCGCACCGACGAATGATTCTTGAGCACGCTGCCCGTGCCCTGCGGATCGTTCGGATTCAGCGTCTGCGGGACGAGCGGCAGGCGGATCACATTGATGCCCATGCCGGAGATCTCCTGCATGGTCTGCGCGATCGTCCGGCCGGTGCCCTGGCCGCCGTTGGCCCAGGACGTGTTGCCGATGTACTGCTCCATCGCGGCGCCGCTCGGATTCACCGGGTCGTTCGAGGGTTCGTGCCGTCCCTCGAGGCCGAACCACGAGCCGCAACGCACCGGGAACAACTCGCCGTTCTTCGTGATGCGTCCCTGCGAATTCACGCGGAACAACGCGTTGGTCCCGGTGGTGCGACTGACTGCCACGGAGCCCGCGGTGTAGCCGGAGGACGTGCCCGTGAACGTCGAACTCGCGGCTGCCGTGCCGGCCGCCGCGGTGAACGTCACGCTGACGCCGGTGTTCCAGTTGGTGCCGTTGAGCTGCACGCTGGTGGGCGAATGCGAGATCGCCGTGCTGCCGGTGCGCGCGATCGCGACCGTGACGGAGCCCGCGGGCGCGGCGCTCAGCCGCACGGACGACGTACCGCTCTGGCCGCCCGCGATCGACAACGTCGCCGGCGTGAAGCTGATCGACGGCGTCTGCGCCGTGCCGATCGAGAACGACACCGTCGAGACGGCGCTCAGTTGCGGATTGCCGTTGTCGAACGCGGTCGCCGACGCGGTGTGCGCGCCGGGCCCGAGGCCGGTCACAGTGAACGAATACGGCGAACTCGTGTCGGTGGCGACCAGGGTTCCGTCGACGCGGAACTCGACGCGTTGCACGCCGCCCGTATCGGTCGCGGTAGCCGCGAGGTTCACGCTGGTCGTGCCCGCCGGGAACTGCTGGTTGCTGGTCGGCGAGGTCATCGTCACGGTCGGCGGCGTGTTGGTGGGCGGCGCGCCGCACACCGTGCCGTTCAACGTGAACGCGGCGGGCGGGTTGTTGGCGCCGCTGAAGGTGCCGTTGAATCCGACGGTGAAGCTCTGTCCGCTCGGAATGCCCTGGTTCCATTCGGCATTGGACGAAATCGTCAGCGTCGAACTGTTCGCCGGCTGCGAGAAAGCCACGGGCCAGCCGTTCTGCAGGCGCTGCCCGTTCGGGAAATTGAACGTGAGCGTCCAGCCATTCGTGATGGACGGACCGTTGTTGGTGATGACGAGGTTGGCGCCGAAGCCATTGCCTCCGACCCACGTGGGCCATGTGTAGGTGACGGTGCAGCTGGGTGACTGCGCGAGCGCATCCGGCACGTGGCCGAACGCCAGGACCAGGGCCGCGCAGCACCACAGCAGGTTCTTCAGTGACCGAGCCATGATGCGTTCTCCTCCTTGAAAACGACGATGTCGACGTCCCGGCGAAGTTGTTAGACGGGACTTCCCTGTCAGCGGCCAATAAATGACTCGCGCGTCACGCGCTGTCCATAAGTGATTGCCGATAAGGAGAAACCCTGTCTGGCCGGTTGTCTCGCCGGCTGTCCGTGTTCACTGCGTCAATGGACGACGCGCGCGCGGATCCGACTAGTTAGTGGCGGGCGGGGGAGCCCCTGACCGGGCCGCGTCGAGCGCGTTGCGCAGCAGACGGGCCCAGAGTTCGAAGGACTGCGCGCCTTCGTTGACGTTCGCGGCCTGGCTCATCACGCGCAGGTCGCCGGTCTGGCGGCCCATGCTGTGATCGAGCGCGCGCGCCAGCAACGCGCCGCTCTGCGAATCGTGCAGCTCGGCGCGCAGCGTCATCTCGCTCGCCGAAACGTTGAAGGTGCGTTCCGCGTCGTCGCTCGGCGACGTCGGTGTCGTGACCGTCAGTTCGAGTATGGATGCATTGACGCGCAACACGTCGGGCCCGGGCTCGTCGACCACGGGATATCCGCCCTTGTCTTCCAGCTCGCTCGCGAAGACCGCACGGAAGCCGTCGGCCGCGCGCTGGCGGATACGCGCGATGTCGGTCGCGGTCACGCCGGGCTGCGTCTGCCAGCCGCCGCGGAACGTGACTTCGACGTCGTCGATCAGGACCTTGCGATATTTCTCGAGCGACGTGCCGGGCATGACGAACAACACGTCGACCTGCGGGCGCGTCACGCGCACGAGGCCGTCATCGGATTTTTCCTGCTTCGGAACGACCTGCGTACAGGCGGCAAAGCTCGCCGCGACCATGGCCGCGGTCCACCCCGCCATCTTCGAACGGGCGCCCATCTCAGGTCTTCGACTTCGAGCGCGGCGTGCAGCCGTACTTCTGTCCGGCCAGCGACGCTTCGTACATCGCGCCACCTTTCACGATCGTGAATACCGCCATGCCCTTGTGGTTCTTGCCCACCGTCTTCGCATCTTTCTCGCCGCCGGACCTGCCTGCCGACTTGCGGTGGCGGTGCCGACGAGGGCGAATGTCGCGACCAGCAACAGGGTTGCGCTTCTCATGATCCGCTCCTTGGCGTCGAAAAGACGCGCGCGAGCCGCAGGATAGGAACGGCGGCGCGAAAGCGGCCATGGCACCTTGGTCTCACATCGGCTTCCTGAAATACTCCGCGCCCGGCAATCACTGGAGCCCGGCCGATGCCTCGCACGAATCTCCTGGTCCTGGTCCTGGCGCTCGCGCTCGGCGCGGGCATCGCCGCGCCGGCGTGCGCGGAGGAATGGCGCGATCTGTTCAACGGCAAGGATCTCGCCGGCTGGACGCCCAAGATCAACAAGCATCCGCTCGGTGAGAACTACGCCGAGACGTTCCGTGTCGAAGACGGCGTCATCAAGGTCAGCTACGACGACTACGCGAAGTTCGAGGACCGGTTCGGGCACCTGTATACGAACCTGCCGTATTCGCGCTACATCCTGCGGCTCGAGTACCGGTTCACGGGCAAGGCGATCGAGGACGCGCCGCACTGGGCCAAGCTCAACAGCGGGGTCATGGTGCACTCGCAATCGCCGCTGAGCCTGAGGCTCGACCAGGGATTCCCGGTCAGCATGGAGTTCCAGTTCCTGGCCGCCGGTGCGACGGCCGGGACGCAGACCGGGAACGCGGTATCGCCCGGCACACACCTCGAGCGTGACGGCAAACTCGTCACCGACCACATCATCGATGCGAAGGCGACGCTGTCGCCGCTCGATCGGTGGGTGAAGGCCGAGATCGAAGTGCGCGGCAACGAGGAGATCATCCAGCGGATCGACGGCGCCGAAGTGATGCGGTACCAGCGGCCGCAGCTCGATCCCACGGATCCGGACGCGGCAAGACTGCTCGCGGCGGGCGCGCCGCTGCAGTTGTCGTTCGGGCACATCGCGCTGCAGGCGGAGAGCCAGCCCATCTGGTTCCGCAACATCCAGATCAAGTCGTTGGAAACCCAGCCGTGACGCAAGCCGCCTGGCAGCGGGAGATGTCCCGCGCCATCACGAAACCGGAGGAGTTGCTCGACGCGCTCGGACTCGATGCCGAACTACTCGAACCCGCGCGCGCGGCCGCCGCGAAGTTCGCGCTTCGAGTTCCGCGCGGCTACGTCGCGCGCATGCGCCGCGGCGACGTCGACGATCCACTGCTGCGACAGGTGCTGCCGGCCGCGAACGAGAAGCTCGAGGTCGAGGGGTTCATTCCGGATCCATTGCACGAAGCCGCGGCCGTGCGCGCGCCGAACCTGCTGCAGAAATACAGCGGGCGCGCGTTGCTCATCACGACGCAAGCCTGCGCGATTCATTGCCGCTACTGCTTCCGGCGCGAGTTTCCCTACGCGGAACAGGCGGGGGAAGAGTCGACGGCGGGGCGCTGGGGCGCCGCCCTCGCGGCCATCGCCGCCGATGCCGGCATCGAGGAAGTGATCCTGAGCGGCGGCGACCCGCTGTCGTTGAGCGATGCGCGTCTCGCGTCGCTCACGACTTCCCTGTGCGCGATCCCCCACGTGCGCCGCATTCGCGTGCACACGCGTCAGCCCGTGGTCCTGCCATCACGAGTCGATGACGGGCTCATCGAGTGGCTGCGCGGCATCGAACTACCGACGGTCGTGGTCATCCACGCTAATCACCCGAACGAGATCGACGCCGGCGTGCGCGCCGCCTGCTTGAGAATGCGCGGCGCCGGGGTCACGGTGCTGAACCAGTCTGTGCTGCTCGCCGGTGTGAACGACGACGTCGATACGCTGAAGCGCCTCTCGGCGGCGCTCGTCGAGGCGGGGGTCTTACCTTATTACCTGCACCTGCCGGACCGGGTCCGGGGCACGGCCCATTTCGACGTCGGGGAGCACCGGGCCCAGGACCTGATCCGAGAGCTCGGAAACCAGGTTTCGGGGTACCTCGTGCCCCGGCTGGTGCGCGAAGTGCCGGGCGCGCCGGCCAAGATGCCGAGCTTCCCCTCCGCCTGAAGCCCCGCGTCCGCGCCGGGGGTCGGCGCTTTTCCGGGGTATTCTGGCCAGGACCCGTCCAACAACACATTCCAAGGAACGGGGCATTCCCTCCGTCCAACGACTGGGAGACGGCGACACACACCGGATGGACGTACAGGCACTCATTCGCAGGGCTCAGGGCGGGGACTCGCAATCCTTCGCCGAGCTCGTGGATCTGCACTACGACACTATCTACCGCTTCGCGTGGAAGTGGTGTGGTCACGAGGCGAACGCGCAGGACATCGCGCAACTCGCCTGCATCAAGCTCGCCGCCAGCCTGGGACAGTTTCGCTTCGAGTCGGCTTTCACGAGCTGGCTCTACCGTCTCGTGATCAATTGCGCGCAGGACTGGCAACGCGGCCAGCGCCGCCACGATCACGAAGACATCAGCGAGGGTGAAAACGTGGCGACGTCCTCGCCGGCCGAAGACCGCATCTATCTGTTGCAGGTTCTCGAGCAGTTGGCGGACATCGGTGAAGGAATGAAGGAAACGGCTTTGCTGGTGCACTCGGAGGGAATGAGTCATGCGGAGGCGGGCGCCGTGCTCGGCGTCTCGGAGTCCACGATCTCGTGGCGGCTGCACACCATCCGCAGGCACCTGCGACAGCGCGACACGCAGAGCGTCAGCCTATGAATCAACGTTACAAAGCCGTGCTCGAACAGCCCGCGCCGCAGCCGGATCCGCAGGCCCGCCTGCGCGCGCGGCGCGCCGCGCTCGAGGAATTCGCGCGGGTGCATTCGCAGGCACAGGCGGGTGAGACCGAAGTCGTTGCCTTGCCGGTGAAGACGCACAGGTGGATGAGGCAGACGCGCAACTTCGCGATGGCCGCGGGTATGGGTGTCGCGGTCATCGGGCTTGCGATCACCTGGCCCATGCTGAACCGCAACGCGGACCTGCTGGAGCCGAGGATCGCGGAGGGGGTGTTCGACGCGCCGGCGGAAATGCCGGCTGCGGAGTCCGGCGAGGTGCCCGCGGTCGTTTCGGATCCGGCGACTGTCGCGGAGCCGCCCGCGGAGGCTGCGCCCGCGCCGGAAGTCGAGGCGTCGACGCCGGTCGAGGCTTCGCGGAACCTGGCTCTGGCTCCCACCGGAATCGCCACGCCCGGCGAGGCGGCGCCGCGGCCCGAGGCTGAACGGCGCGCGCCCACGCCCGCGGAATTGCGGGCGGCTGCAATCGAGGAACCCATTGCCGAAGAGCGTCTCGCGAAGATCGAGTTCGACGCGGAGCCCGCAAAGTCCGCGCCCGCGACCACGGTGACCGCGGACGCGCTCACCGCCGAAGACATCGGCACGTTCCCCGACGCGAACGTGGCGGAGTCGCTGCAGCGTGTGCCCGGCGTCCGGATCGGGCGCACGCGCTCACCACTCGTGAAGAAGGAAGACACTTCGAGGGACTCGCGCGAAGTCGTCGTGACCGGCGCGCGTCGGGCGGCGCGGACGTCCCCTAACAAGAGTCCCGCGTCGCCGCCGCCGTCGGCACCGATGTCAGAGCTGCGAAGGGACTGGACGCATACCCGCGTCGAGTCCGGAATCGTCGCCGAGAACCTGGTGCTCGGCGAGGAAACCGGCCGAGACCGTTTCGAAAGTTTCGAATCGAACGCGGTGAAGCAGGTGTCCGAAGCGCCCGTGTCCACGTTCTCCGCGGACGTCGACACCGCGTCGTACGGCTTCGTGCGCAAGCAGCTCAACCTGGGTCTGCTGCCGCAGAAGGCCGCGGTGCGCGTCGAGGAGATGATCAACTACTTCGATTATTCGTGGCCCGCGGCCGCGTCGCGCGACGAGCCGTTCCGTCCGACGGTGGTCGTGAGCGATTCGCCGTGGGGCGAGGGCCGCAAGCTGATCCACATCGGCATCAAGGGATACGAACTGCCCGAGCGCCAGCGTCCGGATGCGAATCTCGTGCTGCTGATCGACGTCAGCGGCTCGATGAACGCGCCCGACAAACTACCGCTCGTGAAGGACTCGATGCGGCTGCTGGTCGACAACCTGAAGCCGGACGACACGGTGGGCATCGTGGTGTACGCGGGCGCCGCGGGCCTGGTGTTGCCGCCGACGCGGGTGAGCGAGAAGGAGAAGATTCTCGAGGCGATCGCGCGGCTCACGCCCGGCGGCTCGACGGCCGGCGCGGACGGGATTCGCCTCGCGTACGACCTGGCCGAGCGATCGTTCCGCAAGAACGGCGTGAATCGCATCCTGCTGGCCACCGACGGCGACTTCAACGTCGGCATCGACAGCACGAACGAGCTCAAGGGATTCGTCGAGCGCAAGCGTGAGCGGGGCGTGTTCCTGTCCGTGCTCGGATTCGGGCAGGGCAACTACCGCGACGAACTCGCGCAGGCGCTGGCGCAGAACGGCAACGGCGTCGCCGCCTACATCGACACGCTCAACGAGGCGCACAAGGTGCTCGTGCGGGAGGCGGGCTCGTCGCTGTTCACGATCGCGAAGGACGTGAAGCTGCAGGTGGAATTCAATCCCGCGACCGTCGCCGAGTACCGGCTGATCGGTTACGAAACCCGCGCGATGAAGCGCGAGGACTTCAACAACGACGCGGTGGACGCGGGCGACGTCGGCGCCGGGCACACGGTGACGGCCATCTACGAGATCACGCCGGTGGAGTCCGCGACCCGAACCGTGGAGGAGCTGCGTTACTCGCCGGCGATGAAATCCGCGGGGGAGAAGAACAAGGCGAACGAATACGGATTCCTGAAGATCCGCTACAAACTACCCGACGGACGCAAGTCGCGGCTCATCGAGCAGCCGATCCTGATCGGCACCGGCAAGGTGCCCGAGTCGATCGCGCGCGACGTGGCGTTTTCGACCGCGGTGGCGGGATTCGGGCAGCTGCTGCGCGGCGGCGAGCACACCGGCTCGCTGACCTACGACGACGTCGCGAGCCTGGCGCTTGCGTCGCGCGGCGAGGATCCCTTCGGTTATCGCAGCGAATTCGTCCAGCTCGTCCGCATGGCCCAGGGCGCCAAGGGCATGTGAGCGGGGGGGCGTGGGCGCGGCCGTTCCCGTACATCGACGGCCGCGCCCGCGTTTTGATGAATGCGAATGGGGGCAGCCCCCCTTTCCCAGCAAAAGGGGTCAGCCCTCCAAGGACTGACCCCTTTTGCCAGGAAAGGGGGGCTGCCCCCATACGTCTACTTCTGCGTCTTCACCTTGAAGCCAGCCGGGATGTCGAAGGACTCCGCGGGAATATCACCGACCGTGATCGAGGTGACCGTGGTCGTGATGTCGCTGGCGGCGAGCTTCGCCATCATCTGCGCCATTGGGTTGCTGCCCTGCGCGCTGATCTTCACGTGGCTCTCGAGCGCCATGCCGGCTTCGGCCATCTTGCGCGTGAGCTCCGCGTACGCCCGGGCGGACGCGGCGCCGGTCGGTGACTTCGCGCCGCGCGGGTCGCCGAAGATGAAACCGGAGTCGGCGGAGGCGCGGTAGAACTGCTGGTAATCCGCGAGTCCCGGAGCATCGCTGCTCAGGCACACCGTGCCCGACAGCACCATGTCGGCGGTCATGCCGTCGCCGGGATTGCCGGTGACGCTGAACGGCATCGTCACGCTGATGTCGTGCACCGTGCATGAGTAACCGGCGACCTGTTTCACCTGGCCGGTTTTCGTGAGTGACGCGGACAATCCGCCCACGCCGACCTTCGCGAGGTCGTCGCTGATCGAATCGAGCGGCGTCACCAGCGCGGTTTTCTTCTTCTCGTCGAGATTGACGAAGCGCCGCCCGTCGATGTCGATGATCAACGCGTCGCTGCGTTTGCCGGAGACCGTATCGGTGCGCATCCGGTTGCCCTTGATGAGGTTCACGCCGGTGCCGCTGACGTCGATGACCGACGCTTTGCCCGAGGTGGTCGTGTTGACGGTCACGTCCGCGCGTGCGCCCGTCGCGCCCACGGCGAGCAGCGCCGCGAGCAGTAGTTGGTTCCGCTTCATGGGTGGTCCTTTTCCGATGGAGAAATCCGCGCGCGCATGTATACCCGAACGGAGCGGAATCGTCCGCTGTCTCGACTCGCCGACAGCGATTTTACAGTAGCTAGTCCGATGCGGACGCCGCGGCATCGAAGCGCCGCGCATGGCCCCCGAGTCCGTCAGGTCTCCGCCAGTTCCATCTCGAATGGTCGCGAAACGACCAGCCGCATGCGCCCACGGCCCGCCTTCTCGATCTGGATCGCGGCGCGTTGTTCGGTCAGGCGCTTCTGCAGCAGGATCAGGCGCACTTCCAGGTTGTCCTGCACCTCCGGCAGCCGCAGCTCGGGCGCCAGCCGCAGCTCGCGATTCGAGAATTCGCGTCGTCCGCTGCGCTGATACTCGGCCAGCAGCTTCCAGAGGATGGCGCCCGCCACGCCGCGGATCAGGTATTCGTCGTCGATGAACACGCTGTTGTCGCGCGGGTAACGTCGCAGCTTGAGCGGCGGCGAGCTATCTACCGACGCCGGCGAGGGCGCCTCCCGGACCGGCGGTTCGTACTCCTGCGGCTGCATGAGGCTCATCGCCACCGCGAACTGCCCGCACAGCAACGCAAGCGCGTCCTCGTCGTCGTAACCGAAATGCTGGTCGTGGTTGCTCTCGACCAGCAGCGCCCCGAGCACCTTGCCGCGCGCGCGCAGCGGCACGGCTAGCTGGCTGCGCGGCTCCTCGAGTCCCGGCAGCGGAATGCCATTACGCGGCGCCGGCTCGAAACCGAGTGCATCGGCGCGATCGGCGGCGGCGCGCGCGTAACGCGCCATGTTCATCATGTGCCCGACGCGGATCGGCACACCTTCGCGCACCGCCGTGCCGACGATGCCTTCGCCGATCGAGATCTCCGCGCCCGCGCCGCCGATCTCGTAACCGCGGCTCGCGAGCAGCGTGAGCGCGGACTGCTGGGAATCGAACAGCCACAACATTGAATGGTCGATGCGCAGCAGTTCGCCGAGCCCGTCGAGGAAACACTCGAGCAGCTCCGACAACTCCCCGCAGTTGGCCATTCGCTCGGAGAGGATGCGCGAGTTGGTCGTCACGTCGACGCGCGGCGCCGCGGCGGGGAGTTCCCTGCGTCCGGGCACGCGGTGCAATTCGTGCACGCGGTAGATGTCCGCGCCGCGCAGGTGGAACACGTCGTCCATGCCGATGTGGCTCGCGACGCTCATGAGCTTGGCGCGCAAGCGTTCGAACACCGGGCCTTCCGTCTCGGTGCGCAGGTACTCGATCTGCAGCACGACGCCCGCGCCGGTGTACGGATCGTCGAGCGTGAGCGCCGCGCGCCGCGTCGCGAGCACGTTCTCGCGCGTCCGATTGAAGAACTGGTACGACAGCGCGATGTGCAGCGGGTCGACGTATTCGACCACCGACAGGTAACTCACGTTGGGCATGCGGTCGACCGAGAACGTGCAGAGGGTCGGCGGCACGACGCCTTCCATCATGCGGCGCACGCCATAAAGCGAGAGGCCTTCGTCGAACTGCGCGTTCATCGGATCTGCAATGCGAGCGGACTGCCGGCGCCCGGGCCCGGCGTCTGGTTGCGCGCCGCCACGGGCGTGAAGCGGATGGCCATGAGATCCTCGTCCGGCGGGTGGTACCAGGCCTCGGTATACGACTCCCGGATGCCGTGACGCTGGAGTTGCGCGCGGAACTTGCGGTAGCGATCCTCGACCAGCGCGCGAAACGCGGAGCCGCCGTGCGAAACGATGGCGTCGCGCCCGAGCAGGCTCATCGACTGGTAGGTCTCGGGCAGCGTTACGTTGAGCGCGATGCGGCCGTTTTCCTTCACGGCCGCGAGCACCTCGTGTCCGGCCGTTGCCGAGAGGATCACGACCAGGCGGCTGTCACGCTCGAGTTGCGCGGCGAGGCCGCGGCACACCGACGGCCGCCCGGCATTCGTGCAGGCCCCGACCTGGTGGCTCACTCCGGCCCCCAGCAAGTCGATCATTTCCGGCGTCAACGCCATGTACTTGTTCTATCTCCCAGCCCCACCCCGCACGTTAGCGTGATTTTAAGAAATCGCTAAGCGCGAGTTAGCAAACGCCCGGGAGTGCCATTCCTAAAGTGCGACCCCCGCCCGCTGCCCGAATCCGGAGTCGAGACCATGTCCAAGCCGATCATCACTGTCTTTGGCGCAACGGGCGCCCAGGGCGGCGGCCTGGTGCGCGCATTGCTGGCCGATCCGGACCGGCATTTCGCCGTTCGTGCGGTGACCCGCCGGCCGGACAGCCCGGCCGCGCTGGAACTGGCGGCCGCCGGCGCAGAAGTGGTGCTCGCGGACATCGACGATCGCGCCAGCGTGCTGCGCGCGCTCGAAGGCGCCTACGGCGCGTTTCTAGTCACGCACTTCTGGGGCGAGCACTTCACCGCGGCGAAGGAAACGGCGCAGGCGCTGAACCTCGCGGCCGCGAGCGCGCAGGCCGGCATTCGCCACGCGATCTGGTCGACCTTCGAGGACACGCGCACGTTCATGCCGGCCGACGGCACCCGCATGCCCGTGCTCGAGGAGCGCTACAACGTGCCGCACTTCGACGCGAAGGGCGAAGCGCACCGATTCTTCGCGCAGCAACGCGTGCCGGTGACGTACCTGTACACGTCGTGCGCCTGGGAGAACCTCGGCCAGTTCGGGATGCTGCCGAGCCGCGGCAGCGACGGATCGCTTTCGATGATCGTGCCGACGGGTGCCGCGCGCATCCCGTGGATCTCATCCGAGGACATCGGCCGCACCGCGCGCGAGATCTTCCTGCAGGGCGAGTCGCTGCTGTTCGATTCGATCGGCGTCGCCGCCGAACACCTGACCGGCGCCGAAATGGCCGCGCAGATGAGCGCCGCGCTCGGTGAGCTCGTGACGGTCGATCCGGTCTCGGCGATGAAATATCGCGCCTTGCCGATCGCGGGCGCGAAGCCGCTCGGCAACATGTGGCAGTTCCAGCGCGAGTTCGCGCCGGAATTCCTCGCGCGCCGCAACCTGGAGCGGACGCGCAAGCTGCATCCGCACATCGTGGGTTTCTCGTGCTGGCTGACCGCCAACCGGTCGCGGCTGCTACAGGCGAAGGCGGCGTGAACGCATGACGCGCGCCGTTCTCAGTGCTCTGGTTCTCTTGCTGACAGGGCTCGGTGCGGGCGGCGCGCGCGCGGAACCGGCGCGCGCGCTGCCTCGGCACTTGCGCGACACGGGCCTGTTCGTCGAGGGATCGATGACCGACGTCCGGCGGGACGTCATGGCGTTTTCGCCGCAATACCCGCTGTGGTCGGACGGCGCGACGAAACGCCGCTGGATCTGGCTGCCGCCCGGCACCAGCATCGATGCCGCGCAGGCCGATGCCTGGGATTTTCCGCGCGGCACCAGGCTCTGGAAGGAATTCAGCCACGGCGATGCCATCGAGACGCGTTACATCGAGCGCGGCATGGACGGTGAGTGGCGCTTCGGCAGCTACGTGTGGAACGCGGACGGCACCGACGCCGTGCTCGCGGACGCGGACGGCATTCGCCACCTCGCGGCGGCGGGTGCACCGAACGGTCGTTACACGATTCCGGCGGTGGACGACTGCCGCGCCTGTCACGAAGGCGCTCCGGTCCCCGTGCTCGGATTCTCCGCGCTGCAGCTCTCGCCCGACCGCGATCCGCTCGCGCCGCATGCCGAGCAGGCCGCGAACTCGGTCGATCTCAACGTGCTCATATCGCGCGGCGTCCTCAAGAATCTCCCGGCGACGCTGATCGCCAGACCCCCGCGCATCGAGGCGCAGTCTCCGGCCGAACGTGCCGCGCTCGGTTACCTGCACGGCAATTGCGGCAACTGCCACAACGACGAGGGCCCGCTCGCGGTGCTCGAGATGACGCTCGCGCAGCGCGTGGCCGCGCCGCCCGCCGCGCGAGATGCGGTGAAACGTTCCATCGTCGACGTGCCCAGCCAGTTCCGCGCGCAGGGCGCCCCGCGCGATGCCGACCGTGTCGAGCCCGGCCGGCTCGATGCGAGCGTGCTCGCGATGCGCATGGGATCGCGCGACCCGTTGCAGCAGATGCCGCCGCTCGGCACGCAGGCCGTCGACGCCGAGGCGCTGAGCCTCATCGCGCGCTGGATAGAAACCCTTCCGCGACCCGCGTCCGGGTCCGGACACACCCAGTAGACAGAGAGGAGTTCGCCGTGAAGTCGCTGAAGATGCTCGTATTGTTGGCCATGGTCGTCGCCGCCTCGTTCGTGCGCGCGGCCGATTCGCCGCAGGCGCCCGCAGCCAACGATCCCGTGGCCCGCGGCAAGTACATCGTGAACACCTCCGGCTGCCACGACTGCCACACCCCCTGGCACATGACGGACAAGGGTCCCGCGCCGGACATGAGCCGCGCCCTGTCGGGTCATCCCGAAGCGCTCGAAATGCCCGAGGCGCCGGCGCTGCCGCCCGGGCCGTGGATCGTGGCCATCGGCGCGACCAACACGGCGTATGCCGGTCCCTGGGGCGTGAGCTTCACGGCGAACCTGACGCCCGATCGCGAGACTGGCCTCGGTAAATGGACCGCGCGCACGTTCATCGACACGATTCGCACCGGCCGTCATCTCGGCCGCGGCCGCCAGGTGCTGCCGCCGATGCCGATCGCGGTCTACAACAACTTCACGGACGAGGACCTCACCGCGATCTTCGCGTACCTGCAGACCATCCCGGCGGTGAGGAACCGCGTGCCGGAGCCGCGTCCGCCCGCGGCGGCGACGGTTGCCCAGCAGTAAACGCGTGATTTCCACGGCGCGGTGGAGACCGGCTCCATCGCGCCGCCTGCACTGAACTGCCCTATAGAAGAGAGCAGTTGCAAATAAGAATTCTTCTCATGTAGCTTTCGCGCTCCCGGACGAAAGTCCCAAGCTCTGCCCTCGAGATTATGTCGAGCCGAATCGGCGCATGAATTCCCGCGTCCGCATGCGCGTGTACCGCACGACGCACCTGCTGCATTGGATCAGCGCCGCGGTGTGCTTCACGGCGCTCATGCTGTTCACCATCACGGGCATCACGCTGAACCACGCCTCGGCGATCGGTTCGAAGCCGAAAGTGACGACGCGCGAGGTGTCGCTGCCCGACACGCTGCGCGTGGAGTTGGCCGAGGCCGCCGCCGACGCGCCGGTACCGGCAGGCCTGGCCGAGTGGATCGAACGCGAATTCGACGTCCGCGCCGCGAAGGCCGCGGTCGAATGGTCGGACGAGGAGTTGTATCTGTCGGCGCCGGGACCGGGTCGCGACGCATGGGTGTCCATCGACCGTGAGAGCGGAATGGCGAAGTCCGAGTCCACCGACCGCGGCTGGATCGCGTACTTCAACGATCTTCACAAGGGCCGCAACACCGGGATCGCGTGGACGATCTTCATCGACGTCGTCGCGGCCGCGTGCCTGTTCTTCTCGCTGACGGGGCTGATCCTGCTGCAGATCCAGGCGCGCCAGCGTCCGTCGACCTGGCCGCTCGTGGTCGGCGGCACGATCCTCGTCCTCGGCATCATGATTTTTTTCGTGCATTGAATAGTTAGTTGGAGCGTCGAATGATCCGCAAGTCCCGCATCGCTTCCTGCCTGGTACTGGCCGCCTTCGCGTGCGGCGCGAGCGCCGCAGACCTGAGCGTCAACGTCGAAATTCCGAACATCCCCGTGGCCGAATATCACCGGCCTTACGTCGCGGTGTGGATCGAGGACGCGGACCAGGCGATCGCCGCGAACCTGGCCGTCTGGTACAACCTGCGCGGCGATCACACGAAGTGGTTGCCCGACCTGCGCCAGTGGTGGCGACGCGGCGGGCGCGATCTCAAGGTACCGGCGGACGGCATCACCGGCGCGACGCGCCCGGTCGGCCAGCACATCCTCAAGTTCGATGCGAAGCAGGCGCCGCTCGCGGAGCTGAAGCCCGGGCAATACGCGCTGGTCGTGGAAGCCGCACGCGAAGTGGGCGGCCGCGAAGCGGTGCGCATTCCTTTCGAGTGGCCCATCAAGAAGCAGCAGACGGCCACGGGCCAGGGCACCAAGGAACTCGGCGCCATCGCGCTCACGCTGAATCCCTGAGCGCCGCCACCTTACGAAGAGGTCAGGAACATGAAGAAATACATCACGACGCTTGCGCTGCTCTCGATGCTCGCCGCCCCGGCGGTCTACGCGGCGCGTCCCTGGCTGCTGCCCTCGCAGACCGTGCTCGCGCGATCGGGTGGCTGGGTCGCGTTCGACGCGGCACAGGCGGACGACCTGTTCTCGGTGAACCAGGGCTCGCTGCTGGTGGATGGGCTCGCGATCGAGACACCGGATGGCAAGCCGATCGCCGCGCAGAACGTGGCGGCGAGCCGCTCGCGCAGCACCTTCGATCTCGAGCTGCGCCAACCTGGCACGTATCGCGTCACGGTCGGCGAAGACGTCGTCATGGCGCGCTGGGAGGAAGAGGGCAAGCCGAAGCGCTGGCGCGGCACCGCGGCGGAAATGGCGGCCAAGGTTCCGGCAAACGCGGACAAGCTGCAGACCGAACAGGTGCTGCGCCGGATCGAAACCTTCGTGACGGTCGGCTCGCCGACGGAGCTCAAGCCCGGCACGGGCACGGGCATCGAACTCGTCCCCCTCCAACACCCGAACGATCTGTACGCGGGTGAATCCGCCAAGCTGCGTTTCCTGCTCGACGGCAAACCGGCCCCGGACCTCGAGATCGAAGTGATCCAGGGCGGCACGCGTTACCGCGATTCGCCCGACGCGATCGTCCAGAAGACCGACAAGAACGGCGAGGTCACCATCAAGTGGCCGGCGCCGGGACTGTACTGGATCGACGCGGGCATCCAGGACGAGAAATCCTCGGCGCCCGACGTGAAGAAGCGCCGCGTCTCGTACAACGCGACACTCGAAGTCCTGCCGCAGTAGTCAGCTTGCCCCGCTGGCTGGTTCCGCTGTTGTGCTGCGTGCTCGCGGCGTGCGCGGCGCAGCCGCGGCGCGCGGCGTTGCCCGAAACGCTGCTCGAGGGCGTGACCATGGGCAGCGCCTGGACGGTGAAGATCGCGGGCGAACTTCCCGCGCCTGCCGGGGAATTGCGCGCGGGCGTACAGGCGAGCTTCAACGCGGTCGACCAGGCGCTCAGCACGTACAAGCCCGAATCGGCATTGAGCCGGTTCAACCGCGACGCGAGCGGAGACTGGGTCGACGTCGACCCGGAGCTGGCCGCGGTGATGGCCTACGCCCGCACGCTCGCCGAGCTCAGCGACGGCGCCTACGACCTCACGGTCGGGCCGCTCGTGAACCTGTGGGGATTCGGTCCCGACCCGGCGCGGCGCGAGGCGCCGGACGCCGCGGCCATCGGCGCGGCGCGTGAGCACGTGGGCTGGCGCAAGCTCGAGATCGATGCGGCCGCGAACCGTGCGCGCAAGGATCCGGGCGTGTACGTCGACCTGTCCTCGCTCGGCAAGGGCCGCGGCGTCGATCGTGTCGCCGAGTACCTCGAGTCGCGCGGCGTGACTAACTACCTAGTCGACCTGTCGGGGAAGCTGCGCGCGAACGGGGTGAACGCACGGGGCGCGCCGTGGCGCGTGGCGGTGGAGAAACCCGGGCCGGACGATCCATCTGGCCGGCCGAGTCTCGTGCCGGCCGCGGTGGCGCTCGACGACGAGTCGATCGCGACGGCGGGCGACTATCGGCGCTATTTCGCGAGCGGCGGCAGGCACTACTCGCACATCATCGATCCGCGCACCGGTCACCCGGTCTCGCACGCGACCTTGTCGTCTACCGTGGTGGCGGCTGACGGCATGCAGGCCGATGCGCTCGCCACGGTGTTCATGGCGATGGCGCCCGAAGCGGCGCTCGCGCTCGCCGACCGGCTGCGCGTCCGCGCGCTGCTGATCATCCGCTCGGGCGACGACATCCGCCTCGCGCCGAGCGCGGCCTGGCACGACGGAGGCTGGTAGCCGGGTGTAGGTGCGCACTGGCGCGGAGCCCCGGACTGCGCCGACGATTCCGCGACTTGTTAGGCGGCGCCGCGGGCGCAGAATTCCCTCGTGAGCAGCCGACGCACGTTGTGGGGCATCCTCAAGGGCACGACCGAGAACTGGCTTTCCGACCAGGTCTCGAGCATCAGCGCCGCGCTCGCGTTCTACTGCGCGTTCTCCCTCGCGCCGCTGCTGGTCATCATCGTCACGATCGTGGGCTGGATCGTCGGCGCCGAGCTCGCGTCTTCCTATGTCGAGGGCCAGCTCACGTTGTTGTTCGGCAAGGCGAGCGCCGAGCTGATCGTGGGCGCGATGCGCGGCGCGCAGTCGGCCGATGGCGTATGGGCGACGATCCTGAGTGTCGTCATGCTCGCGGTTGGCGCGACCACCGTGTTCTCCGCACTCGAGAGCGCGCTGCAACAGGTCTGGGGCGGACGGGACTCGATACCGCGCGGCTGGCGCGCGACGGTGCGCTCGCGGCTCGTATCGTTCGGTTTCATCCTCGCGATCGGCTTCCTGCTGCTCGTGTCGCTCACGCTGACCACCGCGCTCGCGACGCTGCGCGGCTTCGTGCTGCGGCACTTCGAAGGACTCGTCGGGTTGTTCGCCGCGACCGACTTCCTGGTGTCGATCCTGCTCGGCACCGGCGTCGTCGCGTTGATCTATCGTTACCTGCCGGCGCGGCGGCTGCCCTGGCGTCACGTGCTGACGGGCGCGCTCGTCACCGCGCTGCTGTTCCATCTCGGCAGATGGGCGATCGGTCTGTATCTCGGGCGCGCCACGCAGCCCACGGCGTATGGCGCCGCGGCGTCGTTCGCGGCGTTGCTGCTGTGGCTGTACTACTCCGCGCAGATATTCCTGTTCGGCGCGGAGTTCACCGCATGCCTCGGCCGGTCGCGCCAGCAGCGTCCGCCACCGGTCCCGGCGGAGTAGTTACTTGCGCTTGATCGAGAACTTGCCGATCGCAATGCCGAGGTCCCAGCCTCGTCCCGTGCCGGTCAGCGCGAGCGTGACTTCACCCTTGGTGACGACCTGCGCCTTCGAGGACTTCACGGCGCCGGCATGCGCCTCGGCGCTCGCGTAGTTACCGAAGATCTCGCTGATGTCCTTGACGTTCGAGAACTCGCCGTGGCCGTTTTCGATGGTCGACTTGCCGGCGCTCAAACCGCCTCCGCGCGCCTGTAGACGCACGGTGGCGGACTGTCCGTTATTGCAGGTCACGTGACCGGTGCCGTCGGCGCGTTTGTAGAACGCGGACCAGCCGCTCATCGTAAATTTCATCTCGCAGTCGGCGGCGAACGCGGCATTGGCGTGAAACGCGCCACCCAGAGCGAGGCCGGCAATTGCAACGAAGCGGGTATATTTGTTCATGCGCATCAAACTAACCGCGGCATGGGGGGATGGCAAGAATGATCGAGGGTCTCACCGAACGCGCCGCCGGACGCCTGCTGACGGGCGCGCCACCGTCGTTTTCCGCACTCATTGACGCCTTTTGCCGACACCCGGCACGCATCGTCTCCTGTTAGGAGCGCACGTCGACTGACATGTCACCAGCCTGGCTCATCGTCGCCGACGACCTGACCGGCGCGGCCGATTGCGCCGTCGCCTTCGCGACGCGCCGGCTCTCCGCGCGCGTCGTCTGGGGCGACTATCACGACACGGTGCTGGACCCGCCGCTCGCGCTCGCGATCGACTCGGGCAGCCGCGTGCTCGATGCGTCGGCCGCGTACGCGAAACACGTCGAGCTGTTGCGCAAGCGTTGCGCGGAAGGCGTGCGCGTGTTCAAGAAAATCGATTCGACGTTGCGCGGACATCCGGCGCACGAGATCGCCGCTTCGCTCGACGTGATGCGCGAGCGTTCGCCCGATACGCGCCTGGTCGTCGCGCCGGCGTTTCCGGCGACCGGACGCGTGACGCGCGGCGGACGTGTGTACGTACATGGCGCACCTCTCGAGCTCACCGAGTTCTGGCCGCCGGGCGCGGACCCGGCGCATGCCAACGTCGTGCGATTGCTCGAGACCGTGGGTATTTCGGCGGCGCCGGTCTCGCTCGATCATCTCCGGTCCGCGGGATTCGGGTGGCCATCGGATTCGCAGGCCGTCGTCTGCGACGCCGAGACCGAAGCCGACCTCGACATCATCGCCGCGGCCTGCGCCGGTCCACGGCCGGTGTTGCTCGCGGGCAGCGCGGGCCTCGCGCACGCGATCGCAAGACGGATCTCGACGGAATCCCACCGGCACGTTCCGCCGCTTCACGTTCCTCCGACACGGCACGGCGCGCTGCTCGTCGCGGGCTCGCAGGCGCAAGCGACGCGCGCCGCACTGCGCGAGCTCGATTCGCTGCCCGGCGTCGAACGCCTGACGCTGACGGCAAGTTGTCTCGACCGGCCGCAGAACACGGACGAGGCGATCGACGAGCGGCTCGAACTACTGCAGACGATCGCCGATGGAAACGATCTCGTCGTCGACTTCGTGTTTCCGGACTCGGGCCGGAACATGACTCCGACCGAGGCGCAGCAACTCGCGGCGAAACTCGCGCGGCGCGTCATCCCGTTCGCGGCGCAGGCGAGCGCCCTGGTCGCGACCGGCGGCGAGACCGCGACCACGTTGTTCGCGCGGCTCGGGATCACCGGTATCCAGCTCGTCGACGAGATCGAGCACGGCATCGCGCTCGGGCTGACGCTCGGCAGCCTGTCGGTTCCGGTGGTGACGAAGGCCGGCGGATTCGGCGATGCTGGCTGCCTGCGGCGCATCCTCGACAGGCTGCGCGTCATCCGCAGTACCGGCACGGTGGCATGAGTCGATGAGTCGTCCGACGATCGCGATAACGATGGGCGATGCCGCGGGCATCGGACCCGAGATCATCATGAAGGCGCTCGCGCGGGCCGAGGTGCACGCGTTGTGCAAGCCGCTCGTGATCGGCGATGCCGCGCGCCTGCGGCGCGCGGGTGAAATCGTCGGAAGCCGGATCGCGGTCGAGAGCATCGATGATCCGGCCGCCGCGGATTTCCGGCCCGACAAGGTTGCCTGCATCGATCTCGGGCTGATTCCGCCGGACCTGCCGTTCGGCGCGATTTCCGCCGTCGCGGGCGAGGCGGCGTTTCGCTACATCGAGCGCGCGGTGCGCATCGTCGAGTCCGGCCAGGCACAGGCCATCTGCACGGCGCCGCTCAGCAAGGAAGCGCTGCACGCGGCGGGTCGCCGTTATCCGGGACACACCGAATTGCTGGCGACGCTGACCGGGACGCCCGAGGTGTCGATGATGCTGGTCGCGCCGAAGCTGCGTGTCATCCACGTCACGACTCACGTCGGTCTGCTGGATGCGATCGAGCGCATCGACGCGCCGCTGGTCGAGCGGGTGATCGAACGCGCGCAGCTCACGCTCGTGCGAGCGGGAATTCCCGCGCCGCGCATCGGCGTGTGCGGCATCAATCCGCACGCGGGCGAGAAGGGATTATTCGGCCGCGGCGAAGAGGGCGAGAAGATCGAGCCCGCGGTGCGCCGCTGCCAGGCCCGCGGCTGGAACGTGAGCGGCCCGCTTCCGGCGGACACGTTGTTCTTCCTCGCGGCGCGCGGCGACTTCGACATCGTGGTCGCGATGTATCACGACCAGGGACACGGACCGATCAAGGTGTTGGGCCTCGAATCCGGCGTCAACATCACGGTCGGATTGCCGGTCGTGCGCACTTCGGTCGATCACGGCACCGCGTTCGACATCGCGGGCAAGGGCCTCGCCGACGAGCGCAGCCTCGTCGAGGCGCTGCGACAGGCCGCGGAGCTCGCGCCGCGGACTTGATAGGTCCAAACATGCGGTTGTGAGCGCAAGTTCGCGACGCCCAAGCGAATGTTTTCCCCCTGAGTACCAAGATCGATCACTTTCGATCTATTCCTCCAGAAAAACGTTGATTTACGATCGGCTTTAAGGTTAATTGCGCGTGAAGTGATCGAAGTTGCGGACCTTTGATCATTTCGCGGAGTGTTTTCATATCAAATGATCCTGAAGGGGGAATCATGGACTTCATTCGCTCGGCGAGCCGTCAGGGCTCGCCTGCGCGCTCGCGCCTGATCGTCGTACTTCTCTCGATTGCCACCGGCGGCTACGCACAGGAACAGGGTGGCGCGGGACAAGCAGCGGAGCAGCAGGAAGAAATCATCGTTACCGGTTCGCGCATTGCGCGTGACGTCACGGATGCATCCACGCCGCTCGCGATCATCGACGCCGAGGAAGTGAAGCTGTCTGGCACTGTGAACATGGACAAGGTCCTGAGCGACCAGCCCCAGTTCGTGCAGTCCACGAACGGCGGTGCCACGGCCAACACCGTGCCCGCCGGCTCCGCTGCAGGCGCTGCCTACGTCAACCTGCGCGGCTTCGGCCCGACTCGCAGCCTGACGCTGGTGAACGGCCGCCGCTTCGCCATCTTCGGACCCGAGCAGGTCACCGACCTCAACACGATTCCGACCGCGCTGCTCGAGCGCACGGAGATCGTCACGGGCGGTTCGTCGGCGGTTTACGGCTCCGACGCGATCACGGGCGTCATCAACTTCATCATGAAGGACGACTTCGAAGGTGTCGAAGTCGGCGGCCAATACGGCTGGGACAGCGCGACCAATACGCCGACGTGGAGCGCGGATCTCACGCTCGGCGGCAACTTCGGTGAAGGTCGCGGCAATGCGGTCGTGTCGCTCAACTACATGAAGCGCGACGGCTTCACGCGCCAGGAGCGCGGCGACTGGGCGACCATGCCCTACGGCGAAGGTTGCGTCACGGCGGAGTCGTGGAGCAACACCTTGTTAGGCACGCCCAATGGCTCGAACGCCGCCAACTGCACGAACTCCGGCGGGCGGATGGGCTTCGTGTTCTCCGGCAGTGGTGACATCCCGAACGGTCGCTACGTGCTGACCGGGGGCCAGCTCGCGAACGCCGGCGTTCAGACGGCGCTAGCGGGTGCGGGACTCACGGGGCTCGGCTCCAACGGCTTCACGTTCAGCGATAACGGCACCAACCAGCGTCTCGTGAATCGTCCGGCGGACGACTTCAACCTGACGTTGTTCAACTACCTGCAGGTTCCGCAGGAGCGCTGGATGCTCAATGCGTTCACGCACTACGAGTTCGCGCCGGCGGCCACGGGTTACCTGGAGTTCCACTTCAGCAACAACCGGGTCAACCAGCAGCTCACGCAGGCGAACATCGGCGGCGACTTCCTGTTCGACACCAACAACCCGTATCTCGACCAGTCGATGCGCGACCTGCTGGTGGCGCTCGACAACGCCGAGACCGGGCCGCGTTCGATCACGCAGGGCTCGCTCACCTACACGACCACGCCCGGTGACGGCCGCGCGATTCTCACCGCGGGCCGCCGCCTGGTTGAGCTGCCGTACCGCTTCAACGTCGACGACCACAACGTGTGGCGCACGGCGATCGGCATGAAAGGCGACCTCGGGGACGTTTCCGGGAAATTCCTGCGCAACCTGAGCTACGACGTGTACTGGAGCTTCGCGCGCAGCGAGGACACGAGCCGACAGGAGGGCGCGGCATCGCGCAGCCGTTATGCCTCCGCGCTGTTGTCGGTCGGCGGCGCCGCGCCGGTGGCCAACATCTTCGGCCAGAACCTGAGCGAGGCGGCCGTCAACGCGATCAAGATCAACGCGACGAACGTGACGAACGCCGAGCAGCAGGTCGCGGCGGCCACGATCGGCGGCGAGGCCTTCGACACGTGGGCGGGCCCGGTGGGCTTCTCGTTCGGAGTCGAGTGGCGCACGGCCGAGGCGGAGTACATCCCCGACGAATACCTGCGTTCCGGTGACGTGGTCGGCTTCAATCCCGGCTTGCCCACCGAGGGCGACGTGACCTCGAAGGACATCTTCGCGGAAGTGCGCATTCCGCTGCTCGCCGACGTGCCGGGCGCGAAGAACCTGAGCTTGAACGGCGGCTATCGCAGCTCCGACTACGACCTCGAGGGCGTGGGCCGCGTGTCCACCTATCTATACGGTCTCGACTACCGCATCCACGACACGATCGCGCTGCGCGCGCAATTCCAGCGCGCGATCCGCGCGCCGAACATCGGCGACCTGTACGGCGGTCTGCAGCTCAACTTCTCGACGCTGACCGATCCGTGCTCGAGCCGGAACACCGCCAACCAGACGCCCGAAGTGCAGGCGTTGTGCGTGGCGACCGGTGTGCCGGCCGATGCGGTATTCCAGCCCGGCGTGCAGCCCGACAACATCATTCCGAACCGCTCGGGCGGCAACCCGAATCTCCAGGAAGAGAGTTCCGACACGAAGACCTTCGGCATCGTGTTCACGCCGACCTTCCTGCCGGACCTCGCGGTCACGATCGACTACTTCAACATCACGCTCGACGATGCGATCGCGCAGCTCGGCGGCGGCGCGCAGAACACGCTGAACCTGTGCTACTTCACCGTGCAGGATGCGGCGAGCGATTTCTGCCAGGCCATCCGGCGCAACCCGGCGACCGGCGCCATCACGCCGCCGTACTCGCTCGACGTGCTGCAGGCGAACATCGGCGGGCTCGAGACGAAGGGTATCGACCTCAATGCCCGCTACGGCTTCGACATCGGCGCGAGCCGCTTCAACATCAGCACGTCTTGGACGTACACGGACGAATTCACGGTGACGCCGATGCAGGCCGTGCCGGAGAACACCAACGAGTGCGTGGGCGCGTACGGCGCCACCTGCGGCGAGCCGATCCCGCAGTACAAGGGCGTGACGCGTCTGACCTGGTCGCTCGCCGACGTCGGCGTGAGTCTGCGTCACCGCTTCGTCGACTCGGTGACCACGGATCGCTACATCCTGCCGCAGCGT
>JAEZCN010000047.1 GCA_023433515.1 Pseudomonadota bacterium
CTGTCGCTCGCCACGCCGGCCGCGCTCGCGGCCGCGACCACGCGGCTCGCGCGGCTCGGCGTGCTGGTCACGCGCGCGGATGCGATCGAACGACTCGCGGGCATCGACACCGTCATCGTGGACAAGACCGGCACATTGACCCTGCCGGAGACCGGAATCGTCGACGTCCAGCTACTCGCCGGGCTGTCGCGCGAGGAAGTGCTGCGCATCGCCGCCGCGCTCGAACGCGGTTCGAACCATCCGCTCGCCGCGGCGTTCCGCTCATACGAGGATCCGGGCGTGACGACTTCGGGTGTGCGCGAGGTGGAAGGCGCCGGCATCGAAGGCTTCATCAAGGGTGAGAAGTGGCGGCTCGGCACGCGCCGCTTCGCCGCGGGCCCGGCGCACGACAGCAAGGTGGTCGCGTTCCGCACCACCGAGGACGCCACGATGTACCTGGGATCGGACGACGGCCTCGTCGCGGCCATCCGCGTGGGCTCCCCGTTGCGTCCCGAGGCCGCGCGCACCGTCGAAGCGCTGCGCGCGCAGGGGCTGTCGCTCGTCATCGCGAGCGGCGATGCGGAAGGCGCGGTGCAGGATGCCGCGCGCGCGCTCGGACTCACGCGCGCCCATGCGCGGCTGACGCCGCACGACAAGATCTGGCTGGTGGAGCAGCTACGCGCGGGCGGGCATCGTGTGTTCGCCATTGGTGATGGCATCAACGACGGCCCGGTGCTGGCCGCGGCGCAGGTGTCGTGCGCGATGGGCGCCGGCTCGGCCATCGCCCAATCCGCGGCGGACCTGCTGCTCGTGCACGATGACCTGTCCGTACTGCCGCGCGCGGTGGCCGCGGCGCGCCGCGCGCTGCGCGTCGTCCGCCAGAACCTCGGCTGGTCGCTGGCCTACAACCTGGCGGCGGTTCCCGCGGCGGCGCTGGGCCTCGTCTCGCCATGGCTCGCGGCGCTCGGCATGTCGCTCTCGTCGCTCGGCGTGGTGCTCAACGCGCGCCGCCTCGCGGGAGAAGAGCCATGAGCATCAGCTATCTACTGGTGGTCCTCGGCCTCGGAGTATTCGCGCTCGCGGTATGGGCCCTGTTCTGGGCGATCGACTCGGGCCAATACGAGGATCTCGAGGAGCAGGGCCGGTCGATCTTCGACGACGACGACTCAGCAGGGTGACGCGCGGCTGACGGCGCGGACGACGAGCACGTCGCAGGGCAGCGAGTTCAGCACGCGCTCCGCCGTGTTGCCGATGAACACGCGCTCGAGGCCCGAGCGCGACACCGCGCCCATGACCACGATGCCCGCCTTCAGCTCCTTCGCGAGCTTCGGAATCGCTTTCACGGGATTTCCTTCGAGCAGGTGAGTGCGCTTGCGAGGCACCTCGAAGTCGGCGAGGAATTCCGCGAACGCCTGGCGTCCCTGTTCCTGCAGCTCCGCGAGGGTCGGCACGGACCATTGGGTCGCCGCCCGCTTCGCCGCCGCGTCGACGTTGAGCCCGACGATCGACGGGTGATTGGCGTGCGCGACGTGCAGGCTGCCGTGCAGCCCGTTGGCCAGCCGCTCGGCGGCCGACAGGATGTATGAGTCGAGCTTCGCGGCCTTCGCGTGCGCGTGAGAAGGATCGACGGCCGCCAGCAGCTTCGGCCGGCGGTACGGATTCGTGCTCCTGAGCAGCAGCACCGGCACCGGGCTCAAGCGCAGCAGCTCGAAGTCGGTCTGTGTGATGAAGAACGCGCGTGCACCCTTGTGACGATCCGCGATGATGAGCTCGGCGCAGGTGTCCGCCGCGCGGCGCACGATCGCCTCGTGCGGTGGATAGTTCCACTCGACCGTGCACTCGGCCGTCACGCCGTGTTTGCGCGCCGTGGCGCACATGCGCTCGAGCGGTGCGCGCGCCTCGTTTTCCACGCGGTCGCGCAGTGAATCCGCCGCGTCGTGTTCGTAACGCGACAGGTCGACGATCAGCGTGTCGGTCAGTACGTGGTACAGCTCGAGCGAAGCGCCGAGCCCGCGCGCGACCTGTATGGCTTTCACGAGGCTTGACGGCAAGACGTTCGCGGGATCACGCACGGCGAACAGGACATGACGGTTCGGCATAGGCTCTCCTTGCGACCAGGACTGTACGTCAGCGCAGCGCCCCGAGCAGCTTCGGATCCACGCGTCCCAGCTCGGCGCTCTGTACCACGATTTCACCCTTTTCGTTCAGCATCGTGATGATAGACGCATGGCTGAACTCGCCACCAGGCAACTCCCGGTACTGGATGCCGAGCGTCGCGGCGATCTTGCGCACGTCGGCTTCGTCCGCCTGCGCCAGCGTCCAGCGCGCGGTGTCGATGCGCCGGGTTTTCGCGAGCTCGGCCAGCGCCTGCGGCGTGTCGCGCTCCGGGTCGATCGAGATCATCAGCACGCGCAGGTCGGCGCGCTGCTGCGCACCAAGGTCGCGTTCGACCGCGCGCAGCGTATCGATGATGAGCGGGCAGGCCATCGGGCAGCTGCCATAGAACATCGTGATCAGGACCGGACGGCCTCGAAACACGTCGAGCCCGATCGCGCGTCCATCCTGGCTGCGCAGCGGCGCCTCGAGGTTGTAAATGGATGTCGGAGTATTCGTGTCCGCGGCGGTCACCCATCCGCTGAATGCGAGTACCGCGAGCGCCGCGATTGCCATGTGCGCCAGCCGCCTCATTCGCGTTCTCCCGCCGCGCAGCGGAACGACATGGAGGAGGACGTGTACGCCGCCTTCATGCTCGACAACATCGCGATCCGCATCAGCATGGCGTAATTCTCCTTCTGCTCGAAGCTCGCGGCGCCGACGCCGCAGAAACGGTTGCTGCCATCGCCCTGTTCGCGGCCGTCGTCGCTGGTCAGCATGCTGCCGGCGTCCTCGACCCATTCCCAGGCGACGCCGTGCAGGTCTCGCACGCCGTAATAGTTGGGCGGCGACGCGCCCGCGGGCGGCAGCGCGCCGCGCGCCGAAGTGGAATACCAGTCGAGGATGCGCTGGCGCCAGGCGGGATCGTTGCGCGCGTCCGGCGCCGTTTCGCTCGCGGCGGCCGCGAACTCCCATTCGTACCAGCCGGGCAGGCGCGCGCCGCGCGCCTCGCAGTAGGCATTCGCGGCGAACCAGCTCACCTGGGTCACCGGCTGGTTCGCGACGGCGGCGCCGGGCTGCGTGGCCGTTTCCCAGTGCGCGAGATACTTGTCGTCGCCGAACAGCCGCGCGACGCGGTCTCGGCGCCACCCGGGATGCGCCTTCACGAACCGCGCGAAGTCCGCGTTCGTGACCAACGTTCTATCCAGCCTGAACGGCGCGATGTCGACCGTCTTCACCTCGGGAGCCGGCGGCAGGACCGTCGCGAACCTGCCGCCCGGCAGGCTGGCTTGCGCCGCGTCCGGACCCTTCGCGACGGGCGCCGTCGCGGCGGGGGCCGCCGCGACCATCTGCATCATCAGGATCGCGACGGCGATGCCATATACCCACTTCCAGAAGCGCAGCGACTTCATGGTCATGCCCTCAGTGCGCCGCACCCTCGGTACGCTTCGTGGTCGCGCGCACTTCCTTCACCTGTTGCGCCGTGACCGCGCCGTTCTCGTTGCCCCAGCTGTTCATGGCGAACGTGAGGATGTTCGCGATCTCGTCGTCGTTGAGCTGGCTCATCGGCGGCATCACGGAGTCGTAATCCTGGCCGTTGACCTTGATCTTGCCGGACAGGCCGTTCAGCACGATCGCGATCGCGCGCTTGTGATCGGCCATCAGGTAGTCGGACTTCGCGAGTGGCGGGAACACGCCCGGAATGCCCTGGCCCTGGTCCTGGTGGCAGGCGGAGCAAGTGCCCTTGAAGAGTACTTCACCCGCCTTGGCCTGCTGCTCGAGAGTCAGCGTGCCGGCCGCCCCGGCCGCGACCGCCGCCGCCACCGGCGCGGCGCGCACCAGTTTGTCGCCCACGTGCAT
>JAEZCN010000061.1 GCA_023433515.1 Pseudomonadota bacterium
CCGCTGCGCGGCGGCGCGCAGACACCACGTTCGCTGCCCGCGACGCCGGTGCGCGAAGTCGATCCGCTGTTCGACGACATCTCCGAGCGCGCCTTCAATTTCTTCTGGGATACCGCGGAGCCCGGCACAGGGCTGATCCCGGATCGCTGGCCGAAGCCGCCGTTCGCCAGCATCGCTGCGAGCGGATTCGCGCTCAACGCCTATGCGATCGGCGTCGAGCGCGGGTTCATCACGCGCGAGGCAGGACGCGATCGCGTCCTGATGACCCTGAAGTTCCTGCACGACGCGCCGCAGGGACCCGAGCCCGCCACCACCGCCGGGTACGAAGGGTTCTTCTATCACTTCCTGAATTTCACGACCGGGCATCGCTACGGCGACTCCGAGATTTCCACCGTCGACACCGCACTGCTGATCGCGGGCGTCTTGTTCGTAGGCAATTTCTTCGACCTCGACAACCCCGGGGAAACGGAAATCCGGAAACTCGCCGACGCGTTGTACCGGCGCGTGAACTGGCCCTGGGCCGCGGTGTACGGGCTCGACATCGCGATGGGCTGGAGTCCCGAACTCGGCTTCATCCGCTTCGACTGGCGCGGATACAACGAGGCCATGCTCGTGTACATCCTGGGCCTCGGCAGCCCTAGCTACCCGATCTCCGCGCGCACCTGGGACGCCTGGACTTCGGAATACGACGATCGCTGGGGCACGCTGGAAGGCCAGACGCATCTCACGTTCGGGCCGATGTTCGGCCACCAGTACAGCGCGATCTGGATCGACTATCGCGGCATCTACGACCGCTTCATGTACCTGCAGGGCTTCGACTACTTCGAGAACAGCCGGCGCGCGGCGCTCGCGCAACGCGCGTACGCGATCCGCAATCCGCTCGATTGGGAAGGTTACGGGCCCAACGTGTGGGGCCTGACCGCCTCCGACGGCCCCGCGAACGTCACGCTTCCGTATCGCGGCGAAATGCGCAAGTTCGCCTCGTATGCCGCGCGCGGCGTGGGCCTCACGGAAAACTTCGACGACGGCACGCTCGCGCCGACGGCGGTCATCTCGTCCCTGCCCTTCGCGCCCGAGATCGTGGTGCCGGCCGTGAAGACGATCTACTCGCGATACGGACGCCACATCTATGGAAAGTACGGCTTCGTCGATTCATTCAACCCGAGTTTCGACTACGACATACCGCTGGTGCACGGCCGGCGCGTGCGCGGCCTCGGGTGGGTCGCGAGCGACTATCTGGGAATCGACCAGGGGCCGATCATCGCGATGATCGAAAATTACCGGAGTGAACTCATCTGGCGCGTGATGAAGGGGGATCCCTTCCTGCGGCAGGGTTTGCAGCGCGCGGGATTCGAGGGTGGGTGGTTGAATGAACCACCTCCCGGACAGCCCGAGGCAACCGCCATCGGTGGTCAGACACCGTCCCCGTCAACCAACGCGTAGCGCCAGTTGCGGCGCGCTGCCGGCGACGGACTCGAGCGTGTCGACGAAGCTGGTGTGCCACGCCGTGATGGAGTTTCTCCGCAACACATCGATCATCGCCTGGTGGCGTTCGCGGCGCTCGGCGAGTGGCATGTTGAACGCCTGCTGTATCGCATGGCCCATTCCGCGCGAATCGTACGGATTCACCATGACTGCGCCGCCCAGCTCGCGCGCGGCGCCGGCGAGCGTCGAGAGGATCAACACGCCCGGATCCGCCGGGTCCTGCGCGGCGACGAATTCCTTCGCGACGAGGTTCATGCCGTCGCGCACCGGCGTCACGATGCCGACCTGCGCGGAGCGCATGAAGCCCATGAGCACGTCATGCTGGAAGTTGCGGTTCAGGTAGCGGATCGGCGTCCAGTCGGTGTCGGCGAAGCGGCCGTTGATGCGGCCCGTGGTCTGCTCGAGCTGCTGGCGGATCTCCGAGTAAGCGCGCACGTCGGTGCGGGACAGCGGCGCGATCTGCAGGAACGAAACGCGATTCTGGTTTTCGGGATGTGTCTCGAGAAACCGTTCGTACGCCTTGAAGCGCTCGACCAGGCCCTTGCTGTAGTCGAGCCTGTCCACGCCGATCATGAGGCGGCGGCCTAACAAGCCGGCGACCATGCGCTTCACCGTCTCGGTCTTCTGTGACTCGACGGCATCGCGCTGGATGAGATCGACGTCGACGCCGATCGGGTAGACCCCCGTCACCACGCGGCGACCGCCGATGGCCACGGTATGTTTGGAAGCCAGCGCCTGCGGTCCCCACACGTACGCGACGGCCGCGCGGAAGGAGTCGCGATCCGTCTCCGTCTGAAAGCCGAGCACGTCGTACGCCAGCATCGCCTGCAACAGTTCGCCATACACCGGCAGGACGCGCAGCACCTCCACGTTCGGAAACGGAATGTGCAGGAACAGGCCCATGGGCTGATTCGCACCCTCTTCCCGCAGCTTCTGCGCGAGCGGGAACAGGTGATAGTCGTGCACCCAGACCAGATCGTCGTCGTGCAGCAGCGGCATGAGTTCGCGCGCATAGCGCTGGTTCATGCGTTGATAGGCTTCGTAGTGGACGTCGCTGTAACGAAAGCCGTCGACGAAGTAATGGAACAGAGGCCACAACGTGCCGTTGCAGAAGCCGAGATAGAAATCCCGGTACTCGGACTGGTCGAACTCGATCGACGCGTAGGTGACCCCGTCCTTGCGCGTGATCGTCGGCTCGGCGGAGGGTTGCTCGCTGGTCTCGCCGTTCCAGCCGAACCAGACACCGCGCCGCGCCTTGATCGCGGCGGCAAGGCCGATGGCGAGACCACCCGGCGGCGTTCCGTGTTTGGGCACCGAGATGCGATTCGAAATGGTCACGAGGCGGCTCATACGATCTCCTCCCAGCTGCGCGACAATCGCAGTGCGCTGCCGATGATGCCCACCATGCTGTACGTCTGCGGGAAGTTGCCCCACAGCTCGCCCGTCGTGGGCGAGATGTCCTCGGACAGCAATCCGAGAGGATTGCGCCGCTCGAGCAGTCGCGTGAACCGCTCGCGCGCTTCGTCGATCCGGCCGGCGGCGGCGAGCGCATTGACGTACCAGAAAGCACATATGGTGAAGGCGTTTTCGGGGGCTCCGAAATCGTCGGCGTGCCGGTACCTGAACAGCAGATCGCCGACGGACAGTTCTTCCTCGATGCGTTCGAGTGTTTTCAGAAAACGGGGATCGGTCGCGGGCAGCAGCCCGAGCTCCGGCAGCAGCAACGCGGTCGCATCGAGATCGCGATTGCCGAAGGCCGACGTGAACGATTGGCGCTCCTCGTTCCACGCGCCGGCGAGAATCTGCTCGCGCATGCGGTCGGCGTGCGCGGCCCACTCGCGCGCCGCGGCCTCGTCGCCCACCCGGCGCGAGACGCGCGCGAGCCGGTCGCATCCCGCCCACGAGATCGCCGCCGAGAACGTGTGGCGCTGCAGGCGTCCGCGGAATTCCCAAGGCCCCGCGTCCGGCACTTCGAAAGTCGCGACCGCGCGGCGGCCCAGGCGGTACAGGCGCTCGAGCAAAGTCTGGTCGCCCGAGCGCACCAGCCGCTCGTCGAAGAACAATTGCGTGGCCGCGAGGATCACCGAGCCATACACGTCGTGCTGCACCTGTTCGGCGGCGAGGTTGCCGAACCTCACCGGGCCCATGCCGAGATAACCCGTCAGGCTCTTCGCGATCTTCTCCTCGGCGTACGGGTCGCCCGAGATGCCGTAGAGCGGCTGCAAGGTATCGGCCGTCGACGAGGCGATGATGTTGTCGATGTAATGTAGATAGGCCTCCATCGTGCGCGTCGCGCCCAGGCGGTTGAGCGTCTGGATCACGAAGTAGCTGTCGCGCAGCCAGCAATAGCGGTAATCCCAGTTGCGCGTGGAGTCCGGAGCCTCGGGGATCGAGGTGGTGAGCGCCGCCAGCACCGCTCCCGTATCCTCGTAGGTGCACAGTTTGAGCGTGATCGCCGAGCGGATGACCGCGTCCTGCCAGTCGGCGGGCACCGCGAGCGTGCGCACCCATTCCTGCCAGTACGAGAGCGTCGCGCCGAAGAAGTCGCGCGCGATCGCGGATGGCGCTTCCTCCATCGTCTCGTCCGGACCGATGATGAAGTGCAACGGCTGCTCGAGCACGACGGAGCGGCGCTCGAGCAACGCGGCGAGCGAGGCGTCGGTCGTGAGCCGGTAGTTGAGTCCCTCAGCCACGAAGCGGATGTGATGACTGCCCATGACGCCGGGTTCGCAGCGTTCGCCGAAGCCCGCCGTGGGCGCGAGGCGCAGTCGCAGCGTCGGCCGTCCCGCGATCGGCTCCACGGTGCGGATGAACATCATCGGGCGGAACATGCGTCCGCGCGCGCGGAAACGCGGCGCGAAATCCACGATGCGGCAGGCGCCGCCGTGGCTGTCGTACAGCCGGGTCTCGATCACCGCCGAGTTGCGCAGGTAGTTCTGCTCGGCGCGCGCGAAATCCAGGATGTCGATCGCGAACACGCCGTGCTCGCAGTCGCCGCCTTCCTGCTGCAAGAGCGCGGAGAACACCGGGTCACCGTCCGGCCGGGGCAGGCAGGCCCACACGAAGCGGCCTCTCTCATCGACCAGCGCGGCGACCTGGCAATTGCCGATGACGCCGTAGTTCACGCACTCTCCGCGTGCGCCAGCCGCGTGAGCCATTGCCGCACCGCTACCGGTCCGGGCAGCCACCATTCCGACGCGACGCGCGGACCCACCGCGATCGCGATGCCGTTGAAGCGCCGCACCGCCGCGAATCCGCCGTAGTCGGTCTGATCATCGCCGATGAAGATCGGCGTCCGCTCACGAAAAGGCGGCTCCTCCATGAAGGCGCTGACCGCGCTGTCCTTGGTATGCACCGCGGGCTTCACCTCGATGACGGCGTGGCCGTCGAGGATCGCGAACTCCGGCACCAGGGGCTTCGCGAGCAATGCAACTTCCGCGCGCAGCTGATGCTCGAGATCGCGCGCGCCCTGGAAATGCAGCGCGAGGCCCGCGCCCTTGTCCTCGAGCTCGAGGCCGGGATGGCGCGCGGCCAGCTCGCGCAGTCCCTGCCTGACGCCCGCGAGCTGCTCGTGCACGACGGGGGCCACGTACAGGGAGCCATCCGCCGAGCGGCGCTCGCAGCCGTGCAGCCCGGCCACGGGCAACTGCAACGTGCCGAACAGACGGTCGAGATCGGTAACCGTGCGACCGCTGACCAGTGCGATGGCGCCCTGGGAAGCCCGCGCGAGGTCGGCGAGAAGCTCCAGCAATCCAGGCTCCACGATCACCGAACGCGGGGTCGGGGCGAGCTCCAGCAACGTGCCATCGACGTCGAGGAAAAGGCACCAGGGAGTGGTCGGGACCGGTGGCGCCGGCCCCTCGGTCGTCGATTTGCGAGTCGCGAGCTGCGTCATGCCGGAAGTATATGAACCCACGCGGCGCGAGAGTCGACAATCATCCGAGAATGCCTGTCGGAAGTCTCCTACAGGCGTTGCTCACTCAGTCGAATGGATGGCGCAGGACTATCGTCTGCTCGCGGTCGGGACCCGTCGAGATGATGTCGACCGGCACGCCGGCGAGTTCCTGCAGGCGAGCGAGATACTTCTGCGCGTTGACCGGCAGCGCTTCGTATTTCTTCACGCCGATGGTCGATTCCTTCCACCCCGGCATCTCCTCGTACACCGGCTCCACGTCGGCGAACGCGTCCGCGAACAGCGGAGGCTCGTTCGTGATGCCACTCGTCGAGTCCTTCGAACGATACCCGACGCAGATCTGCAGCGTGTCAAGGCCATCGAGCACGTCGAGCTTCGTGAGGCACAACCCGGAGACGCTGGAGTTGATGATGGAGCGACGCAGCGCGACCGCGTCGAACCAGCCGCAGCGCCGCTTGCGCCCCGTGACCGCGCCGAACTCGTGGCCGACCCGCGAGAGGTGCTCGCCGTATTCGTCGAACAATTCCGTCGGGAACGGACCCGCACCGACGCGCGTGGTGTAAGCCTTCACGATGCCGAGCACGTAATCGAACGAGCGCGGTCCGAGCCCGGTGCCGGTGGCGGCGTAACCGCCCGTCGTGTTCGAAGACGTGACGAATGGATAGGTGCCGAGATCGACGTCGAGCATCGCGCCCTGCGCGCCTTCGAACATCACGTCGGCCTTCCGCGCTCGCAGCGTCGCCAGCGTCTGCGTGATGTCGCTGACCAGCGGACGCACGCGCTCGGCATACGAAAGCTGCTCTTCGAGCGTCTTCTGGAAGTCGACCGGCTGCGTCTTGAAATAATGCTGCAGCGTGAAGTTGTGGTAGTCGAGGATCTCTCCGAGTTTTGCCGCGAACTTCTCGCGCTGGAAGAGATCCTGCACGCGCACCGCGCGGCGCGCGACCTTGTCCTCGTACGCCGGACCGATGCCGCGGCCCGTGGTGCCGATCGCGTTCGCGCCGCGCGCGGCTTCGCGCGCCTTGTCGAGCGCGACGTGCGAGGGAAGGATCAGCGGACAGTTGGGCGAAATGCGCAGGCGCGCGAACACGTCTACACCCGTGTCGATCAGCGTCTGCGCCTCGCGGAACAGCGCCTCGAGCGACAACACGACACCGTTGCCGATCAGGCATTGAACGTCCGGATGCAGGATGCCCGACGGGATCAGCGACAGGATCGTCTTCTTGCCGTCGATGACCAGCGTGTGGCCGGCGTTGTGCCCACCCTGGAACCGGGCGACCGCGGCCGCGCGTTCAGTGAGCAGGTCGACGACCTTGCCCTTGCCCTCGTCGCCCCACTGGGTCCCGATGATGATGACGAATTTGCCCATGACTGCTCTGCGCCACCCGGGCGCATCGAAAGAACTCGGGGGAGATCAGCGCCGCGCCGGCGTCGGATCTTTGAAGTAGCGGAAGAATTCGCTGTCCGGCGCGAGGACCATGACGTCGCGATCGCCGCCGAGCGAGTTGCGGTAAGCCTGCAACGACCGCTGGAACGAATAGAACTCGGGATTGCGGTTGAACGCGACGGCGTAGATGCCCGCGGCGGTCGACTCGCCCTCGCCGCGGATGCGTTGCGCGTCCGCCTGCGCCTTCGCGATGATCTCGGCTCGCGTGCGCTCCGCCGTCGACCGGATGATGGTCGACTCGCGTTCACCCTCGCCGCGCATCGTGTTCGCGATGCCCTCGAAGCCGCGCTTCATGCTGTCGTACACGCTGGTCGCGACCTCATCCTGCAGGTCGATGCGCTGCACGCGCACGTCGATGAGCTCGATGCCGAGCTTGCCGAGCGCCTCGCTCGAGCGCTCGATGAACTCGCCCGTGATCTCCTGGCGGTCGGAGGTGACGATCTCACGCAGCGTGCGGCGCGCGACGGCGTTCTTGATGCCGTCCTGGATGTTTTCGCCCACGAGTATCTCGGCGCGGCGTTCGTCGCCGCCCGTCGTGGCCTGGTAGAAACGCTCGGCGTCGAGAATCTTCCACTTGATGTAGTAGTCGACGGTCAGGCCCTGGCTCTCGCGCGTCAGGAACTGCTCGCCTTCGAACCTGCGCGTGAGCACGCGCCGGTCGAAGCGCACGATGTTGTCGATGAGCGGAACCTTGAAGTGCAGGCCCGGCTTGTAGTTCTTGCCGATGATTTCCTGGATCTGCACGCGCAGGGCCAGCTCCTGCTCCCTGACGATGAACGTCGAGGACGTGCCCAGCAGCACCAGCGCCAGCAGAAGGACGAGGAATCCGAGTACGCGCGAGCCCATCAGCGATCCACCCGTTGACGACCATCCGGCACCGTGGTCGGCTCGGCTTCACCCACCGTCACCGTCCCGCGCGACGAACCGACGCCCGCGTCGGAATCGCGACGCTCGATCAGCTTGTCGAGCGGTAGATAGAACACGTTGCTGCTGCCGGGTTTCTGGTCGACGATGATCTTGCGCGATCGGCTCATGACGCTTTCGACGGTTTCGATGAACATGCGCTCGCGCGTCACGTTGGGCGCGCGTTCATAGGCGGCCGCGATCTGGTTGAAGCGCGCCACGTCACCGGTGGCCAGCGCGACGACCTGCGCCTTGTAGGCTTCCGCTTCCTGCATGATGCCCGCGGCGCGACCTTCCGCCTTCGGCAGGATGCCGTTCGCATACGCCTGGGCTTCGTTGATCATGCGCTGGCGATCCGCGCGCGCCTTGACCGAATCACGCTGCGCGGCCTGCACCGCCTCCGGCACCTGCACGTCGGTGATGTTCACGTTGCGCACTTCGATGCCCGCGCCGTACTGGTCGAGCGTGCGTTGCATGATGTCGCGCGTGTCGAGGGCGATGCGCAGGCGCTCCGCCTCGAGGATGGCCTGCTGGTTGTTGCGGCCGACGACCTCGCGCAGCGCGCTCTCGCTGACTTCGCCGAGCGTGGTCTTCGGATCGCGCACCCTGAACAGGAAATCCTCCGCGTCCTTGACGCGGTACTGCACGGCGACCTGCAGCTCGACCATGTTCGGCTCGGCGGTCAGCACGCGCGACTTGATGTTCGCGGACGAAACACCCTCGACGTCGACCTTGGTGACCGTTTCGATAGGCCATGGGAAACGCCATCCCCAGCCGTTCGGCACGGTGATGTGGTACGCGCCGAAGCGCTGCACGACACCGCGATGACCGGGCGCGACCGTGTAGAAACCCGTCGCCATCCAGATGGCGACGATGATGAGGCCGATGACCAGCAACGACGTGGACGAACGGCCGCCTCCGCCGCCACCGCCGAACAGCGATTCGATGCGCTTCTGCCAGTCCTTGAAGGCCTGGTCGAGATCGCCCCCCGGAGAGGGTTTGCGACCCCAGGGGTTGTTGTTATTTCCGCCGGGTTGGTTCCAGGCCATAGGGGTCAGCTTGTTCGATCAGTTGGTGCGTTGGGCGGGCGCAGATTGTAGGTAGGGGGCTGCGGCCGTACAAGTTGAGTCGTTCGCGATCGCCAGGATTTCGACCCCCGGCTCACGTGCCCATTTGAGCAGCTCGAATTCCGACAGTTCAGTGTCGATCTCGAACGCTCCGTCATCCGCGATGCGCTCGCTGAGCACCAGGTTGGCGGCATATAACCGCGCCCGCAGCTCCCCGGCCCACACGGCGACGCGCAATCGCGCGCGGACCGCGACGCGCGACAGCCGCTCCGCGACCGCCTCCCGCAGCAGATCGAGGCCCTGGCCCTGCGCGGCCGATATCCAGACGTGGGTCGCACGGCCGGACTCGTCGCGTTCGATCCGCGGCGGCGATTCGATCCGGTCGATCTTGTTGAATACGAGGATCTGCGGCAGGTCCGCGGCGCCGATCTCGGCGAGCACGCGGTTGACCTCGTCGATGTGTTCGTCGCGGCGCGGATCGCTGACGTCGACGACGTGCAGCAGCAGCGTCGCCTCGCGCGCCTCGGTCAGCGTCGACTGGAACGCCGCGACCAGTTCGTGCGGCAACTCGCGGATGAATCCGACAGTATCGGCGACCACCACCGTGGTATTGCCGGGCAGCGTGATGCGCCGGACGGTGGGATCGAGCGTCGCGAACAGCTGGTCCGCGACGTAGGCATCCGCGCCGGTGAGCGCACGGAACAAGGTCGACTTTCCGGCGTTCGTGTATCCGACCAGCGCGAGCGAGGGAACCGGGATTTCCGCGCGCTGCTGCCGGCCGGTCTCGCGTTGTTGTTTGATCTTCTCCAGCCGCGCCGAGAGCGTCTTCACTCGTCTGCCGAGCAGCCGGCGGTCCGTTTCGAGCTGCGTTTCGCCGGGGCCGCGATTGCCGATGCCACCGCCGCGCTGGCGTTCGAGGTGGGTCCAGCCGCGCACCAGTCGCGTGGCGATGTGTTTGAGCTGCGCGAGCTCGACTTCGAGCTTGCCTTCGTGGCTGCGCGCGCGCTGCGCGAAGATGTCGAGGATCAGGCCCGAGCGGTCCAGCACGCGACGCTCGATGAGTTTCTCGAGATTGCGTTCCTGCGAGGGCGACAGCGGGTGGTCGAACAGCACTACTTCGGCGTCGTGCGCGTTCGCGATGTCGCGGATCTCCTCGGCCTTGCCGCTGCCTACGAAATAGCGTGAATCGGGCTTGTCGCGCCGGCCGGAAACCTGCGCCACGGGAATGGCGCCGGCCGAGCGCGCGAGCTGGTCGAACTCCTGGATGTCTTCGGGATCCGCGGGTGCGCCCAATCCGAGGCGCACGAGCACGGCCCGCTCACCTGCGCGCGGTCGCTCGAACATCTTTGTCAGTCGAGAAAGGGGTCGATGCGCGTGCGAACGCCAGCCGCATCACTCTCCGGCGACCGCCTCGATCGTCGTACCGTCATCGTTGGTGATGCGGACGTTGCGCGCCGGGACTACCGTCGAGATCGCGTGTTTGTAAACCATCTGGCTCACGCTGTTCTTCAGAAGCACTACGAACTGGTCAAACGAGTCGATCTGGCCTTGCAACTTGATTCCATTCACCAGATAGATTGACACCGGGATTCGTTCCTTTCGCAAAGTGTTCAGAAACGGGTCCTGCAGTGACTGGCCCTTGGCCATGGATGTTCTCCTTATTTTTCAAGCAAGCGTACGGCCGGAAGTCTACCACGCAGACCCAGTCCAGCAATGCAATCAAAGCCGCTGCAAGGCCGCAATCAGGGATTGGCGCAGGCCTACAAAGCTTTGCGCATCATAGGGATCGAACGTTTCCAGGTCGGACATCGAACGCAGCCAGGTCATCTGGCGTTTGGCTAGCTGGCGCGTTGCGGCAACGGCGCGCTCCACCGCGGTTTCGAGCGGATAGCTGCCCGCCAGGTGAGCCCAGAGCTGCCGATATCCGACCGCGCGGATCGACGGGTGCGCATCGGTCAAGTCCCCACGTGCATACAGAAGACGCACTTCGTCCAGAAATCCCTGTGCCATCATCGTTTCGAAGCGTTGCGCGAGCGCCGCGTGCAGGACCGCGCGATCCGGCGGAATCAGCGCGAAAACCCTGAAGTCCCGGCCGAGCTCCGAACGGGTCGTTCGCTGCAGCTCCGATATGGGTCGCCCGGAAACGGCAAACACCTCGAGTGCACGCTGGATCCGCTGCGCGTCGTTGGGGTGGATCCGGGCCGCCGCCGCGGGATCGACCGCCGCCAGTCTTTCATGCATTGCGGGCCAGCCGAGTCGTCCGGCGTCGGCATCTATCTGCGTCCTGATGCTGTCGTCGCCCTCCGGCAGGCTCGCGATCCCACCCATCAGCGCGCGCAGGTACAACATCGTGCCGCCGACCAGCAGCGGAATGCGCCCGCGGGATTCGATGTCGGCGATCACATCGGCCGCGTCGCGCACGAACTGCCCCGCCGAATAGTTCGCCGCGGGATCCACGATGTCGATGAGGTGGTGAGGCACCTCCGCGCGCTGCCCGGGCGTGGGCTTCGCCGCGCCGATGTCGAGTCCGCGATAGACCTGCGCGGAGTCCACGCTCACGATTTCGATCGGCAATTCGCGCGCGAGCCGCATCGCGACGTCGGATTTGCCGGTGCCCGTCGGTCCCGTGATCACCGCCAGCGGCGCGGCCGTGGGCTGCGCTTCGAACGATCCGGTCACGACTCGTCAGCGACCGCGCAGGAACATGCGGTCGAGCTCCGCGAGGCTCACCTGTGTCCAGGTGGGCCGGCCGTGATTGCACTGGTCGGCGCGCGGCGTCTGTTCCATCTGGCGCAGCAACGCATTCATCTCCGCGAGCGTCAGCCGGCGATGCGCGTGGATGGCCGATCGGCAGGCGATGGTGCCTAACAACCTTTCGGTGGCGCCGTCGAGATGATGCGTGGCCGCCCCATCGTCGTCGGCGACGACGTCGCGGATCAGCGCGGCGATGTCCTCGCGCGGCAACATGGCGGGCACGGAACGGACGACCAGCGTGCCGGGACCCAGCCGCTCGATGTCGAAGCCCGCGGTCAGCCACTGGTCGCGCTGCTCGAGCAACGCATCGAGCTGATCGGGTTTCAGCTCGACGGTCACGGGCGCCAGCAACAGCTGTGTCGCCGCCTGCCCCGCCTGCGCCTTGAGCTTCTCGTACAACACGCGCTCGTGCGCGGCATGCATGTCGACGAGCACGAGACCGTGGGAATTCTGCGCGAGGATGTAGATGCCGTGGACCTGCGCGAGCGCTTCGCCCAGCGGTGGCATCGCACCGGCCGGAACATCGGGACCGGCCCCGGGCATCGCGGCATCATTCGACGCGCCGTCCGCGCGCGCGGTCAGCAGCGAATCCGCGATGGCCCAACTACCCTGCGGGCCGTCGGGAACATCGCCGACGCCGCGCAGCGGCATCGCATGCACGTACGGGTTCATCGCCGGCTGCATCGTGGGATGCACCGCGGGCGCGATCCCATCGCCCGAAGGCTTCGTGCCCGCGAGCCGGCGCTCGATCGCGCGAAACACGAAGTCATGGATCTGCCGGCTGTCGCGGAACCGGACCTCGAGCTTCTGCGGATGCGCGTTGACGTCGACCAGCGCGGGATCGATTTCCAGGTACAGCACGTAGGCAGGCTGTCGGCCGCCGTACAACACGTCGCGGAATCCGAGCCTCACCGCGTTCATGAGCAGGCGGTCGCGCACGGCACGGCCGTTGACGAACCAGTGCTGCAGGTCGGAGGTCGCGCGCGCGGCGGCCGGCGCGCCTATCCACCCGAACAGGCGCACGGGCCCCGCGGAATGATCGACCTCGAGACTGCGCCGCACGAAATCCTCGCCGACGATGCGCGCGAGCCGCGCGGCCGGACCGGCGCCGTTGGAAAGCGCCGGTGCGTCGAGCAGCGTGCGCGAGCCGGTGCGCAGGCGGAACGCGACGTGATCGCACGACAACGCGAGCCGCTCGAGCAGCCGCACGATGTGCCCCTGCTCGGTGACTTCGCTGCGCAGGAACTTGCGGCGCGCCGGCAGATTGAAGAACAGGTCGCGCACTTCGATCGTCGTTCCGTACGGATGGGCCGCCGGCATGAGCTCGCCGACCGTGCCCGCGTCGACTCCGACCCGCGCGGCATGCTCGGCGTCCAGGTGGCGCGAAATGATCTCGAAGCGCGAAACGGACGCGATCGAGGGCAACGCCTCGCCGCGAAATCCGAGCGTCGTGATCGCGCCGAGATCGTCCGCGCAGGCGATCTTGCTGGTGGCGTGACGCTCCAGCGCGAGCCGCAGCTCCGCGGGTGGAATGCCGCAGCCGTCGTCGCGTACACGCGTGAGTCGCACGCCGCCGCCCTCGATCTCGACCTCGATCGAGCGCGCCGCCGCATCGAGACTGTTCTCGACCAGCTCCTTGACGATGGACGCGGGTCGTTCGATCACCTCGCCGGCGGCGATCTGGTCGATGAGGTGATTGTCGAGAATGCGGATCGGCATGCGCGGGCCCCGGAAAGGAGCCGGCATCTTACCGCCGCGGCGGGTTGCTACCGCAGTTCGGTCTGCGTGGCGCCGCCGCCGTTGCGGCGGGCTGCCGCGAGGCGTGTGCCGTCGGGCGCATTGCCCGCGAAATATTGCTCGATGCCCGCGAAAATGGCGTTCGCCAGCTTCGCGCGATGGGCTGGCTGCGTCAGTTTGCGCTCGTCTTCGCGATTCGAAATGAACGCGGTCTCCACCAGCATCGACGGAATGTCGGGCGATTTGAGCACCACGAATCCCGCCTGCTGCACGCGGGGTTTGCGCACCTCCCCGATCCGGTCGAGCGACTTGAGCACGTTGTCCGCCGCGACCAGGCTCGCGGAAATGCTCGCGGTCATCGACAGGTCGAGCAGCACGCCCTGCAGAACCGGGTCCTTGTCGTCGAGCTTGATGCCGCCCTTGAGGTCGGCCGCGTTTTCACGCTCGGCCAGCCAGCGCGCCGCCTCGCTGGTGGCTCCGCGTTCCGACAACACGTAGACGGACGAACCGGACACGTCCGGGTCGGCGATGGAGTCCGCGTGGATGGAAACGAACAGGTCCGCCTTCGCGCGACGCGCGCGCAGGATCCGCTCGCGCAGGCTGATGAAATAGTCGCCGTCGCGCGTGAGCACGGCCTTCATGCCGGGCTCCTGGTTGATGCGTGCGGCGAGAGCCTTCGCGATTTCGAGCACGACGACCTTCTCGCGCGTGCCGCGCTTTCCGGACGCGCCGGGATCGACGCCGCCATGCCCCGCGTCGACCGCGATCACGATGTCCCGGCCCGTTTCGGTGGGTGCATGCGCGGGGCGGATCGCAATCGGCACCGCGGGCGCCGTTGCCGCCGCTGTCGCGGTGGCTGTCGATCCACCCTTCGGATCGTTGAGATCGAGGACGAGCCGGTGACCGCCGTCCTTGTCGGGCGCAAGCACCTCGGTCGCGAGCTTGACGGGTCCCTTCACTTCGAACACGAGCCGCAGGACGTTGTTGGGTTGCTTGCCCGAACGCACCGCGATTACCGCGCCTTCGGCCGAGGGCAACGCGAGAGTTGGCTTGAGCTTCGAGTGGGAAACGTCGACGACGACGCGGCCGGGACCGTCGAGCTGGAACGCCTTGAATCTGGCGGGTCCGCTCAGGTCGAGAACGACGCGCGTACCCGAGTTGTTAGTGCCGATGCGGATGCCGCGGATTTCCGCGGCCGACAGGACGCCCGAGACCGTCGCGGCCCACGCGCACAGCGCCAAACAAACCGCGACTCTTTTCCCCAAGAAGGTCTCCCCGAAAATCCTTCTCCATCATGGAGTTCCAGGATTCACCTACGGTGGAATTTACTTATCTGGCTTAAACTTTTCAATCCTCTCGATGCGATGACCGTCGGGCGTGATCGAAAACACGAATTCGAGGTCGGCCCGGGGCAATCTACCCGCGGCGCGTTCCGGCCATTCAATCAACCACAGGTAACCGGGGCGGTGGTAGTCGGACAAACCGAGGTTTTCGAGTTCATCGGGGTCGAGCAGCCGATAGAGATCGAGGTGCACGACGGTCACGGCCGGCAGTTCGTACAGCTCGAGCAGCGTGTAGCTCGGACTCTTGATCGGGCCGGTCGCGCCCAGCGCGCGCAGGGCGCCACGGGCGAAAGTCGATTTGCCGGACCCCAGCTCGCCGGCGAGCGTGACGATCCGGCAGGCCACCCCAGGTGCCGGCGGCGTACCCGACAAACTCGCCCCCAGCGCCTCGGTCTCCTCGCCTGACCGCGTGATCCACACGCGCGGCATCTCTCCGGTCATGGATTCACCCAGCCACGCAGCTCCGCGATGACGTCACTCGCGATGAGGCCGCGTTGGCCTCCCTGCGCGGCGGAATCTCCAGCCAGCGCATGGACGAGCACACCGACGCGCGCGGCGATCGCGCTGTCGTGTATCTGCGCGCGCAGACCCGCGATGACGCCGGTGAGTACGTCGCCCATGCCCGCGGTCGCCATGCCCGGGTTCCCACGTTCGCAGACATGGATCTCGGGCGCGTCGACCGGACCGCTCGCGACCAGGGTGCCCGCCCCCTTGAGCACGGTGACCGCGCCGTAACGCGCGTGCAGCGCGCGCACGGCGCCGAGCCGGTCGGACTGCACGGCGCGTGTGTCGGTGCCGAGCAGGCGCGCGGCCTCGCCCGGATGCGGCGTCAGTATCCATTCGGCGGAGAGTTTCACCGGATTCTGCGCGAGCAGGTTCAGCGCGTCCGCATCGACGACGGCGGGCACGGTCGCGCGCGAGACGATCGACCACATGAGACGGCCGAAGTCGGTTTGCCCGAGGCCGGGTCCGACGGCGACGACGTCGGCGGAGCTCAGCGCGGTCTCGAGTGACGTGGGTGTCGCGGGTAGATAGATGAGCTCGGGCCGCGCCGCGGTCACCGCGACGAGATTGTCAGGATGACCCGCGACGGTGACGAGCCCCGCGCCGACACGGAACGCCGACTCGCCCGCCAGTCGCAGCGCGCCCGGCATGCCCGGACCGCCGCCGACGACGAGCACCCGCCCGTTCGTGCCCTTGTGAGTGTCGCGGCGCCGGCGCGGCAGCGCCGCGGCGAGTTCGCCTTCGTCGATGCGCTTCATCAGGGGTTTGAACTCCGGCGTCACCGGCGCGACCACACCGAGATCGTCGAGCAGCGTCACGCCCGCGTATTCCGGACCGTCGCCGAGGAACAGGCCGGACTTGAACGCGACGAAGGTGACCGTGAGCTCCGCGCGCACGGCCTCGTGCACCCCCCCGGTGTCGGCATCGACGCCCGACGGAATGTCGAGCGCCAGCACCGGTCGTCGCGCGGCGTTGATCGCGCGGATGACCGAGAGCGCGTCCGGACGCGGCGGCCCCTTCGCGCCGGTGCCTAACAAGCCATCGACGATCACGTCGCTCCCGGTCAACGCCTCGGGCGCGAACGGATGCGCGAGTCCGCCCGCGGCGACGAAGTCTTCCTGCGCGCGCAGCGCATCGCCGGCGAGCTTGTCGGGCGGAGTGGCCGCGAACACCAGCGCCTCGAGCCCGGCCGCGCGCGCCAGGCGCGCGAGCGCGTAGCCGTCGCCGCCGTTGTTGCCACCGCCACACACCACCGCGATCCGTTTGGCCTGTGGCCAGCGGGCGCGAAGAATCCTGAGCGCACCTTCGGCCGCGCGAGTCATGAGCGTGTATCCCGGCACGCGCCGCTTCTCGATTTCCCACGCATCGAGCGCGCGAACCTGCGCTGCGGAGTAGATGGCGGTCGGTCGGCTCATGTGCGGGCACTATACTGACGGCGCCGCATGAATCCCAACCCACACCCGCAGCCGACGGACCGCGACCTTGCCGGGATGACTCTCGAGCTCGCGAAGCTCGCACGCGCGCGCGGCTTCGATGCGCTCGGCGTCAGCGATCTCGATCTCGACGTCGATGCTGCGCACCTGGCGCGCTGGCTCGCGCACGAACGGCACGGCGAGATGGGGTACATGTCCAGACATGGCACGCGGCGGACACGTCCCGACGAGCTGGTGCCGGGCACGCTGCGCGTGTTGTCGGCGCGCATGAACTACTGGCCCGGCGACGCGCAGGATGCGTTTCAGACCCTGCGCGATCCGCATCTCGGTTACGTATCCCGTTACGCGCTCGGCCGCGACTATCACAAGCTCATGCGCCATTCGCTGCAGGCACTGGCCGACGACATCGTCGCGCGCGTCGGACCGATGGGTCATCGCGTGTTCGTCGACTCCGGTCCCGTGCTGGAGAAGGCGCTGGCGCGCAAGGCGGGCATCGGCTGGATAGGCAAACACACCAACCTGATCGCGCGCGATGCCGGGTCATACTTCTTCATCGGCGAGATCCTCACTACCCTGCCGCTGCCGGTCGACGAACCCGCGAGCGCGCATTGCGGCACCTGCTCCGCTTGCATTCCCGCCTGCCCGACGGGCGCCATCACGGCGCCGTATCAGCTCGACGCGCGCCGCTGCATCTCCTACCTCACCATCGAGTTACACGGCGCCATCCCGGTGGAGCTGCGCCGCATGATCGGTTCGCGAATCTACGGCTGCGACGACTGCCAGCTCGTCTGCCCATGGAACAAGTTCGCGCGCGCGGCCGCGCACCCGGACTTCAAGGTGCGGCACCGGCTGGACGCGTCACGGTTGAGCGAGTTGTTCGCGTGGACCGAGGAGGAGTTCCTCGCGAGCACCGCAGGCTCGGCGATCCGCCGCATCGGCTACGAGCGCTGGCTGCGCAATATCGCGGTCGCATTGGGCAATGCGCCGACCACCGATGAAATCGTGATGGCCCTCGAGGCCCGCCGCGAACACCCGTCGGAGCTGGTGCGCGAGCACGTAGCGTGGGCCCTCGAAGAACACCACCGGCGCAATCACTCGGACGCCGCCGCTTCGGCGGCGTGAAGAGTGGGCGTCAGCCCAGGGAAAGGGCGTCCCCTGAGTAAACTCAGCCCTGAAAGACCAGATTGTCGATGAGTCGTGCCTTGCCGAGCCGCGCCGCGGTGAGCACCACGAAATGCCTCGTATCCGGGCTCGCCGGAGCGAGCGTGCGCGCGTCGCGGACGCTGAAGTAGTCGGTACGGAACCCGGCGCCGTCGAGAGCCGCGCGCCCCGCCGCTTCGATGTCCGCGTAATCGCGCACGCCCGATTCGAGCGCGGCCACGGCCTGCTTCAGCTGCCGGTAGATAGCCGGCGCGATTGCGCGCTGCTGCTCGTCGAGATACTGGTTGCGCGAGCTCATCGCTAGTCCATCGCTCTCGCGCACGGTTGGTGCGCCGACGATCCGCACGCGCAGGCACAGGTCCGCGACCATGCGCCGGATCACCGTGAGCTGCTGGTAATCCTTCTCGCCGAAGATCGCGACGTCCGGGTCGACGATGTTGAACAGCTTCGCGACCACGGTCGCGACGCCCTCGAAGTGTCCGGGCCTGAATTCGCCGCACAGGATCTCCGAGATGCCGGGCACCTCGACGCGCGTGGCGTTGTCCGCGCCGTTCGGATAGATCTCGCCGACGTCGGGCATGAACATGAGGTCGCAGCCCGCGGCCTCGAGCATCTTCGCGTCGGCGGACGGCGTGCGCGGGTAGTGAGCGAAGTCCTCGTTCGGACCGAACTGCATCGGGTTCACGAAGATGCTCGCGACGAACTTGTCGCCGTGCTGGCGCGCGGCCTCGATCAGGCTCATGTGGCCGGCGTGCAGGTTGCCCATGGTCGGCACGAACACGACGCGCCGGCCTTCAGCGCGCCAGCGCCCGACCTGTTCGCGCACGGCGGCAATCGTCATGACGGTGGCCATGCCGGCGCGGCGCGGCTCAGGAATGGAATTCATGTTCGGGTGCGGGATAGGTCTTCTGCTTGACCGCGTGCACGAAACGTTGCAGCGCGTCGAGGTTCGAGTTCGCGCCCTCCATGAAATTCCTCACGAAGCGCGGCTTGCGGCCCGTGGTGATGTCGAGCACGTCGTACAACACGAGGATCTGCCCGTCGGTATCCGGTCCCGCGCCGATGCCGATGACCGGCACTTCGAGCGAGTCGGTGATCTCCTTGCCGAGCTCCGAGGGAATACACTCGAGCAGCACGATGTCCGCACCCGCGGATTCGAGCGACTTCGCGTTCTCGAGCATCCGGCGCGCGGCTTCGCCATTGCGACCCTGCACGCGAAAACCGCCGGTCTTGTGCACCGACTGCGGCTTCAGGCCGAGGTGCGCGCACACCGCGATGTCGTGGTGCGCGAGGAACTCCACGATCTCGAGCTGGTTGATGCCGCTCTCGAGCTTCACCATCTCCGCCCCGCCCTCCTGCATCAGGCGCACGGAATTCGCCAGCGCGATCTCGGGCGTCGGATAACTCGCGAACGGCAGGTCGGCGACCAGGAACGGGCGATGCAGTCCGCGCGCGACCGCCTTGCAGTGATAGATGATGTCGTCCATGGTCACGGGCACGGTGGTGTCGTGACCCTGCAGCACCATGCCGAGCGAATCGCCGACGAGCACGAGATCGACGTCGGCGTGATCCACCAGCACCGCGAAGCTCGCGTCGTAGCAGGTGATGCACGCGATCTTCTCCTGCTCGCGCTTCATCTTGTCGAGCGTGGCCAGCGAAACCGGCGGTCGCGTCGAATCGCGTTGCTCGAGATGCGTATACACGCTGGAACCCCTCTGTCTCGTTGGCGGCTAGATGGTACCGTGACGCAGGGGGTTGTAGTACATGCGCCCCTTCTTCATGCGCCGGATCGCGCCCACCAGCTCGTCGAAATCCGCCTGGTTGTGCGCCGGATCGATGTTCGCCGCGTTGACGATCAGCAGCGGCGCGCGGTCGTATTCGTGGAAGAACCGCGCATACGCGTCGTTGAGACGCGAGAGATAACCCGCGTCGATGCCGGAAGTTTCGTACGCGATGCCGCGCTTCGAGATCCTCTGCAGCAGCGTTTCCACCGGCGCCTGCAGGTACACGACGAGATCCGGCCGTGGGGGATCGACGTCGAGCCGCGATGCGACCTGCTCGTACAGCGCCATCTCGGCCGCGTCGAGCGTGAGGCTCGCGAACAGGCGATCCTTCTCGAAGAGATAGTCCGCGACGCGCCGCGGCGCGAACAGGTCCTGCTGCTTGAGCGTGCCCAACTGCTGCGCGCGCTGGAACAGGAAGAACAGCTGCGCGGGTAGCGCGCCCGACTTCGGACTCTTGTAGAAGCGTTCGAGGAAGGGATTCTGCGCATCCTGCTCCAACACGAGCTCGGCCTCGAGCGAATCGCCGAGCTTGCGCGCGAGACTCGTCTTGCCGACGCCGATCGGACCTTCGACGACGATGTAGCGCTGCACCGGCAGATCCGGCGAAGTCGCGACCGGCGCTGTCTCGACGTCCGTAACGCTCACAGTTTCTGGACGCCGCGGTCGGCCACGCGTTCCTTGAGCTTGGCGATGCGCCCGATACCCGGCACTTCGAGGTCGGGCGCGATGTCGGCGAGTGGATAGAGAACGAAGTCGCGCTCTGCGATGCCAGGGTGCGGCAGCTTCAATGAATCGGTGGCTCGCGTCTCGCGGCCGACCACGAGCAGATCGAGATCGATCACGCGCGGGCCCCAGCGCTCGCGCGGCGGCAGGCGGCCGAGGTCACGCTCGATCGCGCGCAGCGCCGCGAGCAGGTCTTCCGGAGCGAGTCGGGTCAGCAATCCCGCCGCGGCATTGACGAATGCCGGCTGCACGACTTCGCCGAACGGCGGCGTCCGATACAGCGGCGAGCGCAGCACGAAGCGCGTCGACGGCAACAGGGCCAGCGCTTCGAACGCCCGCTCGACCTGGCGCGCGGGCTCGTCGAGATTGCTGCCCACGCCGACGTAGGCCGGCAGCCAGTGCGCGGCAAGCCGAGTCTTGGCCAGATCGCGCGCGGCCGCGTTCATGAAGCGGCGGGAGCGCGACCGCGGCCACGGCGCCGGCGACGTCCGCGACGGCGACCCCCACTTCCCTCACCCGCGGCGCGCGGCTCTCGCGCCATCGCGTCGGCCAGCGCCTCGCGGTCGGTCTGCGACACTTCCTGCACGCGGGTCCACCAGTCGGCGATCTCGCGCGGCGCGAGACCGATGTCCGCGCGCAGCAGCAGCAGATCGAAGCCCGCGCGGAAACGCGGTTGCTCGAGCATGCGCAATGCGCGCCGGCCGCGCGGCTGCTCGAGACGCGGCTGCGCCGCGAACATCTCGCGCACGCCGAGCGAGAACCGCTTCGGAATCGTGATGCGGCCCTGCGCCTGGCGCGCGGCGCGATCGACGGCATCGACAATCGTCGCGATGTCGTGCCACTTCTCCTGCGGCTGCTTCTCGATGATCTCCGCGATCGGCCCGTAGAGCAGCAACGCGAACAGGAACGTCGGCGTTACCGGCTTGCCCTGCGCGACGCGCTGGTCCGTGTTGATCAAACCCTGTTTGACCAACCGCGCGACGGCGCCGTCCGGGCGCTTCTCGAGATAGGCCGCGACGGTCGGCAGCAGTTCGCCTAACAACCCGCGCGACTGCAACACCTCGAGGCTGCGCGCGCCGTGACCCGTGAGGAACAGTTTCAACGTTTCGTCGAACAGGCGCGCCGGCGGCACGCTCCCGAGCAGTTCCTTGAGGCGCGGGATCGCCGTGCCCGTCTCGCCGTCGAGCGTGAAACCCAGCTTCGCCTCGAAACGCGCGGCGCGCAGCATGCGGACCGGGTCTTCTCGATACCGCGTGACCGGATCGCCGATCAGCTTCAGGCGCCGCCCCTTGATGTCTTCGACGCCGCCCGCGTAATCCCAGATCGAGAAGTCTGCGATGTTGTAGTAGAGCGAGTTGGCGGTGAAGTCGCGTCGCCACACGTCGTCGTCGATGGTGCCGTACGCGTTGTCGCGCAGGATGCGGCCGTGTTCGTCGGTGACGCGGTCTTCGTCATCGTCGTCGCCCGCGCCCGCGTGGCGCGAACGGTCGCGCAACGCGATCTCGCGTCCGCCATGGAATCCGGTCTGGTGCGGCCCCGCTTCCGCGAGCACCGCGCCCTCATCGCCTTCCACGATATCGTCGAGATCGTCGTCGAGATCGTCCTCGACTACCTCGTCATCGTCGAGATCCGCGGGCGGCTCGACCACCTCGGCGCCCGGCTCCGGCGCGGTCTGCGCGCGGAAGGTCGCGACCTCGACGATCTCGCGTCCGAAGAACACGTGCGCGAGCCGGAACCGCCGGCCTATCAACCGGCAGTTGCGGAACACGCGCTTCACTTCTTCGGGCAGCGCGCTGGTCGCGATGTCGAAATCCTTGGGGGTGATTCCGAGCAGCAGGTCGCGCACGCATCCACCTACGAGAAAGGCCTCGTAGCCCGCCTCCCGCAATCGATACAGCACGCGCAACGCGTTCGGAGAGATCGCGGAACGCGATATGGAATGTTCGGCACGGGGGATGATGTGTGCAGGCGGCCGTGGGGCCGCGTCGGGTCGCAAATCGTCGTTCAAGACTTCAAAGTTCCGCTTGGCTTGTGGAAAGCGGCGCATATACTACCGCGCTCGAATTCTGGACCTGCCCAAACAGACGCTCCCTTCGTCTAGAGGCCCAGGACATGGCCCTCTCAAGGCCGTAACACCGGTTCGAATCCGGTAGGGAGCGCCATCTAATCAAGCACTTACGTTCGTACGGCGGTCGCAGGCCAGGAACCGGCCGTTCCTGACCCCTGTTCGCGGCGCCGCGCACGATGGCATCGACGAAGCGGCGAAACGCGGGCTCGCGCGGCTTCTTGCGGTCTTCCGGCAACGACGCCCGCGCTTCCACATCGAGGACGAGTCGCAGGAGATGCGGCCACGGCTCGCCGACGAAGGACGGCACGTCGCCGCGACTGTACATTTGCGTGAGGTCTCGAACGGGGCTGCTCCTGCCTAACTAATTGGCGCCGGACCGCGACGCGCGCCCGTGGTTTTCGATCCGGAATCGCCCGCGAATTGGGGCGAAAAACCCCGATGGAACCCGCGCATCGCTCCGGGCACACTGCGCACCGCCCCATGGAAGCCCTGCTCGTTTCAACCGGCGTCGTCGCGCTCGCCGAGATCGGCGACAAGACGCAATTGCTGGCGCTGCTGCTCGCGACCCGTTATCGCGCTCCCATTCCCATCGTGCTCGGCATTCTCGCGGCGACGCTGCTCAATCACGCGCTCGCGGGACTGGTGGGCGCATGGCTGGTGCAGGTGATCGGGCCGGACGCGATGCGCTGGATTCTCGGAATCTCCTTCATCGCGATGGCCGTGTGGGCGTTGATTCCCGACGGCGCGCCGGACGAGGACAAGGTACCGCGCCGTTACGGCGTGTTCCTCGCGACGACGCTCGCTTTCTTCCTGGTCGAGATGGGCGACAAGACGCAGATCGCGACGGTCGCGCTCGCCGCGCAGTTCGAGACGCTCGTGCCGGTGGTGATCGGGACGACGATCGGCATGCTGATCGCGAACGTGCCGGTGGTGTTCGCGGGCGATGCGCTCGTGAAGCGCGTGCCGCTGAAGACCATGCGCATCATCGCAGCCCTGACGTTCGTTTCGCTCGGCGTGTACGCCCTCGCCTTCGCTTGACGCTTCGGGGACTGACGCTCAGGTCTCGAGCGGTACCGGCTCGCTCCGGCCTACGCGGCCATCCACGACGACACGCGTGTGCTCGGCGCTCGCGATCAACCCCGATTCGTCGAACACATCGATCGCGGCCAGGTGCTGCCTTCCTTCGACGGCGCGCAACGTCGCGACCGCGCGTACGTTCGCGCCGCTGAACCTTCCCGCGATGAGCGCGGGTGCCGCGTGAGTGACGTTCGTAGAGACCCCCACCGAAGCCTGGGCGCCGTGCAGACCCTGCTGCACGAGGCGGGTCGCGGCGAGTTCGATGAGGGCGGTGAGTCTCGAGGTCGTGAACGCCGGTTCGAGGCGGATCGAGACTTCGGCGGTCCTCATCTTCTGGTTCATCACGAACTCCCTGTCATTTCGTCGGCACGCAAATCTACGCACCGCGCATTGCGAAGTCGTTTCGGCGCCGCCCTGATTCGGGCGCGCGGGCTGCCGGATTGCATGTAGGCGCGTCCCTACCTTGTCCGACAGCGACGCATTTGACTGCCGCACGACAATGCTCTCCCACAAGAATTCAGGGCTGTTCCGCGCGTGAGCTCATTCGTTTCGAGAGGCGTGGTGCTGAGCACTGCGCGCCTCCTCAACCAGGCGCTCGCGTTGCTGAGTCCGTTACTGCTGGTCCGCATGCTCGACATCGTCGAGTACGGCCGGTATCGCCAGTTCATGGCGACGGCGATGCTGATCACCTCGCTGGGCGGATTCGCCCTGTCCGCGAATCTCAATTACCTCATCGCGCGCACACCGGAACGCGCCGCGACCGACATCACCAAGACGACCGTGCTCATGATGATGGTCGGATTCGTCAGCGCGCTGATCGTCGCCGCGTCGCGGCAGTGGATAGTCCCGGACGAGATCGCCTCGTCGTGGCTGCTGCTCGCGGTCTACGTGTTCCTGTTCCTCAATCTCGAAGTGCTCGTGGCCTACTGGCTCGCGCACGGCCAATCCACGCAGGTCATGGCGTACACGCTCATCGTCACCGTGTGGCGGCTCGGCACGCTGCTCGGCGCGGCCTACTGGTTCGGCGACGTCGAGATGATCTTCGTGACCATCGTCATCGCCGAAGGACTCAAGAACGTCGCGATCTACGTGTGGCTGCGATTGCACGGACTGCTCGTGTTCCGCTGGGAACACGAGGTGTTCCGCGAGCAGATCCGGCTGGTCGCGCCGCTCGGACTGGGCTCCCTGCTCAACAAGGCGAACGATTTCGGCAAGGTCGTGGTCGGCATGCAGCTCGGTCCCGTGCCGATGGCGCTGTACACGACCGCCGCCTACCAGGTGCCGCTGGTCAACATCGTGCAGACCTCGTTGTCGGACGTGATCTTCCCGGACATGGTGAAGCGCGCGAAACGCAACCCGGCCGACGGCCTCAGGCTCTGGCGGCGCGCGCAGACGCTGGTCTTCGCGCTCATCTGCCCGGCCTGGCTGCTGCTCACGTATTTCGCGGAGCCGCTCATCCGCGTCGCATTCACCGACGAATACGTCGCGGCGACGCCTTTCTTCCAGGTGTTCCTGCTGCTCATGGTCCGCCACACGTTCCAGTTCTCCGTGCCGTTGCGCGCCATCGAGGACAACGCCGCGTTCGCGATCTCGAACGCGGTCGCGCTCGGCATCAACGCGGTGCTGCTGTTCTCGCTCATGCCGAAGTTCGGGTTGTGGGGTCCGACGCTCGGGCTCGTCGTCGGCCAGACGTGGACGTCTTACTACCTGGGCCGCCGCGTGATGCGCAAATACCAGCTGCCGCTCTCGGCGCTCGGCGAATGGGGCAAGCTGGGCCTCGCGCTGGTCGCCTCGCTGGGCGCGCTCGGGGTGATGCACGCATTGATCACGACCCTGCCGCGCACGCCGCTCCACGTGCTGGGCGCGCTCGCCGTGTTCGGGCTCGTCTACACGGTCGCGGTGCGGTTGATCCTGCGCGAGGAATACGACTACATCGTGCGCGCATTGCGCCGCAAGGCGGCATGAACGTGCGCCGCACCCTGCTCATCGTCAGTTATCACTTCGCGCCGAGCCCCGCGGTCGGCGCGAAGCGCTTCAGTTTCCTCGCGCGCGAGTTCGCGCAGCTCGGCTACGAAGTGCACGTCGTGACCAGCGACCGGCGCGGCTCCCCGCACGGCGACGCGGACGACACGCTGCCGCTGAGCGGCCGCATTCACCGGGTCGCGGAGCCCATCGAATTACCGCTCGCGGGCGGCGGTTTCGCGCGCCGCGCGGTGAACGCGTTCGCGCGACGCGCGCTCGCTCCGGTCGGTTGGGAATACGGCTGGGCCCGCGCGGCCACCGCGCGGGCGCTGTCGATCGCTCGCGACCTGCCGCCCGGCGTCGTCATCGCGACCTCTCCCCCGCAGTCGGCGCTGATCGCCGGCGCGCGCATCGCGCGTGCGCTTCGCTGGCCGCTCATCCTCGACTACCGCGATCCGTGGAGCGGCTACGACTGGCCGCGCTGGCGGCGCGGCCGCGTCTCGCAGGTCTTCGCGCGCCGTATCGAAACCCGGCTCGTGCGACAAAGCGCCGTGCGCGTGCTGAACACGCCGTCGATGCGCGAGTCGTTCGAAAAGTTCTTTCCGTTCACGAACAGCGCGCAGAACTACGTCGTCCCGAATGGCTTCGACGCGCGCGAGCCCGGCGCGCAGGCGCCATCCGCGGCGGCCGCGCGCATCGACATCGTGCATGCGGGAGAAATCTTCACCGGGCGCTCGCTCGTCCCCGTTCTCACGGCGATGCGGGAGCTCGCCGCGCGCCAGCCGGGGCACGAGTGGATGCTGACTACCTACGGTGACCTGCCGGCCCCGGAGCTGGCGCGCATCCGCGCGGCGGGACTCTCGGACCTGGTCCGCGTATTGCCGCGCGTGCCGCTGGCCGAGCTCGCGCCGGTCCTGCAGCGTGCGCACGTTTTGCTCGCCGTGGTCGGCGATCACATGCTCTATTCCACACCTTACAAGGTGTACGACTACATGGCCGCTGGCCGCCCCATCCTCGGACTCGCGCCGCGCGGCGCGGCGCTGTTCGAACTACTCGCCGAAAGCGGAGCGGGAGTCACGGTGGAACCCGCCGACGTCGCGGGCATCGGTCATGCGCTCGAGAAGATGATCTTCGGCCACGCCTCCGATGTGGCGCGGGCGCGCGTCGAGCGTTTCCGCTGGGCGAACCTGGCGTTGCAATACCGGCTCGCGATCGAGGCGGCCCTGGCCACCCGGGGTGGAGAGCCGGATCGCGGGCGTGCCTCCCGGCGCGATGCCACGGCCTGACGTGCTGTTGCGCACAATGGCGGCGCCGGCGGACCCAAGGTGTGCGCCACATCGCGCGCCCCTGGACGCATCGGCGCTAACCTCGCGCGCATGGCCAACGACCTCGCATCGGGGAATCCCCCGCAGCTCGAAACCCTGCTCGACCGCTGGCAGGCCAGCCTGGACTTGCACGCCCGCTACGCGGCGCTCGACGACGAGCGTTACTGGCACGTTCAGCCCTGGCCGAAACACGAACGCCCGCAGCGCTGGATCATCCAGCTCGCGCGCAAGCGCATCCTCGCGCTGAAACGTATCGTCGCGCAGCGGCAGCTCGAAGGCGACCGCGCCTGCATCGAAGCCATCGAGATCATGGGTTTCCTCGCGACGCTCGTCGGACTGACGTCGGTCGAACGATTCATCCCGCTCGCGACGCCCGAGGGCGAACGCCGCGACGTGCTCGCGGCCAAACCCGCCGCCGTGCCGGCGCGCGAACGCGAATCCACGGGACGGACAACGGAGAACCGGCGCATCGTCGAAGCGCATCCGCGCCCCGCCGAGAACCGGCGTACCGCGGAAACCACCCGCCAGATGCCCGCGCTCTCGGGCGCGAAGCTCGCGCAGGCCAAGCTGCGGCGCGAGCCCCCGCGCGCGGCGGCGGCGAAACCCCGCAAGCCGGCCGAAAAACCGCCGACCACCGTCACGCAGATGGAACACGTCGTCATCGCGGACGCGGTGCGCTTGTTAGGCTGGGGAAAGCAGTGGCATGAGCTCGCCGAGATGATCGCACGGCTCGCCGAGCGCCCCGCACCCTCGGAGATCCGCCGCATCCTGCGCACGTATCGAGACCAGATCGACGCGATCGTTTCCCGGCGCGGCAAGTAAGACGCCGATTCGCGCCGCCTTGCAAGGCGGCGCCTTCCTTTTGCAGAATCCCCGGCCCCGGCGTCGCGGAACTCTGCCATGATCACGACCCAGAACCTGACCAAGCATTACGACGGCCTCGTAGCCGTCGACGACCTGTCCTTCTCGGTGCAGCCGGGCGAAGTGCTCGGATTCCTGGGCCCGAATGGCGCAGGCAAGTCGACGACGATGCGCATGATCGCGGGTTTCATCACGCCCACCGCGGGCACTGCCAGCATCTGCGGGCACGACGTGCTCTCGGAACCGCTCGCCGCCAAGGCGGCCCTCGGCTATCTACCCGAGGGCGCGCCGAGTTATGCCGAAATGACGGTCCGGGGATTCCTCTCCTTCATGGCGGACCTGCGCAGCCTCGAGGGTGAACGGCGCAAGTCGCGACTCGATTACGTGATCGGCCGCCTGCAGCTCGAACCCGTGCTCGAGCAGTCGATCGAGACTTTGTCGAAGGGCTTCAAGCGGCGCGTGGGACTCGCGCAGGCCATCGTGCACGATCCGCCGGTGCTGATCCTCGACGAGCCCACGGACGGCCTCGATCCGCTGCAGAAGCACGAAGTGCGCGCGCTCATCGGCGAGATTGCCCGCGAAAAGACCATCGTCATCTCGACGCACATCCTCGAAGAGGTCGACGCGGTGTGTACGCGCGCGGTGATCATCGCGCACGGCAAGCTGGTCGCGGACGGCACGCCCGCCGCGCTCAAGTCGCAGGCGCCGTCCGGCCGCCTCGAAGACGTGTTCCGCGCCGTCGCCGCCTGACTCCCTGGAATGGACAGGAGAAACCCTTGAATCCCGTGCGTACCATCATGCGCCGCGAACTCGCGAGTTACTTCGCGACGCCGCTCGCGTACGTGTTCGTCACCATCTTCCTCTTCTTCCAGGGCCTGCTCACGTTCTACGTCGGGCGGATCCTCGAGATCGAACAGGCCGACCTGCGGCCGTTCTTCCTGCTGCTGCCCTGGCTGTTCCTCATCCTCATACCCGCGGTTTCGATGCGCTTCTGGCCCGAGGAACGCGCCAGCGGCAGCATCGAACTGCTGCTCACTCAGCCCATCACGATGTGGCAGGCCGTGCTCGGCAAATTCCTCGCGGGCTGGCTGTTCATCGCGCTGGCGCTCGTGCTCACCACGCCGTTGTGGATCACGATCAACTGGCTGGGCTCGCCGGACAACGGAGTCATCGTCGCCGCGTATATCGGGAGCCTCCTGATGGCCGGCGCCTATCTATCCGTGGGCTCGTTCATGTCCGCGATGACACGCAGCCAGGTGATCGCGTTCATCCTGGCGTTCCTCGTGTGTTTTCTGCTGGTGATGGCCGGGTTCCCGATGGTGCTCGACGTCGCGCGCAGCTGGGCCTGGCCCTGGATCACCGAGGGCATCGCGGCGCTCTCCTTCTATACGCACTTCGAGAACATCACGAGGGGCGTGCTCGATCTGCGTGACGTCCTGTACTTCACGCTCGTCATCGCGTTTTTCCTGGCCGCGAGCGCGGTCGCGCTCGAATCACGCAAGTCACGATAGTCATGAAGAAATCCACCATCGGAGCCGGCGTACTCGCCATCGTGGGCGTGCTGTTCATCGGCATCATGCTGCTCGCGAACACATTGCTGCGCGGCGCGCAGATCGATCTCACGGAAAACAACGTCTACACGCTCTCGGAAGGCACGAAGAACATCGTCGCCAATCTCGAGGAGCCGGTGAACCTGTACCTGTTCTTCTCCGAGCGCACGGCGACACCGAATCCGCAGATCCGCAACTACGGCATCCGCGTGCGCGAACTGCTCGAGGATCTCGTGGCGCGCTCGAACGGCAAGCTCGCGCTCAAGGTCATCGATCCTCAGCCGTTCACCGAGGAGGAAGACCGCGCGACGGAGCTCGGCATCTCGCCGGTGCGCGCCGGCGGCGACAACATCTACCTCGGACTCGCCGCAACCAATTCCACCGACGGCAAGCAGTCGATCCCGTTCCTGGACTCGCAGCTCGAGCAGCAGCTCGAATACGACGTCGCCAAGCTGATCCACGGACTATCCACCAGCAAACGCCCCGTCGTCGGCTGGTTGTCGTCGCTGCCGATGCAGGGCGACTTCGACATGCGTACCGGTCGCCCGCGTCCGCCGTGGGTCGTGTATCAGCAGGTCGAGCAGCTCTACACGGTGCGCGACCTCGATGTTTCGGTCAGCAAGATCGACTCGGACGTCGACGTGCTGGTCCTCGTTCACCCGAAGGACCTGCCGCCCGCGGCCCTGTACGCGATCGACCAGTACGTGATGCGCGGCGGTCACGTGCTCGCGTTCGTCGATCCGAATTCGCAGGCGGATGCGGCGGGCGCCGATCCCTCCGATCCGATGGCGGCGATGGCGGCCGACAAGTCGTCCAGCCTGGAGCCGCTGCTCTCGGCCTGGGGCGTGGATTTCGACCGCAACCAGGTGGTCGTCGATCTCGAACGCGGGCTGCGCGTGACGATGCGCGAAGGCGATCCGCCCGCCCAGCACATCGCGATCCTCGGCCTCGACGACACGGCCATGGCGCGCGACGTGATCACGGGCACGCTCACCAGCGTGAACCTCGCGACCGCGGGTAGTTTGAAAGCGAAGGAAGGCGGCAAGCTGCAGTTCGAGCCGCTGATCCGCTCCAGCGCGCAGGCGGGCCTGCTGCCGAGCCAGCGCTTCGCGATGCTCACCGACCCGGCGACGCTGCGCGACGGATTCAAGCCCAGCGGCGAGCAGGTGGTGGCCGCGCGCATCTCGGGCAACGCATCGAGCGCCTATCCGGACGGTCCGCCCGAGGGCGCGACCGCGGCCTCGGACGCACTCGAGGCCTCCTCCCAGCCGATCAACGTCGTGGTGATCGCCGACTCCGACCTGCTCTCCGACTTCATGTGGGTGCAGACGGGCAACTTCCTCGGCCAGATGATTTCACGGTCCTTCGCGGACAACGGCAAGCTGGTCTGGAACGCGCTCGACAATCTCGCCGGCAGCTCGGATCTCATCAGCATCCGCGGCCGCGCGTCCTATTCGCGCCCGTTCGAGAAGTTCGAGGAGTTGCGCCGCACGGCCGCCGCGCAATTCCGTTCCACCGAGCTCGAGCTCGAGGAACAACTGCGCCAGACCGAGGAGAACCTCGGCAAACTGCAGAGCGCGCAACCCGGCGACGAGTTGCTGTCGCCCGACCAGGCGCGCGAGATCGAGCGATTCCAAGAACAGAAGCTGCGCATCCGCAAGGAGCTGCGCTCGGTCACCTCCGGGCTCGACCGTGACATCGAACGGCTCGGCGCACGCGTGAAGTTCGTCAACATCATCGTCGTGCCCGGCGTGTTCGCGCTCATCGCCGTCGCGATGGCGCTGTGGCGCAAGCGCCGGCGCAGCGCGATCGCGATGCTGCGCAAGGGAGCGGCGTCATGAACCGACGGAAGCTCACCATCCTCGCCGTCTCGGCGGTGGTGCTGCTGGTCGCGGGAATCTGGCTCAACGCGAGCCGCACGCGCCAGCAGACGGTGCAGTCGGGCGAGCGGATGTTTCCGGACCTGGCCGGCGCGCTCGCGGAGATCGACGAGATCCGCATCTCGCGCGGCGACGGCAGCCGCACCACGCTGAAACGCCAGGCCGACGGCTGGACGGTCGCCGAGCGCAACTACCCGGCGGACGCCAGACGCGTGCGCGATCTCGCCTTCGCGCTCGCGAACCTCGCGATCGTCGAGCGCAAGACCAGCGACCCGGCGAACTACCCGAAGCTCGGGGTCGAAGCCGCGGACACGCCCACCGCGACCAGCACCCTGGTCGAGGTCGTCGCCGGAAAGAAATCCTGGCCCCTCCTCGTCGGCAAGAGTGCCGAGGGCAGCGCGGTTTACGTGCGCAAGCCCACGGAGGCCGCGAGCGCACTGGCGGAGCCGACGCTCACGGTCGACCCGGACCAGAAGCGCTGGATAGACCGCCTGCTCACGGACATTCCCGCCGCGCAGGTCCACGACATTTCGATCAAGCCCGCCAACGGACCGGCCTATCTACTGAAGCGCGAGCAGCCCGACTCGGAACTCGTCATGAGCCCGATTCCGCGCGGCCGCACTCCGCTCACCGCGATGTCCCTCGAAGGCCAGGCCGGAGCGCTGGTGTCGTTCAATTTCGACGACGTGCGCACCGCGTCTTCGCCCGCGCCCGCCGCGACGGATCGGGCCACGTTCCGCACGTTCGATGGCCAGGTCATCGAATTGGCGGGACGGCGCGAGGCAGACAAGGCATTCGTGAGCGTCTCGGCGCGGCGGGATCCCGCGCTGGCGGCGCAATTCCCGCAATCGGCCGCGACCGCGTCAACGACTTCGTCGGACACCTCGGGCGAGCCTGCCAAGGCGCCTGCCGCCCCTTCTGCTCCGGTTGCGCCCGCAGCTGCGACCGAGGCGCCCAAGCCCGGCGCGCAAACCTCCGAACGCCTCGCGGCCCGAACCGCGGGTGTCGAGTTCGAGATCCCGCTCTACAAGTACGAGTCGCTGTTCAAGCCGCAGGAAGAGCTGCTCGAGAGCAAGTAGCCGGAGCTGGCGCGACGCCTCACCGCGTGCGCGCCACGAGGAACAGCGCCACTGCGGCCAGCAATGCCGTCGGCATCCAGGCGAGCAGCGCCGGGCTCGCCTGGAATACGATCGCGCCGCTCTCGAGCGTGCGCTGCACGAAGAAGAACGATACGCCGATCAGCACGCCGACCAGCATGCGAGCGCCCGATCCCGCCGATCGCAGGCTGCCGAACACGAACGGGATGGCCAGCAGGCCCGCGAACAGGATCGCGGTGGTTCGCGCGATGCGCGACCAGAACGCGAACTCCTGCGCGGCGGAATCGAGACCGTTTTCGCGCAGGTGCCGGATGAGCCCGAACAACACGCGGGTCTCGAGCTCGCGCGGCTGGACCACCGTCAGCCCGAGGAAATCTCCGCCGACCGCCGACGAGAACTCGCGGCTCGCCTCGTGGGCCGACCTGATCTCCTCACCGTCGAAGCGCGTCGTCGCGTATTGCGAAAGGCGCCAGCTGCCGTCCGGCTCGACCGTGGCGGTCGCCGCGGTCGACATGGACACGAGCCGGTGATCCGGCGACAGCTCGAACACGCGCATGCCACCGAACTCGCCGCGCCCAGACTGCTGCATGACGTTGATCAGCAGATTGCCGTCGCGCACCCAGGCGCCGCCGCGGCTCGCGAAGCTGATGTTCGAGAACTTGCTGAGCGCTTTCTGCTGCTTCGCCATCGACTGCAGCGGCGGGGCCAGGAATTCGCCGCACAACACCGCCAGCGCGACCAGCAGCAGGCCGGCCATGGCGACCGACCCCGCGATTCGCCACACGGACACACCGGCCGCGCGCATCACCGTGAGCTCGCTGCCGCGCGCGAGCTGGCCGAGTCCGAGCAACGTGCCGATCAGAACGCCGATGGGCAGCAGCTCGTAGATCTGCTGCGGAATGTTGAGCAACACGAACCAGAACGCATCGAGCGCGGTGTAGGTGCCGATGCCGATGTCGTCCTGCTGGTTCGCGAACAGGAACAGCGCGAGCAGCGTCAGCAGCACGGCCATGACGACCAGCACGCCGCCCAGCATCGCGCGGATCACGTAGCGGTCGAGCAGGTTCACGCCGGCGCACCCTGCCCGCCGGCGGGCAGACGGTCGCGCGCCATGTTGCGCCGGTAACGCGCGCGCGCGAGGTAACCGGGGATGAACAGGATCGCGGCCGCGAGCACGCCGACGATCACGTGCACCCACCACAGGCCTAACCACTCTGGCACGACGCCGCGCGCGATCCACATCTTGCCCGCGATCGTGAGCTGGATGTACACGAAGAAGATCAGCACCGCGAAACCCACGCGCGCATAACGTCCCTGCCGCGGACGCAGGCGCGCGAGCGGCACCGCGATCACCGCGAGCACCGCCGCCATGAGCGGGAATGCCATGCGGAAATGCAGCTCGGCACGCAGCTTGGGATCGCTGGATTGCGCGAGCACCGCGGTCGGCAGGCCTTCGAGCGCCACGGCGCCGCCGGATAGAGCCGGCAGCCGTACCGGGATGCTGTTCTCCGCGAAACGCACGATGCGGAACCGCTTCTCTCCGGGCTTGCCCTCGAAGCGCTCGCCGTCGAAGAGCGTGATCACCTGGAGGTTGCCGTCCTCGTAATAAGAATGTGTGGCCCGCTGCGCGAGCGCGACCTCGATCTGACCGCCTCGATTCCGCTCGACGAAGACGCGCGTCAACGTGCCGTCGCTCTCGGCGCCCTGCGCGTACACCACCGTACTGCCGCCGCCGAACATCCGGAACCGTCCCGCGCTGACGGGCGCGAACTGGCCGGCGCGCAAGGCTTCGCTGCGCAGCTCGAGTATGCGGGCCGCCGCCGCCGGCGCGACATGCATGGAAATAAGTGCGATGAACGCCGCGAGCACGGCCGTGAAGCCCAGGATGGGTCCGAGGACCGGCCGGATCCCTGCTCCGCAGGCCTGGGCGGCGGTCATCTCGCTGTCGTGGTAGAGGCGGCCGAGCCCGAGAACGATTCCCAGCAGCAGCCCTACGGGTACGATCAACGCGAGGTTCTGGACCGCCCCGAGCATGATCAGCTCGAGCACCACTCCCCGCGGGTACTGGCTTTCCGCCGCGCGCTCTAACACCCTCGCGATCTGGTTCGTGAGCAAAATGGCGAGCAGGACGCCCGTGACCGCGAGCCAGGTGACGGCGACTTCACGCAGGATGTAGCGGTCGAGTATCCGCAGCAAACGCCCACCCAAACAGACTTGAGTTACACTTCGCGACCTTAAAGCACGGCCGCCCTCCGGGGAAGAACCGAACCATGCAGTTTGAAATCTGGACGAAGGCGCTCGCGGAGCTGCCGGTCGATTGTCTGGCCGTCGCCGTTCACGACGACGGAGAACTCTCCTCGGAGGCCCGGGCGCTCGACCTGCGCTGTCGGGAAAAGATTTCGAGGCTCCTCAAACGCGGGGACTTCAGCGGCAAGGCCGGCGAGTCCTGGC
>JAEZCN010000084.1 GCA_023433515.1 Pseudomonadota bacterium
AGGTCTTTTCCGAGGTCGAACGGCAACTCATTTGACGCGAATCTATATGCGCAAAGTCGACCACATCGAACAGCAGATCCGGGAACTCTCGGCTTCGGAATTCGCTGAGCTGCGTGAGTGGATGCTGGAACAAGACTGGGCCGCCTGGGACACGCAGATCGAAGCGGATGCGGTCGCGGGCAAACTGGACAACATGGTCTCCGAAGCGAAGGTCGAATTTGAACGCGGCAAGAGCCGCAAGCTTTGACGCATTACGCTTCGCCATCCTTCTGGGCGATGTACGACAGCCTGCCCGCAGACATTCGCGCGCTCGCAGATAAAAACTTCAAACTGCTCAAGTCTGATCCGCGCCACCCTTCGTTGCATTTCAAACGGATAGGCGCTCTTTGGTCTGTGCGCGTCGGGAGGCACTATCGCGCGCTGGGGCACGACGTGGCGAACGGAATTCAATGGATTTGGATCGGCACTCACGCCGACTATGACAAGCTCGTTCGCTGATTCGCGGAGGCCCGCAGCCGAGAAGCTCGTCAGCTGATGCAGACGACGTTCCAGCGGGAACGTCTCCACCTCAAATCGGGTTCGGGTCCGACAGCACGCGTCCGGCCCGCCCGCACACACTGCCCCCATGACAGCCCCTCACGAAAACTGGACCGTTCTGCCCCACGGCGAGGTGACGCGCATCAACGACCGCATCCTGACGGTCGTCGGCGACCTGGCGATGCCGCTGGTGCATCTGCCGCGGCGCATGAGCGCGGTGCGACTCGCGTCGGGCGACCTCATCATCTTCAGCGCCATCGCACTCGACGAGTACGGCATGGACGAGCTCGAGGCGTTCGGTCGCCCGGCCTATCTCGTAGTGCCGAGCCAGATGCACCGGCTCGACGCGCCTAGCTACGCAAAGCGCTACCCGGACATCGGCGTCGTGGCGCCGCGTGGCGGCGCCGAGAAGATCGGCAAGGTCGTGCGCATCGACACCAGCTCGCCGGACTTTCACGACTCGGGCGTGCGCTATGTCGAGATCGCGCACGACTCCGTGCTCGAAGTCGATTGCGCGGACGGCCTGACGCTCATCGTGAACGACCTGATCGGCGACATTCACGGCGAGAGCGGCGTCGGTGGCTGGTTGCTGCGGATGATGGGCTTCGCGGGCGATGAGCCGCACGTGCCCGTGCCGGTGAAGTTGTCCATCGGCAAGCACAAGAGCGAAGTGTCCGCGCAGTTTCGCAAGTGGGCGGAGCGCGAAGACCTGCGCCGGATCATCGTCTCGCACGGGGACCCGATCGTGTCCGATCCTCGGGGAGCATTGCGAAAGCTGGCGGCGAGTCTCGACTAACTAAGCTGTTTCTGCGGATTCAGTTCGCTGATCGAACGTTGCACATCCCGGAGGTGCTCCAGAAACCGCTTTCGATCGAGCGAGGACTCGATGCCCGTCGACAACTCGTCGAGGCAATCCAGTTTCTCGCGCAATGCCTGTCTGCGGCCCGCATCGAATGTCTGCTCCGCGACCGTTTGTACGACGACGACGAGGGCGTCGAGAACCTTCACATTACCGCGGGCGCTGGCGCGAATTTCGTCCAGCGAGTCGTCGAGCAGCTCCTCGAAGGTCGGCGTGATCGCGATGACTCGCAGTCGGCCGCCGGAACAGCGGCGCGCCGGCGGGAAGGGCCTGCCGGCCACGTGCGCGAGGACCGCCGATAGATAGTCGAGGCACATCACGGCGGTGGCCGGATCGTTGATGCCGGGAGACAGCGCGCGCAGCGCGATGTCGACGATCTGGCGCACGCCGAAGGAGGGGTCCTGGTCGATGGTGCGGAAGCGATTGACCGAATACGCGTCGCGCACGTTCGCCTTGAGATCCTCGTCAGGCGGTCCGGACGCGGAAATCCACGCGATCGTCGTATGGGTCGCAACGAACTCGCCTACTCCCTTCTCCATACGAATCACTGCGTCGCAAGCCTCGGCGCAGCGGACGAGTCCCTCGATGGCCACGCCCTGTACGTAGCCGGTTCTCATTGACGCGATCGGGTGCCAGCCGCTCAGGCCGGCATCCGGCGGCTCGCGCGCTCCGCCGTCCTCTTCTCTAACGCCCTCGGCGGACATCATGTGATCCGCCGCCGCCATGGTTTCCCCGGCGACGGCAGCCAGCACGTTCGAAACCTGGATGCCGGAGGCGACGTGATGGATGAAGACGATGAGCACGAAAATGCCCGCCATGGCGATCACGAATCCGAACGTGACCGCGAGGCTCGGGACGAAGGCTTCGTCGCCGCCGCGGATCGTGCGCAGGACGATGAGGCAATAAATGAATATGCCGGCAAAGGTGCCGAGCGCCACCTGCATCACGCGATCGCGCATGAAGTTGCGGATGAGGCGCGAGCCGAACTGGTTGGACGCCAGCGCCAGCGTCACCAGCGTCATCGAAAATGTCACGCCGACGACGGTCATCATCGATCCGGCGATGGTCGAGAGCATGCCGCGGGCGCTTTCGGCTTTCGCGCCGAACAGGTGCGGCCACTCCTTCATCCAGTCGCGCATTTCTCCGTTGTCGAGGCTGACGAAGACGGACGCCAGCGCGATGGCCGACGCGAAAATCAGCGACGGAATGAGCCAGAAACTTCCAACGAGATTGCTCCAGATGAGGCGCAGCTTGCTCATTCCAGGCAAGCGCTGCGGGTTCAGGAGGCCGCGGCGAGGGACCGCGCGCGCTGCTCGAGCGAGCGGTGCAGCTTGTCGAACGGCTCGATGAACTTGCGCACGCCCTCGCGTTCGAGCTGCATGCTGACCTCGTCTAGGTCGATGCCGATCTCGCCGAGCTGCTCCACCACACGTCGGGCTTCGTCGAGATCCTGCTCGATGCGCACCGCCGGCTTTCCGTGATCGCGATAGGCGTCGAGCGTCGCGGGCGGCAGTGTCGTGACGGTCTGCGGCGCGATGAGCGGCTCGACGTATTTCGTGTCCGGATAGGCCGGATCCTTCGATGACGTCGAAGCCCACAGCAGGCGCTGGACGCGCGCACCCGCGGCCGCGAGTTTCCGCCAACGCGGGCTCGCCGACCATTCCTGGAAGTAGTTATATGCGAGGCGCGCATTGGCGATCGCCGCGGCGCCGCGCAGCGTGCGGGCTTGCGGATCGCCGTGCCGGTCGAGTCGCGCGTCGACGAGCACATCGATCCGACTCAG
>JAEZCN010000230.1 GCA_023433515.1 Pseudomonadota bacterium
TGAATCGCACCGGCGCCGACGCGATGCCGCCGCTGTCGAAACACACGGTCGACACGGACGGCGTGCAACTACTGACGACCTGGGTGAATTCGCTGACGTCCTGCAACTAAGAATGGGGGCAGCCCCCCTTTCCCAGCAAAAGGGGTCAGCCCTTGATTTGACGAGCGCAACAAGTCGTCGAATAGGGCTGACCCCTTTTGCTAGGAAAGGGGGGCTGCCCCCATTCTTCTAGCTCGCGCGTTTCTCTTCGAACTTGAGGATGGGCTTGCCGCTCGTGACGGTGACTTCGCCCTCGATGCGCGCACCGTTGGCGATCGCCAGCACCTTGGCGACGATCTCGCCGGCGATCACCGCGCTCGAGCTGATCTCGAGCTTGTCTTCGATCACGATCCTTCCCGTGACCTTGCCGGCGAGCACGGCCTGGCGTGCCTCGATGTCGCCTTCCCAGTGGGCGGTCTTGCCGATACTGAGTGTCCCGCCGATGCGGCCGTTGCCGCGGACGTGGCCCGAAACCATGAGCGGCCCATGCGTCTCGACGTCCCCGACGACCGTCGTGCTCTCGGAAATCACGGTCGGCGACATGCCCAGTCGATCGGCAAGCCTGCGTTTGGGTTCGTCGCTCATGTCTTCACTCCGGGGGGCGGTACCGCGTTTACAATAATCCAATGAGCAATCGTACTCTCGTGACGGTGTTCGCAATCCCGCTGCTCGTGCTCGCCGCGGGCTGCAGCCGCGAAAAGAGCGACTGGCGTTCGGCGCAGGCCGCGGATACTCCCGAGTCGTATGCGCAGTTCGTCTCGGCATATCCCGAGAGTCCGAAGGTGGCCGCCGCGCGCGAGCGACTCCAGCAGCTGGCCGAGGAGAAGGATTGGCGCGCCGCCGCCGAAACCGACACGCTCGAGGCCTACCATCAATTCCTCGCGCAGCATCCCGGCGGAAAGTGGGCACCGGAAGCGCAAGTGCGCATTGACAACTTCGCCACGGCGCAGATGCCCGCCGTGGGTGGCATCGAGCCAGGTGCGCCCGGAGCGGGCCCGGACCTTCCTCAACCGGGCGTCACGCCACCCGCCGAGGTCCCCCAGAGCTCGGGATTCGGCGTTCAACTCGGCGCATTTTCAACGGCTGAGCGCGCCAATGCGCAGTGGACGAAGCTGCAGTCGGCGGCCTCGAGCACGCTCGACGGACTGAGTCCGCGCGTCGTGGTCGGAGAAGCTTCGGGCAAGCCCATCTACCGACTGCAGGCCGAAGTACGCGACGAAGCGCAGGCACGCGCGGTGTGCGGTGGGCTCAAGGCGGCCGACAAGGCCTGCGTCGTGATCATCCCGCGCTGACTACCTGACAGAACGTCGGCAGCAACTAACATTCCGGGCATCGACCGCGTCACATAGTGACGCTGCGCGTCACTTCCGCCGGGCCCCTTAAGTCAGCCACTTTCGTAAGTACCTGATCCGAAAAGGATGTTCGGGCTGGCACAGGCGTTGCTTTACTCCAGCCCGTGATGGCGAAATCGACAGTGACGCTGATTCTTCCCCACGCACAGGGTGTCGCGAGCACGCGGCCGGTGCTGGCGGGAATGCTGGTCAAGCGCCGCCGCGGAGGCAGCGTGAGTTTCGCGCCGATCGATGCGCGGCTCGCTCGCGCGCAGCTCACCGCGATCCAGTCCATCAGGGTTTCGAGGTAAGGCATACCCCATCCGCAACCGCGCGCAATCGAGTGGGCAGCGCGGTCTCGAGTGGGTCCCCTGACCTCAAAAAGAACTGCGAACAACTCTTCCCCGGTGTTCGCTTCTTCGCGCCGCACACGACTTCCCCCGTGTGCGGCGCTTTTCTTTCGGGCGTTCCGAGAAGGTAGAGTTGCGGCCTCTCAAATTCGAGGTGTGCCGCATGTCGAAGCCATCCCGTCCAAGGAACCTGAGCGTGCTCCTGCTCTCGTGCCTGGCCGCCGTCGCCACCGCCGCGCCGAAAACAACCTCGCCGCCGCGGGTTCCGGGCGCGGACCAGGTGAAGTCGATGACCCTCGCGAACGGCATGAAGGTCATCGTCTGGACCGACCGCGACATTCCGAACGTCGCGTTCTACAACTGGGTGCGCGTCGGTAGCCGCAACGAAGTCCCCGGCATCACCGGGCTGGCGCATTTCTTCGAACACATGATGTTCAACGGGACGAGCAAGCGCGCGCCGGGCGAGTTCGATCGCCTGCTCGAGGCGCGGGGCGGTTCCAACAACGCGTACACCAGCGACGACGTCACCGTGTACCAGAACTGGATCCCGCGCAGCGCGCTCGACCTGACGTTCGACCTCGAATCCGACCGGCTCGCGAACCTGTCCTTCGACCCGAAGGTCGTCGAAAGCGAGCGCGGCGTGGTGTATTCGGAGCGCAGACTCTCGGTCGAAGACGACAACGCGGGATTCCTGTGGGAGCAGGTGCAGTCCACCGCGTTCGTCGCGCATACCTACCAGATTCCGACGATCGGCTGGCCCTCCGACATCCAGGGCTGGACGATCGAAGACCTGCAGACGTTCTTCAAGACCAACTACGCACCCAACAACTGCACGCTGATCCTGGTCGGCGACGTGAGCGCGGACGAGGCCTTCGCGTTCGCGAAGAAATATCTCGAACCGATTCCGCGGCAGGAACCGCCGCCGCCGGTGCGCACCCGGGAGCCCGAGCAGCTCGGCGAGAAACGCGTGTACATCGAACGACCCGCGCAGACACCGCTGCTGTACGTCGCCTACAAGTCGCCGCCCGCGAACGATCCGCACAGCGCGGCCATCAACCTGCTGCAGAGCATCCTGGTCGAAGGGAATGCCTCCCGCGTGAACCGCCTGCTGGTCGAGGAGAAGCAGCTCGCCATCGAAGTCGAAGGCCACTACATGGAGGGCTTCGATCCCGGCCTCACGTGGCTCACCCTCACGCTGCCCGAAGGCGCGAACGTCGCCGAAGTCGAGCAGGCGCTCGACGCCGCGCTGGCCGACGTCGTCACCCACGGCGTGACCGAAGCCGAGCTCGCGCGCGCGAAGAACCTCTACGCATCGGGATTCTGGAAGCAGCTCGCGACGATCAACGGCAAGGCGGCGCTGCTCGGCTCGTACGAAGTGTTCGAAGGCGACTACCGCAAGTTGTTCGACTCGCCCGCGGTGTACGAGAAGGTGACGGCGGCGCAAGTGCAGGAGGCCGCGAAGCGGGTGTTCGCCAAGAACCGCCGCACGGTGGGAGTCCTGCAGGCCCCGCTGACTACCGAGGAATCCGAACCTGCACCCGCGGCGGCCGACGCGGAGGCGCAGCCATGAAGTACCGGATGCTTTCCATGCGATTGCTCGCGTTCTGGCTGGGCGCGTTCCTGTTCGCGGCGGCGCAGGCCGCGCCAGCGCCCGCCGCACCGGTGGGCGTGAAGGTGCCCGCGCACCAGCGCTTCGTACTGCCCAACGGCCTCACCATCATCCTCGTTCCGCGCAAGGAAGTGCCGCTGATCGCGTTCAGCGGCTTCGTCCGCGGCGGCGCGCTCGCGGATCCGACCGGCAAGCCGGGCGTCGCGTCGCTGGTGGCGGGCCTGCTCGATCGCGGCGCCGGCCAGCGCAACGCGTTCGAGTTCGCGGACGCGGTCGAGGGCGTGGGCGGCAGTTTCAGCGCCGCGGCCGGCGCGGAAGCGATTTCGATCGGCGGCCAGTTCCTCGCGCGCGACCGCGCGCTGATGATCGAGCTGATCGCCGACGCGCTGATGCGACCGCGCATGGATCTCGAGGAACTCTCCGACTACCGCGACCGCGAGATCGAGTTCATCAAGTCCGCGAAGGATTCCGATCCCTCGCAGATCGTCGGCATCTACGGACGGGCCGCGTTATTCGGAGCGCATCCCTTCGGTCGACCGCAGGGCGGCAGCGAGCGTTCGCTCGCGACGATCGAACACGAAGACGTGATGACCTATCTCGGCCAGTACTTCGGCGCGGACCGCACGACGCTGGTGTTCGCGGGCGACCTCGATCCGAAGTGGATGAAACAGGCGCTGACCAAGGCGTTCGGCGGCTGGACGAAGGCGAAGGGCAAACTACCGGAGCTGAAGCCGGCGCCGCGCGCCCAGGGCCGCCGCGTCGTGCTCATCGACGCACCCGGCGCGGTGCAGACGTATTTCTGGATCGGCAACGTCGGCGTGGATCGCCACTACAGCGGCCGGCCCGCGCTCGATCTCGTGAACACGGTCTTCGGCGGACGTTTCACGTCGATGCTGAACACCGAGCTGCGCATCAAGTCGGGACTGTCGTATGGCGCGTCGTCGCGATTCACGCGCGGCTCCGTGCCGGGCGAGTTCGCGATCCGCTCGTTCGTGCAGACCGACAACACGGGCAAGGCGCTCGACCTCACGCTCGAAACGCTCGAGCGGCTCAAGCACGAGCCGCTCACGCCGGAAATGCTCGAGTCCTCACGCGCCTACGTGCTCGGCCAGTTTCCGTTGCAGCTCGAGACGGCCGCGCATTGGGCGGCGACGCTCGCCGACCTCGAGTTCTATCGACTCGGCAAGGAATACATCGAGGGTTACGGACCCGCGCTCGCGAAAGTCGATCTCGAGGAAGCCGAGGCGGTGACCACGGATGCGTTCCCACCGTCGGAGAATCTCGTATTCGTGCTGATCGGCGACGCGTCGAAGATCCGCGAAACCGCCGCGAAATACGGGTCGGTGACCGAGATGAAAATCTCGAATCCGGATTTCTCGCCCGCGGCGAAGTGATAGATGGCAGACCACGGTTCTTCCGCGCGGGCGATCCTCTACGCGTTCCTCGCGAACCTCGGCATCGCGCTCTCGAAGCTCGGCGCCGCGATCTACACGAATTCGGGCAGCATGCTGGCCGAGTCCATCCACTCGTTCGCGGACTGCGGCAACCAGGTGCTGTTGTTCATCGGACTCAGGCAGTCGCAACGGCCCGCGAGCCCGCAGTATCCGCTCGGGCAGGGAAAGATCTCGTATTTCTGGAGTTTCATCGTCGCGCTGATGTTGTTCAGCGTGGGCGGCATGTTCTCGATCTACGAAGGCTGGCACAAACTTCACGAGCCAGAACCGCTCAACCAGGCCTGGATCGCGCTGCTCGTGCTCGGCGTGTCGATCGTGCTCGAGAGCTTCTCGACGATCGGTTGTTTGCGGGAGATCAAGAAACTGCGCAAGGGCCGCGCGCTGGGCGCCTGGCTCAAGTCCACGCGCAACGCCGAGCTCGTCGTCGTGCTCGGCGAGGACGTCGCGGCGCTGGTCGGTCTCGTGCTCGCGTTCGTGTTCGTGTCGCTGTCCGCCGCGACCGGCAATCCGATGTTCGACGCGCTCGGCTCGATCGTCATCGGCGTGGTGCTGATCGTCGTGTCGATCTTCATCGCGATCCGCATGAAGGGCCTCATCGTGGGCCGCTCGGCGGAAGAGGAACTGCAGGAGGCGATTCGCAAGCAGATAGAGGCGAGCGACGGCATCGAGGACCTGCTGAACGCGATCACGTTCCAGTTGGGTCCGCAGGTGATGCTCGCGGTGAAGGTGCGCATGACGCCGGGTCAGAACGTCGAGAGTGCGATCGCGAATCTCAACGCGCTCGAACGCGCGATCAAGGCCAACTTTCCGGAAGTGAAGTGGTGCTTCTTCGAGCCCGACGTCACCGACTAGCCTGGCCGAAATTCTCGCCACCCGCGGCGAGCCAGGCGGCTTCTTCCGGCGTGCTCTCGCGTTTCAATACCGCATTGCGATGCGGAAACCGCCCGAACTTCGCGATGATCTCGCGGTGCGAGCGCGCGAACTTCGCGCAGTACTCGCAATAGTCCCTGAGCTCCGGCGGCGCCTCGCGCACCAGCCGATCCATCGCGGCGACGGACGCGTCCTGCGCCTCCATCGACTCCGCGTGTTCGAGCGGTAGATAGAAGAACACGCGTTCGATCGGCTCGAGCGCCGCGTCGGCCGCGCGCTGCATCCCCTCGGCGGTCAACGCAAGGGCCTCGCGGTCGAACGCATAGGCCGCGGCCGTGCCGCGGTAGGCGCTGCGCGGCACCTGGTCGTACAGGAGGATCAGCGCGAGCCGGCGCTTCGGGCTCGATGCCCAGGAGGCGAACTCGCCACGCGCGGCGGCAGCCAGCATGGGCTCGAGTGTCTCGCGGATCAGCGCGTCGTTGTGCGCGACGGTCTCGCGATCGCCCGTGCTGAACCAGAACGCGGAGCGTTCCGCAAGCCGTCCGGCGTCGAACGGACCCTGTCCGAACCAGAACTCGAGTACGTCGTTGGCGGTGCGCATGGTGCCGGCGATGTTAGACCAGTAGTCCGGGGCGCGGCGTTGTTAAACTCGGGGTAGCGAGGGTTCGAGGGCATCCCATGCGCATTTTCTTACGCGCGGCGCTGGCCGCGATGGCGATTTGCGGTTCCATCACTTCGCACGCGCAGCAGGCGGTGCCCGACTCCCTGCGCGAATGGGAAGGCTGGGTGCTGCACGGCGAGGAATTCCGGCGCTGTCCCTTCCTCGCCTCCGCGACCCCTCGGCCCGGTCCCATGGACGCAAGCGTCTTTCGGTGCACCTGGCCGGAACGCCTCTCGCTCGAGGTCGACGCGCGCGGTGGCCGCTTCTCGCAACGCTGGCAGGTGTACGCGGAAAGCTGGGTCGAGTTGCCCGGCGACACCGAACACTGGCCGCGAGATGTGCGCGTCAATGGCCAGGTCGCGGCCGTGGTCGCGGTGGGCAACGTGCCGAAGCTGCGGCTCGCGGCCGGCACTCACGCGATCTCGGCACGGTTCGAATGGAGCGCGCGCCCCGAAGCGTTGCCGCTGCCGAGATCGACCGCGATCGTCGATCTGTCGGTCGACGGCCAGCGCGTGACGCAGCCCGAGCGCCCCGATGGTGCGGTGTGGCTCGGCAAGCGTCGCAGCGCCGAACAACCGGCGGCGATGGAAGTGCAGGTCTATCGGCTGGTCACCGACGAGATTCCGGTCCGACTCACGACGCGCATTCGGCTCAATGTCGCCGGGGACGCGCGCGAGGAATTGCTCGCACGCGTATTGCCCGAAGGATTCACGCCCCTGACCCTCGAGGGCGCGCTGCCCGCGCGACTCGAACGCGACGGCACGTTGCGGGTGCAGGTGCGTCCCGGCAGTCACGAGATCACGCTGAATGCGCGCGGCGCGACGGTTGCGGGCGAGCTCGCGCGTCCGGCGAAATCGGAAGGCGCCTGGGCGCGCGACGAAGTCTGGAGTTTCGCGTCCAACGACTCCTCGAGAATCGCGGCCGCCGAGGGCGCCGAAGGCATCGACCCCGCGCAGGCCAACGTGCCGCCGGAGTGGCGCCAGTTCCCCGCGTTTCGCATGGGAGCGCAGGACAAGCTCAGCGTCGTCGAACGCAGCCGCGGGCTCGCGAACGCCGACGACAACCGGCTGAACCTGAATCGGCAGCTCTGGCTCGACTTCAACCACGACGGCTTCACGGCGGTCGACAACATCCGCGGAACGTTGCGGCGCGACTGGCGTCTCGACATGCAGGCGCCGTTCCGGCTCGCGAGCGCCACCGAGGGCGATCAGCAGCTGCTCGTGACCGAAGGCGCGGATGGCAGGGCCGGGCTCGAGCTGCGCCGGCCGAACCTTTATCTAACTACCGTGGCGCGCAAGACCGGAGGCGGAGGCGCGATGCCCGCGACCGGCTGGGACGGACGCTTCGAAAGCGTCCAGGGCGCCCTGCACCTGCCGCCGGGGCACCGCCTGATCGCGGCGATCGGCGCGGATTTCGCGTACGGCTCCTGGTGGGAGAACTGGGGCCTGTGGAACGTATTCGGCGTGCTGATCATCGTCGTCTTCGTGTACTGGACCGCGGGACGCGTGCCGGCGGCCGTCGCGGCGATCGCGTTGCTGCTCACCTACCAGGAAGCGCCGGCGTACATCTGGCTGTGGGGCAATCTGCTCGCGGCGCTCGCCATCGCGCGCACCGCGCCGGCGGGAAGGTTTCAGCGCATCGCGCGCGGGTACCGCACGCTGAGTTTCGTCGTGCTGGGGATCGCGTTGCTCCCGTTCCTCTGGTCGCAGGTGCGCGTGGCGTTGTATCCGCAGCTCCAGGCTTCGACATACGGAATGCCCGTCTTGGCCAACGCGCGCCACGACGACGTGTTTGCCGATGCCGCTGTCGCCGAGGCGTCCGCGCCCGCGCCGGTAATGCCGGAGATGGAAGCGGACGCCGTCGAGGAAACGCCGTACGAGCGGGAAAGGCAGTCGGTGATGATTCCGAAGTCGACGGGGATCAACACGATGCAGGTGATCCAGCGTTATGCGGCAGGCACGGTGCTGCAGGCGGGCCCCGGCATCCCGGCGTGGCGCTTCCAGTCCTATCAGTACGGCTGGTCGGGTCCGGTCGAAGCCGCGGACACCGTGCGCTTCGTTTACATCGGGCCCGTCACGCTGTTCTTCTGGCGGCTGATCGGCGTCATCGGTCTCCTGGTGCTGTTCGTGTGGCTCGGGCTGCTGAGTTTCGGTGGCCGCGCCTGGCCGCCCGGATCGCGTGTGCCCAAGTCGTCGAGCGACCCGCGTGCGCCCGGCGTTTACACGGCGAGCATCGCCGCCGTGGTGTTGTTCGCGGGCGCGCTTGGCGCGCCGGCGCCCGCATCGGCACAGGCTCCCGCGGGTCCGCCGACCGAACTGCTCAACGAGTTGAAGGCGCGTCTCACCGCCGCGCCGCGCTGCGCGCCGAATTGCTCCGAGATCGCCGCGGCCCGTGTGGTCGTCGATGGCGACCGGCTCGAGGTCACGCTGCAGGTCAGCGCGCTCGCGACGATGGCGGTGGCGATGCCGCACGCGAGCGACCGCTGGCAACTCGACGAGGTCAGTGTCGACGGGCGCGGATCGCTGGCCATGGGACGCGAACGCGACGCGACGTTGTGGGTGCCGCTCACGCCCGGCGCGCACACCGTGCGGCTCACCGGCCGGCTCGCCGCGGCGGAATCCATTCCGCTCGCATTCCCGCAGACGCCGCGCACGATCGAGGTCAGCGCGCGCGGCTGGACCGCGAGCGGCGTCAACGAAGGACGCCTGGTCGCGGGCGCGCTCGAGCTGGTGCGCGAGCGTGGTACGCAGCGCGCCGGTGCGGCGCTCTCCGCCGGCAGCGAGTTTCCGGCGTTCGTGCGCGTCGAGCGGGTGTTCAACCTCGATCTGGACTGGACGACGGACACACACGTGTGGCGCGTCGCGCCCCAGCGCGCCGCGGTATCCGTGGAAATTCCGCTCGTCGCAGGGGAGTCGGTGCTCACGCCGGGTATCGAGGTGCGCAATGGCGCCGCGGCGCTCGTGGGTCTCGCGGCCGGGCAGGACTACGCGACATGGCGTTCGGGCCTGCCGCGCTCGGAGACCATCGAGCTCACGATGCCCGATGACGCGGCCCGCGGCGAGGTCTGGAGCTTCGTGGTCAACCCGCAATGGAACGTGACGTTCGAGGGATTCCCACCGGTGCTGCCGGAGAATGTGAACGCGCCGGTATGGGTGTTCCGCTTCGCGCCGCGACCGGGTGAGAAGCTCGTCGCGCGTATCACGCGGCCGAAAGCCGCGGGCGGCACCACGCTCGCCATCGATTCGGTGTCGCTCGAGACCCGGATCGGCAAGCGCTCGTCGGACTCGAAGCTCGATTTCACTTACCGCAGCACGCAGGGCGGGCGGCACGCCATCAAGCTGCCCGAGGGCGCGCGCGTGACGGCGGTGACGTTCGACGGAGAGGCGGTGCAACTGCGGCCCGAGAAAGGCGAACTGCCGCTGGCGCTGACTCCGGGATCACACCGAGTCATGGTCGCGTGGCAGGAGTCGCGCGACGTCGGTTTGCGCACGAAGGCGGGCGGTGTCGACCTGCGCTCGGCCGCGAGCAACATCCGCCAGGAAGTGACGCTGCCCGAGTCGCGTTGGCCCCTGTTCGCGAGCGGCCCGGGCGTCGGGCCCGCGTTCCTCTATTGGGGCGAACTCGCCGTGTTCGTCGCCATCGCGTGGTTGCTCGGCCGCTGGTCGCGCTCGCCGCTGCGCTTCGCCGAGTGGCTGTTGCTCGGGCTCGGGCTGTCGACGCAGTCGTGGTGGGTGTTCTCGCTGACGGCGGCGTGGCTCATCGTCATGCGCTGGCGGGAAGGCTGGCAGTTCGCGCCGCAGATGCGAGCGTGGCGCTTCAACACGATGCAGGTGCTGCTGGCGGCGTTCACCGTCATCGCGGTCACGACGCTGGTGTTCTCCGGCATCCGCAACGGCCTGCTGTCGGCGCCGGACATGGGTGTCGCCGGCATGAACTCGTACGGCAACACGTTCAACTGGTTCCAGGACCAGACGACGGGCGTGCTCGAAACGCCCGCCATCTACAGCGTACCGATGTGGGTCTACCGGCTGCTGTTCTTCGCCTGGGCGAGCTGGATGGCGTTCGCGCTCGTGCGCTGGCTGCGTTGGGCCTTCAACGCCTGGAAGACCGGCGGCCTGTGGAAGAGTGGGGAAAAGGTGCCGGTGTAAAAAGTGGGGATTGGTGAGCCGTGATCGCGAGGGAAACTAATCCCCACTTTTTACAC
>JAEZCN010000039.1 GCA_023433515.1 Pseudomonadota bacterium
GCATCGGGCATTGCTCCACGCGATACGAAAGTCCGCGCGCCTTGGCCTCCTTCAGCAGCGGGATGAATTCCTGCTCGAACATGACGAGGTTCTCGTCCATCTCGAGCTTGATGTTGCGGCCGACGAAACCGCATACGGCCGACGCGCCCACCAGCGCCGCGGCGTCGAACACGCGCAGCATGAAGTCGTACTTGGCTTTGCGCGCGGTCGGATCGTCGACGAGCATGTTGTCGAAGTAGGCGAGGTCGGAGAGCCCGACGCCGGTGGCCTTCATCGCCTTGAGCACGCGCGCGGCGCGGTTCTTGTCGAAGGGCGCGCGCAGGTCGAGCGTGTTGGCCACGGGATCGAGCATCGCTTCGGCGGGCACGTCGCTCAGCGTCGGATGCAGCGCGGCCGAGAGCTGGATGTTCGGCGAGCCGATGTCGCTCGCGAATTGCAGCCATTCTTCGATTGCCAGGTCCGGATCCGGGTCGCGCTTCTCGCGCGGCGTCAGTTCCTGGAGGGCGGCGGTCAATACGCTGAGCTTCATCGGGCGAGGAGCGAAGTTTCGGATGGTCATGGTTCCGTGCTCATTTGACTGAATCGGGTGGTCGAAAATCGACAAGGTTTCTAGCATATTAGCCGCATGGCTGGACACCGCATATACGCGATTCCGTTCGCGAAGATCTACCCGATGTACGTTCAGAAGGCCGAGCGCAAGGGCCGGACGAAGAAGGAGGTGGACCAGGTCCTCTGCTGGCTGACGGGGTATACGCAGGCGGGACTGCAGCAGCAGATCAAGAAGGGCACGGATCTCGAGAACTTCCTGAACACATCGCCCAGGTTCAACCCGAACAGCTCGCTCATCACGGGCGTCGTGTGCGGCATCCGCGTGGAAGAAATAAGAGACCCGCTGATGAAGAAGATCCGCTACATGGACAAGCTCATCGACGAGCTCGCCAAGGGAAAGGCGATGGAGAAGATCCTGCGCGAGGAGTAGGAAGAGAGCCGACTGCGCGGGTCGAGCACGAGGGGGTTGAATGAGCGACGAGGAACTCGCCAGGCACTACAGGGTTGTGGTTCAAGATCATCTATCTACTTCGCCGCGTCATTCCAGACGCCCGCAAGACTGGACGCTACGCTTGAAGCTCTACGCCCACCCATTCTCCTCGTACTCGCAGAAGGTGCTGATCTCGCTCTACGAGAATGGCACGCCGTTCGAATACCGCATGCTCGAGGATCCGGTCGCGCAGGCCGAGTTCGCCGCGTTGTGGCCGATCCGCAAGTTCCCGGTGCTCGTGGACGAGGGCCGCACGATCGTCGAAACCACGACGATCATTGAATTCCTGCAGATCCATCACCCGGGCCCGTCGCGGCTGATTCCGGAAGGTGACGCCGGCATCGAGGTGCGCATGCTCGATCGCATCTTCGACAACTACGTGATGATCCCGATGCAGAAGATCGTACTCGACGTGCGTCGCCCGGAAGCGGATCGCGACGCCTTCGGCGTGAAGGAGGCGCGCGGCACGCTCGACACAATCTACGCGTGGCTCGACGAGCGGCTGGCGGGCCGCACGTGGGGCGCGGGAGATGCGTTCACGCTGGCGGATTGCGCGGCTGCGCCGTCGTTGTTCTACGCGGATTGGGCGCATCCGATTCCGCCCGCGCACGGCTTCCTCAGGAGTTATCGCGCGCGATTGCTGGCGCATCCCCCGGTTGCGCGCGCGGTGGACGAGGCGCGGCCGTTCCGCAAGTACTTCCCGCTCGGGGCGCCGGAGCGCGATTGAACGCCGTGGATCGGTAACCCCGAAATGAAAGAGGCCGCGTGAAAACGCGGCCTCCGTGTGGATCAGTGCACATCCATAAAATGGCCCTGTGTCCACGTGTAGATTCGTTCGTGCTGTCTTTCGACTGCGTTCGTGAATCTACGGCTCCAGTGTTCACGAAAGCGCCATGGGAGCGAAGTCGCGTTTCTTGGCGCGTGCGGTCATCGCTTTCTGACACGTGCAAATCGCGGGCCTTCTCCCGGCTTTTCCGTGCCAGGCACCGTTAGAGGTGTATGAGCCCGCGCTTGTGCGCGACGGCCACGGCTTCGGTGCGACTGATCGCATCGAGCTTGCCGAGGATTGCCTTCACGTGTGTCTTCGCGGTGCCTTCCGTGATGTCCAGCCGACGCGCTATGTCCTTGTTGCTGCGACCTTCGGCGACGAGCTGCAACACCGTGAGCTCGCGCGACGTGAGGCTCGGCTTCGCCATGCGCTGAAGCGCCTTGGCCGCGACACTGGAAGAGGTGTACGGCCGGTCCTCGGCGACCGCGCGGATCGCGGAGAGGATTTCCTGCCGTGGCGCATCCTTGAGCAGGTACCCCTTCGCGCCCTGGCTCAGCGAACGGAAGATGTCCTCGTCGCCGTCGTACGTGGTCATGATGAGCAGGCAGGCCTTCGGATATTTCTCGAGCACCTTCGCGACGACGGCGGCGCCGTCCAACTTCGGCATGCGCAGGTCGAGCACCATCACGTCGGGTTTGTGTTCTTCGTACAACGCAAGCGCCTCGGCGCCGTCGCCGGCCTCGGCCACCACTTGCATGTCGGCCTGCTGATTGACGATGGCCGCAAGGCCGTCGCGCACCACCGGGTGGTCGTCGGCGAGGATCACGCGGATCTTGCGGGCCGCCACTTTCGCTCCTGCGACACTCACGCGGCGACCCGGCGCGGAAGGCGGACTTCGACCTGCGTGCCGATGCCGGGCTTGCTCGTGATCTGGAACTTGCCGCCGATCGCCCCGGCGCGCTCGCGCATGTTCGCGAGTCCGTAACCCTGGCTCGCATAGAGCTCGGGCATCAGCGTCATGCCACGGCCGTCGTCGCGCACGGCGAGCGACCAGGAGGCGGAGTCTTCGTTGAGCATGATGATGACGTGCGCGGGTTGCGCATGGCGGATCGCGTTGCTGACCGCTTCCTGCGCGATGCGCAGCAGTTCGTGCTGGTGCTCGGGCGCGAGCCCGTCGCCCTGCATGCCACCTTCGAACGTGCACACGACGCGGCCCTGCACGCACGAGCGCTCGGCGAGCTGCCGCAGCGCGAATTCGAGTCCGAGACGGCGCGTCTGGTCGGGCCGGAGCGCCTGCACGGAGCGGCGTGCCTCGGCCAGGCCTTCCTTCGCGAGATCGCGGATGCGCATGAGGATGGACGGCAGCGGCGAGTTGCGCGCGCATTCGTGCATCGCTTCCTCGGCCGCGCCGAGCTGCATGAGGATGCCCGTGAAACCCTGCGCGAGACCGTCGTGGATTTCCTGACCCATGCGGTTGCGCTCGGCGAGCACCGCCGCGGTCTTCGCGGCCATGCTGAGTTTCTTGATGCCGATGGACAGCGTCGCCTGGTGCGCGAATGCCATCGCGATCTCGGTGCGCTCGGCGGTCAGCGCCTCGTTCTGGCGGAACACGAGGCCGATGAAGCCCATGCTGTTCTCGCCGAACACCAGCGGCAGCAGGTAGACGCTCTTGTGGCTCTCGCGCGCGTGCCAGTCGGCGACGCCCGGCCAGGTGAGCCGGTCGAGAGGCTCGAGCGGATAGAAGATGGGTTCCCGGAACTGCTTGAGGATCTCGCTGACGTGCGTCTGCGCTTCGGTCGCGGTTTCCTGGAATGGCGGAGAGGTCACGCGTCCGTCCTCGACGAACATGAAGACTTTCCAGCAGTCGTTGGCCGTGTCGAAGCCGATCGCGAAGGCCGCGGCGGCGTCGAGCTGGCGCGTCGCGTCGATCAGCGTGCCCGCGATGAAATCCGCGGTGTCGCTCTCACGCGAGAGCCTGAGCAGGTTCGCGCGCAGCGAAGCGTTCGCGCGGTGAAGCTGCTGGATGCGTTCCTCGGCGGCGAGCTCGCGCTCGCGGCGCATGGTCTCGACCAGTCGTTCGCGATGCAGCGCGGCGCCCACGAGGCCGGCCGCGATCTCGAGCGCGGAGACCACGGACGAGTCGAACTTGCGCGCGCGGCGCCAGTCGTCGAAACCGATGACGCCGACGTATTCGCCGTCGACGAGGATCGGCACGATGGCCGAGCTCTTGGCGAGATCGCTCGTGATGCTCTCGGCTTCCTGTCCGGGGGTCGTCTCCCGGCAGAACACGATGCTCTTGCCGGCCTGCAGCATCGAGCAGTGCACGTCCGAATACTGGTCGTCGTTGCATTCGCCGTTGCACATGCCGCGCAGCTCTTCGGCGATCCACTCGTGTTTGATCACGAGCCAGCGTTCGCCGGCGGCGTCGATCTCGGCCAGCGCGAGCGCGGTTCGATCCACGTCGGCGGCTTCGCCCAGCATGCGCAGCACCTCGGGCATGGCTTCCATCGCGTTGGGCGATTCGAGCAGCAGGCGGCTGGCGCGTGCGGCGGCGGACAGCAGCCGCTCGCGGGATTCCAGGGGCGGCAGGATGAAGGAGGGCATGCCCTCGAGGGCGGCCCGCGCTTCGAGGCTCAGTCCTTCCATTGATACGGGGTCGGTGCTCATGGCCTTACTTTACAGCGCCCAGCCCCCGCCCAGCGATTTGTACACCGCAATCAGGCTGGTGGCGGCCTCCGTGCGGCTGCGGGCCAGGCGATCCTCGGTTTCCAGCAGCGTGCGCTCCGCATCCAGGACCTGCAGGAAGTCGCTGGCGCCGTTTTCATAACGCACCCGGGCCAGGTCGGCGGCGACGGTGCTGGATTTCACGGCCTCCTCGTCGTGGACGAGCCGGTCCCGCGCGCGGGCGTGGGAGACGAGGGAATTCTCGGTTTCCTCGAGCGCCTGCAGGACGGTCTGCTCGTAGCGCAGCAGGGCGCCTTCGTTGCGGGCCTTGGCCGCGCCGATGCGCGCCTGCACGTGGCCAAGGTCGAAGATGGCCCAGGAGATGCCCGGGGCGAGCGTGTAGGCGTCCGAACCGCTGTCGCCCAGGGCGCTGGACGATCCGGCGACGTAGCCCGCGCTGCCGGTGAAGGTCACGCGCGGGAACAGGTCCGCGACGGCGATGCCGACGCGCGCCGTCGCGCCCGCGAGCTCGCGCTCGGCGATGCGGATGTCTGGCCGACGGCGCAATAGTCCGGCCGGATCGCCCACCGGGACGATGCCCGGCAGCGGGGGTAGATCCTGCGCGGGTGCGAGCTGCGCGCGCAGCGCGCCGGGCTCACGTCCGACGAGCACCGAGAGACGATGGATCGCGCGCGCCACCGCGGCCTCGAGCGGGCCGATGGTGCCGAGCGTGCCGGAGAGCTGCGCCTGCGCGCGCGCCGTGTCGAACTCGGTGCCCGTGCCGGCGTCGAGCCGCGCCTGCGCGAGATCGAGCGTCGCCTTCTGGTTCACGACGTTGCGCCGCGCGACGTCGAGCTGCTGCTGGAATCCGCGCAGCTCGAAGTAGGTGCGCGTGATTTCGGCCGTGACGGTGACGAGCACGTCGCGCCGCGCCGCCTCGACCGCGCCGAGGTCCGCGCTGCTGGCTTCCAGTCCGCGCCGCACCCCGCCAAAGAAATCGAGCTCCCAGAACGCATCGAACCCGGCATCGTAGTACTCCGCTTCCAAGACGGTGCCTGGCACGGAAAATCCGGGAGAGAGCCGCGAGGTGCGGGTCTTCGTGTAGCCGCCACCGGCTTCGATGCTGGGGGCGAGATCGAAGGCGGCGTCGCGGCGCAGCGCGCGCGCTTCGTTCACGCGGGTGAGCGCGATGCGCACGTCGTGGTTGGCGGCGCGGGCTTCGGCGACGAGCTCATCGAGCGCCGGATCGCCGAACGTGCGCCAGAACTGCTCG
>JAEZCN010000060.1 GCA_023433515.1 Pseudomonadota bacterium
AGTGGCAGCCGACCGAGAACACGACGATCTCGCTGGATGGCCTGTTCTCGCGCTACCAGCAGGAGCGCCGCGACAACTACATCCTCGGACTTTCCTTCGGCCGCAACATCAGCAACAACGGCCAGCCCATGGTCTCGATCCGCGACGTCGAGTTCGACTCGCTCGGCTCGATGACCTACGGCCTGTTCGACGGCGTTGACGTGCGCTCCGAGGGCCTGGTGGACCAGTTTGTCTCGACCTTCAAGCAGGGCAGCCTGGAATTCACGCACAAGTTCAACGATGCGTTCGACATGCGCGTCTACGCCGGCCGCTCGCTCAACGAGTGGGACGGCCCGCTGCGTTTCCAGACCTTCATGGACGCGATCGACACCGACAACTTCTCGGTGGATTTCCGCGGCGGCCGCACGTCGCCGATCATCACGTTCGGCTTCGACGTGTCGAATCCGAACAACTTCATCTACGCGGCGACGCCGGACGGCAACCAGACCGTGCTCGGTGGCTTCTCGCTGCAGGGCAAGCCACAGAGAAACGTCACGACCATCAACACCTTCGAGCTCGAGGGTGGCTGGCAGGTGACCGACATGTGGAAGCTCAAGGTTGGCGGTCAATATCGGGAAAACCACTTCAGCCTGCGCGGCTCGAACCCGCTGCGAAACATGACCGTTACGCAGAACCTCCCGGCGGGCGTCACGATGGCCGACATCACGCGGCAGATCAGCGGCCTCGACAACCTGTTCGGATCGGGCGCGCCGGCGAGTTGGGCGGCCATCGATCTCGAGAAGTGGGACGAGGTCTTCGACATCGACAGCATCCTGACCTGCCAGGCGCCGGATTGCGGCGCCGCGCAGAGCAGCATCTTCGAGGACGTGACCAGCGCCTTCGCGATGTTCACCTTCAATTCGGGTGACGCCTGGCGCATTCCGGTGCGCGGCGACTTCGGCGTGCGCTACGTCAAGACGGACCAGACCGCGGCGGGCGTGATCCCGGTGACTTCTCCCGGCACATCGCCCTTCACGTCGTTCGCCCAGTTCAACGAAGTGGATCGCGACTACACGGACACGCTGCCTTCGTTCAACGTGGTGTTCGAGCTCACCGACGACCTGCTGCTGCGCCTCTCGGGTTCGAAGGTCATGTCGCGTCCGGAGCTCGGCAACCTGGCGCCGACCGCCGGCGTCACGGCGACCACGCGCACCGGCAACGTGAACAATCCATTCCTCAACCCGATCCGCGCGAAGACCGCGGATCTGACGCTGGAGTGGTATTTCGCCGAGGGTTCGCTGGTTTCGGTGGCGTACTTCTACAAGGACATCGAGAGCTTCATCCAGCGCATCACGAGCCAGATCCCGTTCAACGAGCTGGGTCTGCCGCCGGCGCTGCTCGACGGCTCGCCTTCGTCGCCGACCGACATCTTCACGGTGGGCCGCTTCGAGAACACGCCGGGAGGACCGCTGAAGGGCTTCGAGATCAACACGCAGGTGCAGTTCAGGTTCCTGCCGGGGATCTGGAGCAACTTCGGCGTGCTGGCTAACTACACGAAGGCCGACGCCGAGATCGAGTACATCCTCGCGAGCGCCAATGGCGTGCCGACGGCGACCACCACCGCGGATCTCGTGGGACTGTCGCCCAACTCCGCCAGCGGCACGTTGTTCTACGAGGACAGCCGCTTCAGCATCCGCACCACGGCGTCGTATCGCGACCGGTTCTTCCGTGCGCTGCCTGCCTCTCCGGGCAGCGACGTGCGCGGCGACCTGTCCACGACCTTCGTGGACGCGCAGGCCTCCTGGTACGTGAACGACAACCTGACGATCCTGATCGAGGCGCAGAACCTCACGGGCGAGCGCAACGTGCTCTACATCGACAACACGCGCGAGGACACGCTGTTCGAGACGGAGATCGGCACCACGTACACGCTGGGCGCCACCTTCAAGTTCTGATCGCGTCAATGAACGGGGCCGGGGCCGCGAGGTCCCGGCCCCTTTTTTCTTGCCCGCGACTTGGACGCCGATGCCGATCCGGCGTATTTTCACGGCCACTACAACGAGAGTGAGTCGCCTTGAACGCCACCGACATCTCCCTGCCAGCGTCCTCCCGTCTTTCCAAGTCCCTCCGAGCCCGACATCTCACGATGATTTCCATAGGCGGAATCATCGGCGCCGGCGTGTTCGTCGGGTCCAGCGCCGCCATCGCGACGATTGGTCCGGCGGTCGTGCTCAGCTACATCTTCGCGGGCATCGTGGTGTACGCGGTCATTCGCATCCTCGCGCGCATGGCGATGGATCAGCCGGGACTGGGCTCGTTCACCGAATACGTGCGCGCGGGCCTCGGCGACGGCGCGGGATTCGTGACGGGCTGGCTGTACTGGTGGTTCTGGGTCGTGGTGGTCGCCATCGAAGCCATCGCCGGCGCGGTCACCATCCAGACCTGGCTGCCGATGTTCGATGTGTGGCAGATCGGGCTCGTGCTCATGGTCGTGCTGACCGCGGTCAATCTCGCCTCGGCGCGTTCGTACGGCGAATTCGAGTTCTGGTTCGCGTCCATCAAGGTCGCGGCGATCATCGTGTTCATCGTCGTTTCCGCGTCATGGCTGGCGGGCGTCGGCAATACGTCGAGTCCGGGCTTCACGAACCTGTGGGTGAACCAGGGCTTCGCGCCGTTCGGCTGGCAGCAGATCCTCGCGGGCGTGACGACGGTCATCTTCTCGATGGTGGGCGCCGAGATCGTCACGGTGGCCGCGGCCGAGTCGGCGGAGTCGAACAAGACGATGTCGCGGCTGGCCGCGACCGTCGTGCTGCGCATCCTGCTGTTCTACGTACTCTCGATACTGCTGATTCTCTGCATCGTGCCGTGGACCGCGTTCACGCCCGGCGATTCCTCGTTCGCGCTTGCGCTCGATCGCATCGGGATTCCCTTCGCGGCGACCATCATGAACATCGTCGTGCTCACGGCGGTGCTCTCCTGCCTCAATTCCGGGGTTTACGTGACCGCGCGCGTCCTGTTCGCGATGGCCGACAGGGGTGATGCGCCGCGCTGGCTGACCCAGGTGAACGGCCGCCAGGTTCCCGCGCGCGCCATTCTGCTCGGCAGCGCGTTCGGTTTCATCGTCATGCTGATGCGCGACATCGCTCCCGCCGAGCTCTTCACGTTCCTGCTGAATTCCTGCGGTGCGCTGATGTTGTTCACGTACCTGTTCGTGGTGATCGCGCACTTCCGTTTCCCGTACCACGACGCCGCGCATCGCGGCGCCGGAGGCGTGAAACTGGTCGCGGTCGGCGCGGCCATCGCCATGTTCTCGGTGCTGGTCGCGATGTGTTTCATGCCGAGCAAACAACCCGAGATGTGGGCCAGCCTCGCGAGCCTGCTCGTGATCGTCGTCGCACTTTTCGTGAAGCGCGCGCTCACGAAGACGGCCTGAGGGTCACTTCGCGTCGAGGAATCCGATCGCCGCGTCGAGGTCCTCGGCCGGCGGGTATTCGTGCCCGAGGTGTGGCAGATCCATGAGCTTGACGTGAGCGGCGCCGGCCTTGCCGTAACGTGAGAACACGCGGCGCATTTCGCGGCGGTTGAAATCGTCCCGGCCGGTGATGAACACGAAGCGGCGTTCGAGCGCGAGTGGCGGGAACGCCTCTTCGGGAAAATCCGCGCCCACGATGTAGATCGCGCCCGCGAAGAGCCGTGGCGAGTGCGTGATGGTCTGGCTCGCGACGCGGCCGCCGCCCGACATGCCGGCGACGTATATGCGGTCGGCATTCACCTGCGCGACCTTGCCCGCCAGTTCCGTGGCCATGATCGCGGCCAGCATGCGCTCCCGCGTGAGCTTTTCGTTGCCGAAGCCGTCGGGGCTGATCCAGACGAGATTGCGGGCATCGAACACGCGGCCCCAGTTCTCGGGGAAACTCCCAGAGTCGGTGGGCTTGATGAACACCACGACGCCGCTCGGTGCGTCGGCGCCGTCGGGCAATCGCACGCGGAAGTTCACCGCCTTGTCGATGGGCCACGTGCGCGCGAGTTTCGTCGCCTGTCCGGCGCCGAACAATTCCGCGGTCGTGGTGCTGCGCTCGAGGTACGTGGCTTCGGCCCACGCGGGGCCCGTCATCGCCACGAGAGCGAGCAATGGAATCCCCGAGAGCCATCGTCGGGCCATTGGTGCACGATCGCGCGGATCGCCGCGCATGACAAGCGCCGGATCCCGGCCATTTATTGTCAGCTGGCGGGCATTCGCGCCGGCGGCGCGCGAACCGGCGATGAGATTCCGCTCACACTGTCGTGCCCGCGCAGGCAGTAGCATCCGGGGCGCATCCGACGGGAGGGGTCGGGTGGCTGACACAACAGAATGAAACCTTCCGGGGACAGTAGTTAGCTTCATGATTTCGCTGTCATTGCGACGGCTCGGCAGGCCGACCCTCCTGCTCATCGCGGTCGCGGCGTTCGCCATTGCGGCGGCCCTGCAACTCACGGGCGCGCTGCGCCCGATCGACGACGCGCTCGCCGACTGGCGGGCCCGCAAGCTCGCGCGCACCGTCAACTCGGACGTCGTGATCGTCGAAATCGACACCGCCAGCATCGACGTCCTGGGTGATTGGCCGTGGCCGCGCGAGTACCACGCGCTGCTCATCGGACAGGTCACGCGGGCCGCGCCGCGCTCGCTGTTCCTCGATCTCGATTTCAGCACGTTGTCCAACACGTTCGACGATGCATTACTCGAGACTGCGCTCGCCAGGCCGCGCGATTATCCGCTGCAGCTGCCCATCGTCATGCTGCCGGCCGCGACCGCCGGCGGCGAGACCACCATCAAGGCGCCGCGGGGCCGCTTCGTGCGCGGCGTCGAACTCGTGATCGAGGCGCATGAACTCGCCGCGGATGGGATCACGCGCACGTGGCGCAACTCGTGGAAGCAGGGACAGATCTGGCAACGCAGCGTGATCGATCCGATGCGCATGCTTCCCGAGGAACACGACGTCATCATCGACTATTCGATCCTGCCGACTTCGTTCGTGCGACTGTCGGCCGCGGACGTGCTCGCGGGCCGCGTGCCGCTGGAAGCGCTGGCCGGCAAGCGCGTATTCGTCGGCCCCACCGTGCCCGCGATCGCGTACATGCTCCCGGTACCCGTGCACGGCACGTTGCCGGCCGTCGTCGTGCAGGCGATTGCATACGAAACCGTGAGAATGGGCGCGCCGGTCGTACCCGCCGGATTCAAAGCGCTGCTGCTGGTCGCGTGCTGGACCTTGCTGCTCGCGCTTCTCTACGGCAGGGACTGGCGGCGCAATCTCGCGGTGCTGGCGATTTCGTCGTGCGCCGCGGTGATCGTGGTTTACCTGGCCTTCGAGCATCAACGGCTCTGGCTGGGCGCCGCCGCCCCGCTGGCAGCCGGCGCGGTGCTGTACGTGGCATCTGCGCTGCGCTCGCTCGACTCGCGTGTCCGGGGCGCGATTGCATCGGCTCTCGGATTGCGTCGCGACCCGCGACTCGACGGCATCCTGCAGGGCGCGAGTGATGCGATGCTCTGCGTCGACGACAACGGCGAGATCCGCGCGGCGAATGCGGCCGCGGCACGCATGTTCGGCTGCGCCAGCCGCGAACTCGTCAACCAGCCGCTCGGAAGATTCATCACGATGTTCGCGGGCGAGGGCGCCGAAGCCCGGCTCGTGGCCCTCGACGGACAGCCGCGCGGGTGCGATTCGCGCACCTTGTCGGGTGTCGTCTTTCCAGTCGAGATTTCATCGCGGCAGTTGCGGCTCGACGAGTCCCGCCTGTTCGCCGTGTCCGTGCGCGATCTCCGGGAACGTCGTGTCGCGGAGCGTCGCGTCGGAGACCGGCGGCAACCACATGACACCTTGGATCCATCGGAGTCGGCGCACGAATCGGGACGGTGGCCGCGCCCGCCGGGTGGCGACGACGCGGGGCGCCGGCTGCGCGAATAGTTAGTCCAGGCGCCGGGGTTCGATCGCCGGCACCCACGCGAAGCCGACCTGGAAGCCGATGTCGGGGGTGTTGTTGAGGTTCTGCAGGTTTTCGGTCACCGCGAACGAAGCGACGCAGCAATCGAAGCGATGCCGGACGCCGAGGCTCAGCTGGTACTTGTCCTTGAGCAGGTCTTCGAGATCCGTGTCGCTGTTCCGGTAGACGCTGCGGCTGGCGTAGGCCTGCAGGTTCAGGTTCGTGCGGTCGGTGAGGATGCGTTCCCAGCCGACCACGATGGTCGGCACGAGCTGTGACTCGTGGTGCACGGGCATCTCCTCACCCGCGTAATACACGGTAGACAGGTCGATGTGCAGGCCGTTGAACGATCCGAGGCGGCGAAACGACGCCTGGAATCCGTAGTCGGTCCTGCCCGTCGACAGGAACAGCCGCTGGCCGTTGTACGGCACCTTCACCGCGGTCTCGAGCGACATCTCCCACTTGCCGGGTAGCGGGATACCCGAGTAACGCAGGCCGAAGGTCGGGTCGGCGAGTCCCGTGGTGTCGGGTTCGCCGAGCAGGACGACCTGCGAGCCCTTGAGGTCGTAGAGCAGATTCGTGCGATTGCGCGCAAGCGCCGGGCGGCCGAACGTGCTGAAACCGAACGCATCGTGAAAGCTCTCGATGGAAGAGTCCAGGAATCCTCCCTGGTACGTCACGAGCGTCGCGATGAGATAGGCGCTCCATTGGCTGGAGATCTTGTAGTGGAACGCAACATCGAGCGTGGAGGACTCCAGGTCGACCAGGTAGTTTTCCCCCGGCAACGCCTGGATGTCCGCGATTTCCTGCGGGCCCAGACCGCGCCGGCCCTGGGATTCCAGCCCGACTAGATAGTCCTCGACGGCCGGGCTCAGGGCCCAGGTGTTCTGGTGCGCGTACTCCGCCTCGATAGCCCACGTGTGCGGTTCGATGTTGACAGCGTGCGCGGGCCGCATGTCGAGGCGCAGGAAGCCGAATGGCGTGAGATCGCGCGATCGCAGCATTCCATAGAAGCGACCTTCTGCCTGCGCGACGCCGCAGAGGAAAACGAGGGCAAGAAGACCGAGCAGGGCACGTCCGGGTGTCCCCAGATTCATCGCTGACTCCAATCCCCTCTGAACAGGGTTTAACACGGTCCTCGACCGCCTGCCCGGGGGAGATTCCTCGGGGCGACCGCGCGGGCGCGTGGCCCAAAAGATACAAGTCCGCCTCGGTTCGTCGCAAGTAGATGGTGCCCGGTCTCGTGTCCGCCACATCTGACTTCTTTTTTCCCCGGTGGAGCGTAGAAGTCGCATCGATCGCGGCGAGGGACAGGCGGCGGGCAAACCACAAGGAAGGTGTGCCATGAACAGTCGTGGAATCGTTTCGTGGGTAGTACCGCTGGCGGTCCTGTCGTTCGCGCGCATGAGCGTGGCGCAGGAACCGCAGGATGATGCGGGGCCGATGCAGGAAGTCGTCGTCACCGGCTCGCGAATCATCCAGTCGAGCGCGAACTCGCAGCAGCCGCTCTCGATCATCGATCGCGCGGCGATCGATCGCACGGGACTGGCCAGTGTCGGCGACCTGCTGCAGCAGGTGACGACGGGCGGCAAGGCGCTCAACACCAAGTTCAATTCCTCGGGCAACTTCGGCTATCCACCCGACGGGGGCGGCATCGGCGCGGGCTCCGCGCAGGTCGACCTGCGCAATCTCGGCAGCAAGCGCGTGCTGGTGCTGGTCGACGGCATCCGCTGGGTGAATGAATCGTCTGCCTCCGGCGTTTCCGGGTCGGCGGATCTCAACACGATTCCGATGAGCGTCATCGAGCGCATCGAGGTGCTCGAGGACGGCGCGTCGTCCATCTACGGTTCGGACGCGATCGCGGGCGTGGTCAACATCATCACGCGCAAGAGCATCGACGGCATCGAGATCAATGCCTATCGCGGCGAGTTCGACCTTGGAGGCCCAACTACCGACGTGAGCCTGACGGTGGGAGGCGCGGGCGAGAGATTCTCCGGCATGTTCGTCGCGAGCTACTTCGAGCAGGAAGGCATTGATTCCGGCGAGTGGGAGCAGTCGTCTTTCCCTCAGCCGCTCGCGGGTATCGCGGCCGGGAGCTCCGGCATTCCGCAGGGAAGGTTCGTGTTCTGCGATCCGGCGCGCCCGCCGGGCACGGTTGGATCGTGCGCGGCCCCGGACACCTTCTACGATCTCACGCTCGACAACGGCACGACGACACCGGTATGGAACCCGGCGGACCCGTCCGCTGGCACGTACCACGACTTCGGCAGCGCGGACCGCTTCAACTACTCGCCGTACAACCTGCTGCTCACTCCCTCGCAGCGCAAGTCGATGTTCGCGCGCATGACGTTCGCGATCAGCGATGACGTCAACGTCACGGTCAAGGGTCTGTTCAACAACCGGCAGTCGAGCAATCGCGCGGCGCCCGAGCCGATCTTCGTCGGGCCGAGCGCGGGCACCGGCGGCATCGCGGATGAGATCTCGATTTCCGCGCTGAATCCGTTCAATCCATTCGGCATCGATCTCGACGCGACCAGCAACTTCGCGGTGTTGACCCGTCGCCCCGTCGAAGTGGGTCCGCGCCTGTTCGAGCAGGACGTCGACACCTGGTATTTCAATCTCGGGTTCGACGGCAAGTTCGGTGCCGGCGATCGTTTCCGCTGGGACGTGAACTTCGCGCAGTCGGAGAACAGCGCCGACCAGAAATTCACGAACGGCTACAACGTCGCGAAGATCCAGCTCGCGCTGGGCGATCCGGCGGTCTGCGCGCAGGTGCTCAACTGCACGCCATTGGACTTGTTCGGTGGACAGGGCCGGCCCTTCACCCAGCCGATGATCGACTTCATCCGCGCCACGCAGGTCGATTCAAGCAAGCAGACGCTGCAATTGATCGCGGCGAACGTGACCGGCGACCTGTTCGCGATCGGCGATCGGACCGCGGGCTTCGCGGTCGGTGTGGAGCATCGCAAATACGAGGGCGACTTCGATCCGGACCCGCTGCGCCAGTCGGGGGAGTCGCAGGATTCGTTCGCGTCGCCGGTCTCGGCCGACTACAGCGTCGACGAGGTGTACGCGGAGTTCCGCTTCCCGCTGCTCGAGTCGCTCGACGTGAGCGCGGCGGTCAGGTATTCCGACTACTCGACGTTCGGTAGTGAGACCACCGGGAAGGTGGGCCTGCGCTGGCAGCCCATCGACGCGCTCGCGTTCCGCGGCACGTATTCGACCGGCTTCCGCGCGCCGAACCTCGGCGAGTTGTACGGCCTCACGCAATTCGACGCCACGCTGACCGATCCCTGCGGCCCGACCGGCAGTCTCGTCGTCAACGACGCGGACGGACCCGACACGACGCCGCTCGAAACCGCATGCCGTGCGCAGGGCGTGCCGTCGGGCTTCGAACAGGCGAACACGCAGATTTCCACGTTCACCGGCGGCAACCCGGACCTCAAGCCGGAAACCTCCGATAGTTTCACCGTCGGTATCGTGCACGAGGCCACCTGGGCCGAAGGGTTCGCGGAGCGCCTGACTTTCGAGCTCACGTATTTCAGTCACGAGATCGACGATGGCATCCAGGCGCGCGACATCGCGGCGTTGCTCAACGCCTGCCTGGCCGCGGGCGGAACGGATCCCACCCTTTGCACGCCGTTCGTGCGTCAGCCGAGCGGCAATCTCAATCCTCCTAACAACTTCCTCGATAACCTCGGCACGATCGAAACCGACGGCTTCGATCTCAAGGCGGACTGGCTGGGCAGCGAGCGGGACTGGGGACAGCTGTGGCTGTCGCTGCAGGCGACCTACGTGAACGATTTCACGGCGGTCGACACCGATGGCATCGTCTCCCAGCGCACGGTGGGCATCGAGGTCAGCGACAGCGCGATCCCCGAGATCCAGGCCAACATGAACTTCGGCTGGCGGCGGGCAGGATGGGAAGTGGGCTGGACCGTACGCTTCATCGATGCCGTCAACGAGTTCTGCGGCAACGCGCTCACACCCGACGTTCCGGGATGCGACCAGGGCGAAGAGTTCCACGAGCTCGGCAGCACGTTCTACAACGACTTCATGCTCGCGTGGAGCGGGATCGAGGATCTGAGAGTCGCGCTCGCGCTGAACAACGTCTTCGATGAAGACCCGCCGATCTGCTTCAGCTGCTCGCTGAACGGCTTCGACGCGGGCACGTACGACCTGCCGGGCAGATTCTGGGCCGTCTCGGTCAAATACGGCTTCTAACCAAGACCGGGCATTCCCGGCATGCCAGGGCGCCGTACCGTTCGGGACGGCACGCAACTACCGCGTGCGCAGCACCTTCCCGGGCAAACTGCTCAATGGCCGCTGGTATCCGCGCGCGCCGCCGCCCGCTTCACCAGCACCGAGTACTTCTCCGGGCTGAAACCCACGAGCAGCTTGCGGCCGTGTTCGAGCACCGGCCGCTTGATCATCGAGGGCTGCTCGAGCATCAGCGCGATGGCGCGGCGTTCGTCGATGTCCTTCTTCTTCGCGTCGGGCAGCTTGCGGAAGGTGGTGCCGGCGCGATTGAGCAGGGGCTCCCAGCCAACCGCATCTATCCACTCCCGCAGCTTCGCCTGGTCGATGCCTTCGACCTTGTAGTCATGAAAGACACATGCGACGCCATGTTCGTCCAGCCAGGCGCGGGCCTTCTTCATCGTGTCGCAGCTGCGGATGCCGTAGAGAGTGGTTTTCATGACGGCATGATTTGCCCGAGAAGCCGGGAAGTTTCAATATCAGCGTCCTTGGGTCCAGTGAGCATCCGATGAACGACCAGCGCGCCTACCGCCTCACCTCGATCGACATGCTGCGCGGCCTGGTGATCATCATCATGGCGCTCGATCACGCCCGGGACTTCCTGATGGCCGGCGCCTAGATCGATCCGCTCAGCGACCCGAACGTGACACCCGCGCTGTACTTCACGCGCTGGATCACGCATTTCTGCGCCCCCGTATTCGTTTTCCTGGCGGGGACGAGCGCGGGCCTCATGATCGCGCGCAAGTCGCCGACCGAGCTGCGCCGTTTCCTGCTGACGCGCGGCCTGTGGCTCATCGCGATAGAGATCTTCGTGATCTCGACGGCCGTGAGTTTCTCGCCCGGCGGCATCGAACAGTTCGGCGGCCGGACGCTGGCGTTCATGCAGGTGATCTGGGTGATCGGCGCGAGCATGGTGCTGCTGGCGTTCCTGCAATTCCTCGGCCGCAAGGTCTGCCTCGCGCTCGGTGCGCTGATCGTGCTCGGGCACAATGCACTCGACGGCGTGTGGCCCGCGGCGGAGGGCCTGCTCGACACGAGCCCTCCGCTGTGGGCGGCGCTGCACGTGCCGATGTCGAAGACGGCCGGACCGTTCCTGTTCTTGCTCCTCTATCCACTCGCGCCGTGGCTCGGCGTGATGTTGCTCGGCTTCGGCGCGGCGATGTTGTTCGAACGAGAGCCGGGCGAGCGGCGCGCGGGCCTGGTTCGCTGGGGCCTGGGCATCACCGCGCTGTTCATCGTCCTGCGTGCGCTCGACGTGTACGGCGATCCCAACGGCTGGGAACGCCATGGCAGCGGCCTGGCGACCTTCTTCGACTTCCTCAACACGAGCAAGTATCCGCCGAGCCTGCAGTTCCTCGCGATGACACTCGGGCCGGCCGCGATCTTCTGCGCATACGCGGAGCGCTGGCAGGGGTGGCTCAAGGACACGCTCGCGATGTTCGGTCGCGTGCCGTTCGCGTTCTACGTCGCGCACTTCTATCTACTTCACCTGTTCGCGGTGTTGCTCGGCGTGGCGCAGGGATTCTCGGCTTCTGAGCTCGCGACCTTCCCGGTGTTCTTCCCGCAGGGCTACGGCGTGTCGCTCGGCTGGGTGTACGTCGGCTGGGCGCTGGCCATCGTGCTGCTATATCCACTCTGCCGCTGGATGGCCGGCGTGAAGGCGCGCAGCCGCGCGTGGTATCTCAGCTACGTGTGATGATGAAATGGGGACATTCCTCGTTTCCTAGCAAAAGGGGACAGACCTCCCGAAAAACTTCGGGTCTGACCCCTTTTGCTAGGAAACGAGGAATGTCCCCATTAGTCCGCGAACACGCGTGCCTTGCGCAGCAACAGGGTCATGATCGCGCCGGCCAGCAGGATTCCCGCGAGCAGGAACAACGGGCTCGTGAAGCTGCCCGTCGCGTCCTTGAGATAGCCGACGGCATAAGGTCCGACGAACCCGCCCAACGCACCCATCGAGTTGATCAATGCGATCGCGCCCGCCGCGGCGCTGCCGACCAGGAACTTGCCTGGCAGCGCCCAGAACGGTCCGCGCGTACCGTAGTCACCCACGGCCGCGATCGATAGCGCGATCATCGCGGCGGTGGGCGCGGTCATGAGTCCGGTGGCCACGAAGCCGACCGCGCCGACGACCGAAGGAATGGCGATGTGCAGGAACCGTTCGCCGGTGAGATCTGAGCTGCGGCCGATCAGCACCATGCCGAACGCGGCGGCGATGTATGGAATCGCCGAGAAAAACCCGACCTGCAGGTCGGTGAATCCGGACAGACCCTTCACGATCGTCGGCACCCAGAGCGTGAGTCCGTAGCTGCCGGTCTGGCAGCAGAACATGATCAACGCGAGCAGCCACACGGTGGGATGGAGCATCGCCTGCCTGAGTCCGACGCCATGTTTCGCATGTGCCTCGGTGTGCTCACCCGCGATGCGTTGCGCGAGCCACTCGCGCTGCGTGGGCGTGAGCCACTTCGCATCCGTTGGGTGATCGGTGAGAAATCCGAGCACGACGAACCCGAGCACGATCGCGGGCAGGCCTTCGAGCAGGAACATCCATTGCCAGCCGCGCAGGCCGAGATGCCCGTCGAAGCCTAACAACCAGCCGGACAGCGGCCCGCCGAACACGATGGACAGCGGTATTCCGATCATGAACCACGACACGGCCTTTGCGCGGTACATGCGCGGGAACCACTGGCTCAGGTAAAAGATGATGCCCGGCAGGAACCCGGCTTCGGCGACTCCGAGCAGGAATCGCAGCACGTAGAAGCTCCACGGCCCCTGCACGAACATCATGGCGGCGGAGATGATTCCCCACGTGACCATGATGCGCGCGATCCAGATCCGCGCGCCGTACCTTACGAGCAGCAGGTTGCTGGGGATTTCGCACAGGCCGTAACCGATGAAGAAGATGCCGGCGCCGAGGCCATAGGCCGTGTCGCTGAGTCCGAGATCGCCGTTCATCTGCAGCTTCGCGAAGCCGACGTTCACGCGATCGAGCCACGAGATGATGTAGAGCAGCAGCAGGAAGGGCAGCAGGCGCCACGTTACGCGCGCCATGGTAGTTCGTTCGATATCGGTCATGTGCGCGACAGTGTATGGCACGCGCCAGGAGTTATCATTGTGGGCATGAAAGAACCCGGCGAGTGGATCGATATCGGCGCGTCCGATGACTTTCGCGGCAAGCCGCTGACGCAGGCCAGCTTGGGCGACAGGCTCGTGGCCGTCTCGTACAAGGACGGGACGTTCGGCGTCATCTCCAATCTCTGCAATCACGTGGGCGGACCGCTCGGCAAGGGCCGGCTCGACGGCGAATATGTCGTGTGTCCCTGGCACCAGTACAAGTTTCATCGCTGCACGGGCGACGGCGAGCCGGGATACGAAGCCGACAAGGTGCCCGGTTACGGCGTGAAGGAGGAAGGAGGCCGGTTGTTAGTCACCGCGAAGCCGACCAGCAAGCGCGGCCACCTCGCGCACGAGCCTCATCCATTGGCGCGCTCGACCGAACGCGCGCCCGGAGTCTTGCGGGTCGGCGGCATCTCCACCACCGTGATGGATCGAAAGAACCCGCGCTTCTCGACCTCCGAGCACCTGCTCGGCGTCGCGCTCGAACACGCGCGCACCGCGCTCGGCGCCGAGACGAAAATGATCCGGCTCGACGATCTGCGCTTCCGGCACTGCGAAGGCTACTACTCGAAGGCGGCGAAGGCCTGCACGTGGCCCTGTTCGATCACCTCGATGGACAAGACCGATCAGCTCGACCAGGTGTACGAGCTCGCCGTGCACTGGGCCGACATCCTGCTGATCGCGACGCCGATCCGGTGGGGCGCGGCCAGCTCGCAGTACTACAAGATGGTCGAGCGCATGAACTGCATCCAGAACCAGATCACGATCAACAACAAGGTGCTGATCAGGAACAAGGTCGCGGCGTTCATCATCACCGGCGGGCAGGACGGCATCCAGGCCGTGGCCGGCCAGATGATGGGGTTCTTCAGCGAGATCGGCTATCTACTGCCGCAGTTCCCGTTCATCGCGCACTCGCTCGGCTGGGAGTTCGAGGAGATGGACAGGAACGTGGAGTTTGTCGAGGCCAGCGAGCAGTTGCGCAAGGGCGCGCGCGAGCTGGTCGCACGCAGCGCGGGACTCGCCAATTGCCTGATCCAGAATTCGCTGGAGTCGCACGCGACGATCGAGCGGGGCGGGCGCAAGGCGTCGGCCTGATGCCGCGGATTGCCGCGGTGCGGCAATGAATCTTTACCCGTCGCGGAGGTCAGTGCCTCGAGCACCGGAGGTGCGTATGAAGTCGACCGCTTTTTCGCTGGTGTTGTTAGTCATGGTCGGCGCGGCCGCGGCGCAGGGCTCGAGGCTCGTGGTCCACGAATGGGGCACCTTCACATCCTTCCAGGACGAGAACGGACGGACCATCGCCGGGATCAACGTCGACGACGAGCCGGTGCCGGCCTTCGTTCATCGGTTGGTCGACGTGGAGATCTTCGCGACCACGTCTCGTCCGGCCCGATGGTCCCAGGGCGCGCCAAGCTGCCATCCCGACGTCACGCTGCGGCTAGAGACTCCCGTGCTGTATTTCTATCCATCGGGGGGCTGGACTGCGCCCTTCGACGTCAGGGTAACCTTCAACGGCGGCTGGCTCACCGAGTTCTATCCCGCGGCGACGGCCGAAGGCACGAATTTTCCGTCGTCATTGTCCTCGGATGCGCGCGGCTCCCTGACCTGGAAGGGACTGCGGCTGGATGCCGGCGCGTCGACATCGATGCCGCAGACTTCCGAACACGTCTGGCTGGCGCCGCGCAAGGTGAGTGCGGCCATCGTCGTCAACGAAGCGAACACCGAAGCGGAGAGGTACCTGTTCTATCGGGGCGTCGGCCACTTCGACGCGCCCCTCGAGGTCCAGACGCGCGGCGGTACGGTGTCGATTTCACTGCGTGCCGGCGAAGCCGGGATGACCGCGCTTCCGCGCCTCTGGCTCGTGGACGTCGCCGAGGATGGCCGCGTGCGGTATCGAACCCTGGACCCGGCCGGCCACAAGGTCGATGCCCCGGTATTTCCGACCGTCGCCGCCGGGTTTCCGAGTAGTTTGCCCGCGCTGCGAGCCGAGCTCACCGCGGCGCTCCAGGCCAATGGTCTGTTTGCGGATGAGGCCGACGCCATGCTCGAGACCTGGCGCCTTTCATACTTCGAAAGCCCAGGATTGCGAGTCTTCTTCATCCTGCCCGCGCCGTGGACGGATGCCCGCCTGCCGTTATCGTTAACGGCGCCCGCCGAGATCACGCGCGTCATGGTCGGTCGGGTGGAACTGGTGAATCCCCGACAGCGCGTCATTCTCGCGCGGCTGCAGAACCTGGCGGAGGAGGACTTCCCGAAGCTGCCGCTCTACTACGACGACCGGAAGGTTCTCGCGCTGCGCGGCATGTCGCATTCCGAGCTGTACCGCGAGACCGGGCGCGAGGTGCCGGAGTCGCTGCGGCTCTACGAGTTGCTGGGGCGCTTCCGCGATGCGTTGCTCGCCCACGAATGGCAGGGGGCCGATTCTTCGCATCGCGCGCGGATCGAGAAAGTCATGAGGGCCTTCAGCGCATGCGAAGCCAAATTCGAGCGGCCCGCGGAGTAGTCAGGCGTCGGACAGCCAGCGCGCCGTGATCGTGGGAACGATCTGTGTGGCCCGCCCCGCGGAAAGTCCCGAGCCGGAGAGGACGGCTAACTTCTCACGCCGGATCAATGGGTACCTGGGGCGCGATAGGTTCGTCGCGAAATCTCGCGCGGATGGGCTCGATGAACAGCAGCGTGAGAATGGCGCCGTCGACCATGTTGCCGGCGGTGTACACCAGCGATTCGATCGGCGTCGACAGCGTCGTTCCGCCCGAGATGGTGAACACCAGCGAGAGGCCGATCACGACGATGAACAGCCAGCGTGCCCAGCCGCGGAACCGCAGCAGTCCGATCAGCGCGGCAAGATAGGCGATCAGATAGACGACGAATGCGATGCCCACCGCGACCTGGGTGCCCCAGTTCGCCTCGGAAAACACGTTCGCCATCGTGCCGACGTTCTGCGATTTGAGGTAAGCGTCGACCTCCGCGGGCAGCGCAGGCTGGAAATAAGCCATCACACCCGACGCGACGCCGGCCACCAGGACGGCGAACGCTCCGAGGACCAGCCCACGAAAGATGGTGACCGCTGCCATGGCGCCACTATGCCCCAGCGCGTGGCGCCGAAGAAGAGCCCGAATGGGAAGGCGTGGCTAGGCGGCCTTCTCCAGGAGGAGTAGCCCGGAGCCGGTATTCGAGATCGGCACGTGGTAGTTGCTCTGCAGCGCGCGAACCTCGGCGCCCAGCGCGCCGCGCATGATGAGCCACTGGACGAGCTCGGGACCCTGGGTTCCGGCCAGCGCGACCAGCTCGCGGATCGAATAACGCGCGATGGCCTCCGGATCGTCGACTATCTTCTCGAGGCAGAAAAGATCGAACGGCTTATTGATGAAGCCGGCGCGTTCGCCGTCGAGCTGATGCGAGAGGCCGCCCGTCCCGAGCACGATCACGCGCTCGTCGGCCTGCCACGAGGCCAGCGCGCGCCCCAGCGCCTGGCCGAACTTGAGGCAGCGGGCAGGGCTCGGCAACGGATGCTGCACCGTGTTCACGTGTATGGGGATCGTGCGGACCTTGCGCGAACCCTGCCACAACAACTGCATGGGGACGACGAAACCGTGGTCGACGAGCATCTCCTGGCAGGTAGTCAGGTCGAACTCCTCGGCGGCGAGCGATTCGATGACGTGCCAGGAAAGCGCCGGATCTCCCGGAAAGGGCTGCAACGACGGCAGGCCCCAGCCTTCGTCGGCATTGTGGTACGCCGACGCCGCGCCCACGGCGAATGCGGGCATCTTGTCGAGGAAAAAGTTGAGCCCGTGGTCGTTGTATATGACCACCGCCACGGTGGGCTGTACGCGATCGAGCCATGCGCGCACGGGACGATAGGCCTCGAAGAACGGCTTCCAGTACGGTTCCTCGTACTGGTTGCGGGCCATGGCGAGGCCGATGGCTGGAATGTGGGAAGTGCCGATGCCCCCGACGATGCGCGCCATGTTCAGCCACCCGCCGCGAGTAGTTTGGCCCGGAACTCCTCGACCGAGACGCCCGTCTGCTGGGCGCCGATGTCCTGCACGTTGAGGCCGAAGATCCCGGCGAGCTTGGCGAGGTAGTAGATGTTGCCGCCGGCCGCGATCATCGCGAGCACGTCGCGCGCGCGGACCGCGGCTCGCTGCTCCGCGTCGAGGCCGAACCTGCGGCAGTACGCTGCCTCGTCCCGCAGGAATTCCGCGCGGTTCGCGGCGTCGTTGAACGAATAACACATCTTGTTGAGCGCGTAGCCGCGCTGTGCCGCGCGCCCATCGAATATCGTCGTGCCCCAGGCGACTTCGTCGTTCATGACGGCAGCATCGCCGGCGCACGCGGGGCGGTGCATTCGTAAGGCTACGTACGATTCCGGGAGCGGCGCGAATGGCAGCCATCAGCAGGGCTGATGGTATCAGCCGCCCGAGTCAGGCCTTCGCGGTTTCGCCGAACGAAAGCGTGCTCTGCCGCTGGGACTGGCCCTGCGCGGACATCCGCTGTATCCCCTGCGCGGTGCGCGACGGGAAGTAGTTCTGCGCGATGCCATCATGCACGTTGATCATGTGCAGCTGGATCTTGTCGATGAGCTCATGCAGTCCGGGCTGATCGAGCGTCGCGAACGGCGCGCGCTCGATGAAACGCGCCGCGGTCTCGACGGCTTCGAGCACCGCGTCGCTGCGCGGGAGCGGGATCAGGGCGCCTTCGATCTGGGATATGCAGAACAGGCAGGAGCGGGGGAACTGGTCGTCGCGCAGCAGGAACTGGAGTACGTCAGTGCGCCTGACGCGCGTGCGCATCCGGAGCCGATACATCTGGTAGCCGGATAGCGACTTCAGCACGCTCATCCACTGCACGCTCTCGAAGGGACGCAGCTCGGGCGTTTCGGCGGGCAGTAGTTGGGCGGAGCGCACGTCGACGATGCGACTGGTCATGTCGGCGCGCTCGATGTTTCGGCCGAGGAACATGAACGTGTACGCGTCGTTGCGATTCATCGTGCTGTCGAGCATCCCGGCGATGGTCTGCAGCGTGACGACGATGCGCTTGAGGAATTCGAAGCGCGTGCGCTTGGCGATGCCGGTGCCGACGTCGCGCGTGAACTCCGAGAAGAATTCGTTGAGCAGCTCCCAGGCCTCGCTGGGCAGGATCTCACGCAGCGTGCGCGCGTTCTCGCGCGCGGCCGCGAGCGACGAACAGATGGACCCGGGGTTCTGCTTGTCGGCGATCAGGAAGTGGACGACGTCGCGCTCTTCGCCGCGCGTGGCCTTGTCCTTGAAGTGGGCGTCGAAATCCGCGCGGTTTCCGGAAATGTCCACCAGCGGCAGCCAGCCCGGCGCGATGCCGCCCGGCAGGTCGAGCAGCAGGTTGGTGTTCACGCCGATGATGCGCGCGGTGTTCTCCGCGCGCTCGAGGTAACGCGACAGCCAGTAAACGTTTTCAACTGTTCTAGCGAGCATGTTGAGAAAAGACGGTGCCTGGCACCATCTTCATCCCTCCGTATCCACGATCCACGTGTCCTTGCTGCCGCCGCCCTGCGAGGAGTTCACGACGAGCGAGCCCTTGCGCAGCGCGACGCGAGTCAGTCCGCCGGTGGTCACCGCGGTTTGCGGGCCCGACAGGATGAACGGCCGCAGGTCGACGTGCCTGGGTTCGAGCCGGTCCTTGACCAGTGTCGGGACCGTCGACAGCGTCACCACCGGCTGCGCGATGAAACTGCGCGGATCGGCCTTGAGCGAATCGGCGAACTTGGCGCGTTCGGCCTTGGTGGACATCGGCCCCATGAGCATGCCGTAGCCGCCCGAGCCATCGACAGGTTTCACGACGAGCTGATCCAGGTGATCGAGCACGTGCGCGAGTTGCTTGTCCTCGCCGCAACGCCACGACGGCACGTTCGGCAGGATCGCGTCCTCGCCGAGGTAATACTTGATCATGTCGGGCACGTACGTGTAGACGAGCTTGTCGTCGGCAACGCCCGCGCCGGGCGCGTTCGCGAGCGCGACCTTGCCCGCGGCCCACGCGCGCATCAGGCCCGGTACGCCGAGCGCGGAATCCTCGCGGAACACTTCCGGATCCAGGAAATCGTCGTCGATGCGCCGGTAGATCACGTCGACGCGCGTCCAGCCGCGCACCGTCTGCATGTACACGCAGTCGTCACTATCTACCGCGAGGTCGCGACCCTCGACCAGCTCGCAGCCCATCTGCCGTGCGAGGTACGAATGCTCGAAGTACGCCGAGTTGTAGATGCCGGGAGTGAGCACCACGACTTCGGGCCGCGTCTCCTTGCGCGGCGACAACGCACTCAGCATGTCGTAGAGCTGCGAGGGGTAATCGTCGACCGGCAGGATCGCCGCGCTCTCGAACAACTCCGGGAACACGCGCTTCACGACCTGCCGGTTCTCGAGCATGTACGACACACCCGAAGGCACGCGCAGGTTGTCCTCGAGCACGTACACCGTGCCGTCCTTGTCGCGGATCAGGTCGGAGCCGCAGATGTGCGCCCACGTGCCGAGCGGGGGTTTGATTCCCTTCACGACGGAACGGAAATTCTTCGACGTCGTGATGATCGACGCGGGCATCAGCCCGTCGCGGATGAATTTCTGTGCGTGGTAGCAGTCTTCGATGAACAGGTTCAGCGCGGCGGCGCGCTGGATCAGTCCCGCCTCGATCTTCTGCCACTCCTTGCGCGAGATGGTGCGCGGGATGATGTCGAGCGGCCAGGCGCGATCGATCGATCCGGCCTGTGAGCCATCCTGCTCGTCATGATAGACCGTGAAGGTGATGCCCATCGCCTTGATGGCGAGCTCGGCTGCCTGCTGCCGCACCGCGATTTCGTCGCCGCCCATTTCAGCGAGATAACGCATGAGCGCCCGGCCCGCCACGCGCGCACCGCCGCCGGGACCCACGAGCTCATCGTGGAAGCCGGGAGAGGTGTATGACGTCCAGTCGGTCTTCATTCTTGGAGTGTGCTTGCGACCTCAAAATACCAGAGCCGAATGCCCGCGTTCAAAAAAGTGCAGCGCCGCGAGTGCGCCGCTTCGCGGTGGTGCCGGCGCCCGGAAAATGGCGCAATTTGGTGCGCGCCATTGCCCATAGGTGCCGATCGGAGCTAACAGAACGCTGTGTAGAATGCGGTGGTGTCCATTCACGTCGCGCTCAACCACGTAACCCTTTATCGGTACGACCGGCTCGTGGCGCTCGGGCCACAGGTCATCCGGTTGCGTCCGGCGCCGCACTGCCGCACACGCATCCTGTCGTACTCGCTCGAGGTCGCGCCCGGCGAACATTTCGTCAATTGGCAGCAGGACCCGCAGTCTAACTACCTTGCGCGCTTCGTCTTCCCGGAGAAGACCACCGAGTTCCGCGTCGAGGTGGAGCTCGTCGCCGAGATGGCGGTGCACAACCCGTTCGACTTCTTCCTCGAGCCGTTCGCCGAATGCGTTCCGTTCGAGTACCAGGCGGCCGAGAAGCGCGATCTCGCGCCCTACCTGGTGATGTTCCGCGGCGAGCCCAGGTTCAAGGAGTACCTGCGCGGCATCCCGCGCGAGAAGCGGCGCACGATCGATTTCCTGGTCGAGCTGAACCTCAAGCTCTCGCGCGACATCCGTTATCTCATTCGCATGGAGCCGGGCGTGCAGACGCCCGAGCAGACCCTGACCAGGGCGTCGGGCTCCTGCCGCGACTCCGCGTGGCTGCTCGTGCAGCTGCTCAGGCACATGGGACTCGCCGCGCGTTTCGTATCGGGCTACCTGATCCAGCTCGAGCCGGACATGAAATCGCTCGACGGACCGTCGGGTCCCGAAAAGGACTTCACCGACCTGCACGCCTGGTGCGAGGTCTATCTACCGGGCGCGGGCTGGATCGGGCTCGATCCGACCTCGGGCCTGCTCGCGGGCGAGGGGCACATCCCGCTGGCGTGCACGCCCGAGCCCGTCGCGGCCGCACCGGTCACGGGTGCGGTCGACGAGGCCGAGGTCGACTTCCAGCATCACATGCGCGTCGAGCGCATCCATGAAGCGCCGCGCGTCACGAAGCCGTATACCGAAGACCAGTGGACGGCGATCGAGCGGCTGGGTCACGAGATCGACGCGAAACTCGCGGACGGCGACGTGCGCCTCACGATGGGCGGCGAGCCGACGTTCGTTTCCGTCGATGACCCCGACGGGGCGGAGTGGAACAGCGCGGCGCTCGGGCCCGACAAGCGCCGTCTCGCGATGGAGGTCTACAACCGACTCAAGCGGAAGTACGCGCCGCAGGGTCTCAGCCACTTCGGTCAGGGAAAGTGGTATCCGGGTGAGCAGCTGCCACGCTGGTCCCTCAACTGCTTCTGGCGGCGCGACGGTGAGCCGATGTGGCGCAATCCCGCGTTGCTCGACGACGAAACGCAGGATCGCGGCATCACGGAGGCGATCGCCGGTTCGTTCCTCGCGATCCTCGCGGGAAAACTCGGACTGACGCCGGAGCACGCCTTCGCCGCGTACGAAGACGCGTTCTATTACATGTGGCGAGAGCGCCGCCTGCCGTCGAACGTCGATCCGTTCGATTCGCGCCTCGACGATCCGCAGGAACGCGAGCGGCTCGCGCGCGTATTCGAACACGGACTCAATACCGTCGTGGGTCACGTGTTGCCGATCACGCGCGACCCGTCGGGGCAGCGCTGGCAATCCGGTCGCTGGTTCCTGCGGCGCGAGCGCTGTTACCTCGCGCCGGGCGATTCGCCGATCGGCTATCGCCTGCCGCTCGACTCGCAGCCGTGGGTCAGCAAGACCGACTATCCATACACCTCCGATCCGGATCCGATGGCGGCACCGCGACCACTGCCGGCCCACGCGGAGATCCGCGGCCAGTTGCGCCTGGGTAGTGAGGCGCCCGATGGCGTAGGGATCTTCCGCAATCCCGAACAGTATCCGCAGATGGGCCCGCCCTCCGGCGATTCGCGTGTCGACGCGCACGGGGCTCGCGCCCCGGGCGACGCCGATGCCGCGCACGGGCGGATGTCCGAGGTTCCCGCCACGCACCGCGCGCCCGGGTTGTTCGAATCCGCCGCGCACGTCACGCGCACCGCGATGTGCGCGGAGCCGCGCAAGGGCATCCTGTACATCTTCATGCCGCCGACCGACCGGCTCGAGGACTATCTCGAGCTCGTCACCGCGATCGAATCCACGGCCGAGGATCTCTCGGTGCCCGTGGTGCTCGAGGGATACGAGCCGCCCAGGGATGCGCGCCTGAATTCGTTCCGGGTGACGCCGGATCCGGGCGTCATCGAGGTCAACATCCATCCGTCGGGAAGCTGGGACGAACTGGTCGACCGCACGACGCACCTCTACGACGCGGCGCGACAGAGCCGGCTAACTACCGAAAAGTTCATGCTCGACGGCCGCCACACCGGTACCGGCGGCGGCAACCACTTCGTGCTCGGCGGCGCGACGCCCTCGGACTCGCCGTTCCTGCGCCGGCCCGACCTGCTGCGCAGCCTGCTCGCGTACTGGCACAACCATCCGTCGCTGTCCTATCTGTTCAGCGGCCTGTTCATCGGTCCGACCTCGCAGGCGCCGCGCGTCGACGAGGCGCGCAACGATTCGCTCTACGAACTCGAGCTCGCGTTCAGACAGTTGCCGCCAGTCGGCCAGCGCACGCAGCCCTGGCTCGTCGACCGGCTGTTCCGCAACCTCCTGATCGATTCGACCGGAAACACGCACCGCGCCGAGTTCTGCATCGACAAGATGTTCTCGCCCGACGGCAACACCGGCCGACTGGGATTGCTCGAGATGCGCGCGTTCGAGATGCCGCCGCACGAGCGCATGAGTCTCACGCAGCAGTTGCTGCTGCGGTCGCTGATCGCGCGCTTCTGGAAGGAACCCTATCGACCTCCGCGCCTCGCTCGCTGGGGCACGGAGCTGCACGACCGCTTCATGCTGCCGTACTTCGTCGAGCGCGACTTTGCCGACGTCATCGCCGAGCAGAAGGCCGCGGGACTGCCGCTCGAACTCGAGTGGTTCGCGCCGCACTTCGAATTCCGCTTTCCAAAATATGGCGACTTCTCCGTCTTCGGCGCGCAGGTCGAGTTGCGCCAGGCGCTCGAGCCCTGGCACGTGATGGGCGAAGAGGGCGCGACCGGCGGCGCGGTGCGCTACGTGGATTCGTCGGTCGAAAGGCTGCAGGTGAAACTGACGGGTCTTGCTCCCGATCGCTACACGCTCACCTGCAACGGGCGACGGATCCCGCTGCGACCGACGGGCACGGTGGGCGAGTTCGTCGCGGGCGTGCGTTACAAGGCGTGGACGCCGGCTTCCTCGCTGCACCCGCTCATCCAATCCCATTCGCCGCTCACGTTCGACCTGCTCGACACGTGGATGAACCGCTCGATGGGCGGCGCGCAATATCACGTCGCGCATCCTGGTGGCCGCAATTACGACACCTTCCCGGTCAACGCCTTCGAGTCGGAAAGCCGGCGCCTCGCCCGATTTGTCAGAATGGGGCACACGCCCGGTCGATTGGTGTCGCCGTTGGAATCGCCGGATCCCGAGTTCCCGTTCACGCTCGATCTGCGTACAGTCTGATAATGAGTGCGGTTCGCGAGCCCGCCGAAAATCTGCGCTACGACGAGCTGCACGACACCCAGGGCGCGATGCGTCCCCAGTGGCGTCCGCTCGTCGATCGCCTGCGCTCGAGCGATTCGCCCGACGCGGTGCGCCGCTCGCTCGAGCTGACGCGTCGACTCATCGTCGAGAACGGCGTCACGTACAACGTGTACGCGGACCCGCAGGGCGCCGATCGGCCGTGGGCGCTCGATCCGCTGCCATTCGTGATTCCCGCGGCCGAGTGGCAGACCGTCGAGGCGGGCGTCGCGCAGCGCGCGCGGCTGCTGAACGAGCTGCTCGCGGATCTGTATGGGCCGCAGCGACTGATCGCCGAAGGCCACGTTCCGGCCGAGCTCGCGTACGGTCACCCTAACTACCTCTGGCCCTGCCAGGGACTGAAACCCGTCGACGGCACCTGGCTGCACGTCTACGCGGCCGACCTGGCGCGTGCGCCCGACGGACGCTGGTGGCTGCTCGCCGACCGCACGCAGACGCCGTCGGGCGCGGGTTACGCGCTCGAGAATCGCGAGATCCTCGAGCAGGTTCATCCCGAGCTGATCTCCGACATGTCCGTGCGGCGCGTGCGCGGCTTCTTCGCGATCCTGCGCGAGCGACTGCTGAATTGCATGGTCAGCGACGACCCACCGCTCGCCGTGATCCTGACGCCCGGGCCGTACAACGAGACGTATTTCGAACACGCCTTCCTCGCCCGGCAGCTCGGCATTCCGCTGGTCGAGGGCCACGATCTCACCGTGCGCGGCGCCACGGTGTTCCTCAAGACACTGGGTGGACTGCGCCGCGTGCAGGCCATCTTCCGCCGGCTCGACGACGACTACTGCGATCCGCTCGAGCTGCGCGGCGATTCCGCGCTCGGCATCCCGGGGTTGTTAGGCGCGCTGCGCGCCGGCCGCGTGATGGTTTCCAACGCGCTCGGCTCGGGCGTGCTCGAGTCGGCGGCATGGCTCGGGTTCCTGCCGCCGATCGCCGAGCGGCTCATCGGCGAGCGCCTGCTGCTGCCCGAAGTCGCCACCTGGTGGCTGGGCGAAAAGCCCGCGTTCGACTACGTACTGGCGCATCTCGACCATCTCGTCATCAAGCCCGCGTACCCCAACCAGCGTTTCGAGCCGATCTTCGGCAATACGCTCACGGGCAAGGACCGCGAGGCGCTGATCGAGCGATTGCGCAACCGCCCGTACGCATATGTCGCGCAGGAGCATCTGCGGCTGTCGCAGGCGCCGGTCTGGAAGGCGTCGGCGCCCAGCCAGTCGGCGGCGCGGGCGGAGTTCGAGTCGCGCGCGCTCACGATCCGCGTCTACGCCATCGTCACACCCAACGGCGTGCACGTCATGCCGGGTGGACTGGCGCGCGTCGCGCATGACGGCGAGGCGGACGTCGTCTCCACGCAGCGTGGTGGCGGCGCCAAGGACATCTGGGTCCTGCCGGCCCCGGATCCGCACGAGGAGACCCTGGCCGAAGTACAACCCGCCCGTATCGCGCCGGCCGAGCGCAAGGACTCCATACCGTCGCGCCTCGTCGAGAACCTGTACTGGCTTGGTCGCTACACGGTGCGGTGCGAGAACTCCGCGCGCCTGTTGTTGCGCACGCTCGCCGCGCGCAGCGACTCGCGCGTCTGGACTCACGCCCGCGACATTTGCCGCTCGCTCGGCGCGGTGCCGCCTTCCACCGATGTGCCGGACGCGCTGCGCGCGCCCGAGTCGCAGGGCCTGCACGGCGACGTCAAACATCTCGCCTGGTGCGCCTCCCAGGTGCGCAACCGGCTGTCGGCGCGTTACTGGCGCGGAGTCGTGAGCCTGCAGCGCCAGATGCAGGAAGCGGCCGTCTCGCGCGGCAGCAGCCGCGAGGTGTACGAGCGCGTGTTGCTCTCGCTCGCCGCGCTCATGGGTTTCACCGAAGAAGACATGATGCATGACGAGGGCTGGCGCCTCATGCGGCTCGGCCGCCGCATCGAGCGCATGCAGTTCATCGCCGGCATTCTCGAGCGGCAGCTTCGCAGCACACATGCCACGCGTCCGGAGACCGTCGAGTGGCTGCTCGACGTGTGCGACAGCTCTCCTATCTACCGCACGCGTTACGCCGGCGCGCCGCGCCTGTCCCAGATGATGAACCTGCTGGTCTACGACGACCGGCATCCCATCGCGCTCGCGTTCCAGCGCCGTTCGATCGAGCGCGATCTCGACGACCTGGCGCGCGCGCTCTGCGGCGAACGCGAACGCGGCCTGCCGGACATGCCGCTGCTGCCCGCCGGCACGGGCGAACTGCTCGACGTTCCGGGTGCCGCCGGCGACGAGATGCGCGCGGAGCTCGCCGGCGAGCTCGCACGAGTGGGCACTGGGTCGGCCGAACTGTCCGACCGGCTGTCGCGCCGCTATTTCGCGCTCATCGAATCCGACACACACGCGCTCGCGACCTGACCTATGACCATCCGTTACCGCGTCCGCCACGAGACCGCATACATCTACGACGCGGACGTCGTGCACTCACACCACCTGCTGCACCTGGTGCCGCGCCCGGCCCCATACCAGCAATGCCTGGAGCACGAGATCGAGATCTCGCCGATGCCCAACCGGCGTGTCGCGGACATCGACGCGTTTGGCAACCCGATGCTGCGCGTCGAGCTGGTGCAGGCGCATCGCGAGCTGCGCGTGGTGTCGCAGATGCAGGTCGAGGTGCACGCGCGACCCGCGGTGCTCGCGGATACCACCGAGCCCTGGGAGAAGGTGCGCGAGGCGTTTCGTTACCGCGGCGCGTGGCCTTCGCGCGACGAGCTCGATGCCGCGCGTTTCCGCCACGAATCGCCGCACGTGAAGCTCAAGAAGGCGTTCACCGACTACTCGGCCGGATGTTTTCCCGACGGCGCGCCGATCCTCGCCTGTGCCGAGCGCCTGAGCACCAAGCTGCACGCGGACATCGAGTACGTTCCGGGCGTCACGACGATCGGCACTCCCGCCACCGAACTACTCGAGACGCGGCGCGGCGTATGCCAGGACTTCGCGCACCTGATGATCGCCTGCCTGCGATCGCGCGGGCTGCCCGCACGTTACGTGAGCGGGTACCTGCGAACGCATGCCACCGTCGGCGCGGAGCAGCGCGAGGTGGTCGGCGCCGGCGCCTCGCACGCCTGGGTTTCCGTGTGGAGCCCGCCGTACGGGTGGATAGAGTTCGATCCGACCAACGGCTGCTTTGCGGGGACCGACCACGTCGCGGTGGCGTGGGGCCGCGATTTCGGCGATGTCTCGCCGCTGCGCGGCGTGATCGTCGGTGGCGGCGAGCACCAGCTGTCGGTCAACGTGATCGTCGAGCCGACGCAGCCAGGCGCCTAGGAAGCGGTCGTCAATCGCGCGCGATCGCGGCGCGCAACTTTTCCACGTCCGCCGATTCGATGTAACGCGGGATGTTGCGCCACATCGAGTGATAGCCGTATCCGCCCTCGGTCAGCTCCTTCAGCGCTTCTTCCTTCGGCCAGCCCTGCACGAGGATGCGATACATCGCGCTCATGAGGCCGGTGCGATCGGCGCCGTGCTGGCAGTGGATCAGGAACGGACCGTTCCTGGCATCCTTCAACATCCGCATGACCTCGACGACGTGTTCGTCGTCGATGCGCCACGTGAGGATCTTCGTGCGCTCGGTGCGCAGGTTCGTGCCCTTGACCTCGTCGTCGTCGTGATTGAAGTACCGCAGGTTGACCACCGTGCGGATGCCCAGCTTCTCGAGGTTCTTCATCCCTTCCGCGTTCGGCTGCTCGCTGCGGTAGAGAGTCGGCGTGATGCGATGCAGGTTCGGCACGCCTTCGAGCTCGATGGGCTCGGCCCACTGCGCCGGGCGGGGCGCGGTCGCATCGGCCGGGGTCTCCGCGGGATCCTCCGCCAGCGCGGGTGCGGGTGCGGCGGCGGCCAGGAGGCAAACGAGTGCGAGTGTCTTCATGGGGCCCCGGGTTCAGCCTGGGAAGCGGAGATCAGCGCGACGACGTCACGCGCGGCATGCGGGCGTCCGAACCGCGCGGCCGCCTCGCGCATCGTGCGCAGGCGGTCGGGCTCCGCGAGCAGCCGCGCGAGCTTGAATTCGAGCGTCGCGCCGTCGATGGCCTTCACGGCCGCGCCCGCCTCGAGTAGATAGTCTGCGTTGCGTTCTTCCTGGCCCGGAATCGGCGAGACCAGCAGCATGGGCCGGCGCATCGCCAGGCATTCGGAAACGGACAGTCCGCCGGGTTTGGTCACCACGAGATCCGCCGCCGCCATGATGCGTTCGACCGTGGTGGTGAACCCGAGCGGAAACAATTTGCCGGGGAATTTGCGCGCCAGGGTCTGCAGGCGCTTCAGCAGCGGCGCGTTCCTGCCCGCGAGCGCGACCACCTGCAGGTCGCCCGGCGCGGCGAGGACTCGCGCGGCAATTTCGTCGAGCGCGCCGACGCCCGCACCGCCGGCCATCATCAGCACCGTGAACTTGTCCGGCGCGATGCCGAGCTCCGCGGCGCACGTGACGCGATCGAGCGATGTCGCGAACTGCGGCATGACGGGAATGCCGGTCACGAAGATGCGCTCGCGCGGCACGCCGCGCTCCGCGAGGCGGAACGCGACCTCGTCGCTCGCGACGCAGTAACGGTCGACGTGCGGATGCACCCAGAGTGCGTGCACGTCGAAGTCCGTGACCTGCACCCAGACCGGTGGAAGCTTCGCGCCCCTGGCGCGTTCGGTCGACAGAAGTTCGGCGGGCAGGAAGTGAGTGCAGACGATGGCGTCCGGTGCGATACGCGCGATCTGCGCGTCGAGCCGGCGTGTGTTCATGCGTTCGACCGTGCGCTTCAGCTTGCCGAGCAGCGTGCCGCGCGAGGGACGGTCGCTGCGCGCGTACAGGAACGACCACAGTTCCGGAATCTTCTCGACGAGCTTGATGTACTGCTCGGCGTAGAGCTTGCGGAAATCCTTCGGTACCAGCGACAACACGTCGAGATGTGTCGCGTCGATGGCGGGATTCGCGGCTTTCGCGGCGGCGACGAGTGCGTCCGCGGCGCGCACGTGGCCGGCTCCCGCCGCCACCGACAGCACCAATATTCGCGACGTCATGCGTCAGAAGCTCTCGGGGTAACGCGCCATGTCGGAATGGTAGAGCGCCTTGATCTTCCGCAGATCCGCCTTGGCGTCGCTGCCCGGCATCACCGCGGGCATGATGTGCACGAGCTTGCGCGAGTAATCGAGCGCGACCGGCACGATGGGAACGCCGGCCTCGTTCGCGATGTGCAGGAAACCCAGCTTCCATTCCGCGACGCGGCCGCGCGTGCCCTCGGGCGTGATCGTGATGGACATGCGCTCGCGGCGCGCGAACTCCTCGATGAAGGTGCGGACCACGTTGGCGCCGCGCGAGCGGTCGATCGGCATGCCGCCGAAGCGCCGCGCGAGCACACCCATCGGCCAGAAGAACACGGTGTGCTTGGCGAGCCAGGTGGTGTCGAGGCGCAGCGTGAGGTAGGCGGTGAAGCCGTGGAAGAAATCCCAGTTGGAGGTGTGCGGCGCGACGATCAGCACGAACCTGGGATGGGACGGCATCGTGCCGGCGATGCGCCAGCCGGAGATCTTCATGAGCAGGATGCCGAGCGCGCGCCGCCAGCGCGCGGTCACCTGGGGTGCGGTCGGCGGGAGCTTCGGAAATCCGGGCGGGGTTTCGAATTCGGGGGTCGGCTGCGGCATCGCGGGGCGATGTTAGCCGATGTCCGCCCGGATCCGCTCATTCGCGGTCGGCCGGGGCCGTGATCAGGACAGGCGGGTCGAGAAGCGGACACCGTTCCCCTTTAGAGGGGGTATCAGGGGCCCGGTGTCCGCATCTCGCCGTTTTTCAGCTCGAGGTCGATAGTTAGAACCTCTCTTTTTCCATCAGCCCTTCACCGGATACGACTTGAACGAAACGATCTCGCCCCCGGGCGTGGCCTTGCACGAGGCCTTCGCGAGCAGCGACTTGGTCTTCTTGTTGTGCGCGTACACGACGTACGAGTCCGGGTCGACGAGGGCGGACGCCGGGCCGGTCGGCTTCACCTGGTACGCGGGCAGCGTTTCGGACTTCGCGAGCGTCTCGACCAGCGCCTTGCTGCACGCGGCGAGCGAGGGCGAGATGGTGGCGGTGCCGGCGTTGCCGTAGGCGGCGAAGCTGATCATGGCGGCCATGATCGTGTACTTGTATGACTTGCGAAACATGATGGGCTCCTGAAGTAGTTTGAAATCCACGATGGTCAAACTACTCGCCTCCACGTGCGCGTACAAACGAGATGATTCGGGTCGAGCATCAGTTTTCCTCATCGGCGCGGCACGTGTCGATGAGCCAGGACCACAACGCGCGGATGTCGGCGCGATTCTCGTCCTCGGCGCGCACCAGCAGGGTGTAGTGCTCCCTGGTGACGAGTTCGTCGTCGAACACGCGCACCAGGCGCCCGGTCCGGAACTTCCTGCGCGAGAGTTGCGCGGGCAGCAGCGCGATGCCGATGCTCTTCTCCGCGGCGCGCATCGCGGACGACATCGAATCGATCCGCACGATCTGCGACGGATTCAGCGATTTCATGCCGACTGCGTTCGCCCAGCGGTCCCAGTCGTCGCGGCGCGCTTCGTGTACCAGCAGCGTGTGATCGTTGAGATCCTCGTGGCCGCGCACGGGTTTTTCCGCGAGCAGCTCGGGAGAACACGCGGGCGCCATCGTCTGCGCGAACAGCGGATGCGCGACGAGTCCGTTCCAGGGTCCCGCGCCGACGGCCACGGAGATGTCCGCTTCCGCGACGTGGGTGCGCCCATGTCCACCGGAAGTGTCGATGCGCAGGTCGATGCCTTCGTGCACCTTCGAGAACTCGGACAGCCGCGGCAGCAATATCTCGCTCGCGAAGAACGCGGGCACGTGCAGGCGCACGCTGCTGCGCCCGAATCGCGCGCGCAACTGCTCGGTCACGGATTCCAGCCGCATGAACAGATCGTCTATCTGCTCGAGGTACCGCGCGCCGGCGTCGGTCAGCGCGAGTGCCCGGGCACTACGTGAAAACAGCGGCAGGCCCAGCTGCGTTTCCAGCGTCTTGATCTGGTGGCTCACCGCCGATGGCGTGATGCAGAGCTCATCGGCTGCGAGCGCGAAGCTCGAATGTCTGGCGGCGATCTGAAAGGTCTTGATGGCCTTCAGTGAGAGATTACGCATTCCATTGGATCACCCAATAGCTCAGCGACAAAGCTGCGATGGCGGGTAGTGAAGCAAGCTGCGTGCCATCGCCGGAAATCGCGTAAGTACATGTTCTTATTCGCGCTGCACCGTTGACGTGCCGTCAATTTGATCCGGGATGGCGCGCATTGCCGGCGATTGCACCGGCACCGTCTTCGCCGTGCGCAGCGTTCTCTCCGCGGACACGAGCGTGTTGTGCAACAGCATGGCGCGCGTCATCGGGCCGACGCCGCCGGGCACCGGTGAAATGAACGACGCCTTCTTGCGCACGCCCTCGAAGTCCACGTCGCCGACGATGCGTCCGTCCGGCAGCCGGTTGATGCCGACGTCGACCACGATGGCGCCCGTGCGCACCATCTGCGGAATGATGAGGCCGGGCACGCCGGCGGCCACGACCAGGATGTCCGCGAGCAGCGTGTACTGCGCGAGGTCGCGGGTCTTCTTGTGGCAGATGGAAACCGTCGCATCCTGCTGCATGAGCATCATGGCCGTCGGTTTGCCGACGATGTTGCTCGCGCCGACGACCACGACGTTGCGGCCGTCGAGCTCGATTTCCTCGTGCTCGAGCAGCTTCTGCACGCCGTAGGGCGTGCAGGGCGGAAACACCTGGTGCCCGGTGACGAGCCCGCCCACGTTGTAGAGGTGGAAACCATCCACGTCCTTGTCCACCGATACGCGTTCGAGCACCTTGCGGATCGCGACGTGCGGCGGCAAGGGCAGCTGGATCAGGATGCCGTGCACGTCCGGATCGGCATTGAGTTCGTCGATGTGCGCCAGTAGTTTGGTCTCGGGGGTCGACGCCGGCAGCTCGATCAGCGTCGAGCGGATGCCGACCTCCGCGCAGTCCCGGATCTTGTTGCGCACGTAAACCCGCGAGGCCGGATCCTCGCCGACCAGGATCACGCCGAGCCCCGGCCGCGCGCCATGATTGGCCACCATGCGCGCGATGCGCTCGCGGTACTCGTTGCGTAGTCTGGCGGCGACGGCCTTGCCGTCGATGATGCGTGCAGTCATAGAAGGATGGGGGCTGCCCCCATTCTTACCCGACCTTCTGCTGCTGCACGAACTTGGCGCCGGGGTGGCCGATCGCGAGCGCCTTCTTCACCGAATCGCGCTCGAGCATGCGGTTGTACCAGGCGATGACCTTGGGCGAAGCCTTCTCGTTGACGATGTCGGCGTAACGCACCGGCATGTTGATGAGCATCGAGAAACATGACACGTCCGCGAGCGTGAACTGCCGGCCCATCATCCATTCGCCCTGGATGCCGTTTTCGATGCGCTCGATCGACACCTTCACCTTGCGGCGCCAGTCGGAAAGCTGCTCGGGGGTCCAGACCTGTGCCGCGGACTCGCGCCACTTGTCCTGCTGTTCCTTGAGAGGAATCCGCGCGATCTTCGCCTCGAGTTCGTCCTTCGAAAGATGCGCGACGGCGTTCTTGATCATCGCGTGCCAGCCGAGGAACGACAGCGCGGGGCAGAAATATTCGTCGACGAACTTGGTCCACAGCCGCATCTGGTGACGGCCGTACGCGTCCGAGGGCTTGAGCGGCATTCCCGGAAACGTGTCGTCGACGTATTCGTTGATCAGGGTCGACTCGTCGAGGACGCGATCGTCGTGCACGAGCACCGGCACCTGGCCGCGCGGATTGATCTTCAGGAACCACGCCTCGTGTTGTTCGAAGTTGATCAACGCCATCAGGTGGCTCTTGAAATCCACGTTCTTCTCGAACAGAGGCAGCAGTGCCTTGAGCGAGTTTGCGGCCGCGCCGCCGTGATACAGCGTGATCATGAGGACACCTCCGGGAACGGAGGGGATTTGAGCGCCAAGCGGCACCTGCGGCTCGACTCGCAGGGAAATGGCGCCTCACCACTTGCGCGCCCCAACGAAAAAGGCCGGCCACGAATGCCGTGGCCGGCCGGTTTCAACGCTCTTCCGTCACTGCACCCGGATCGCGACCCCGCGGATCACCGTGCCGCCCGGACCCACCGGTCCCAGCGATATCAGCGATCCCTGTCCGAGATCCACGCGATACAGCGTGGATTGAGTCGCCCCGGTGGGCAGCAGCGCCGCGAGTCCGAGTCCGTTGTCAGCGCCGCCGATGTCGAAGCCGCCCTCGAGCTGGAAGGTCGTACCCGCGTTGAGCGGACCGACGACCTGCTGGGCTCCCGAGATCGAAGTCTGGCGGATCAGGTTTCCGGCGCCGATGTCGAGCGCGTACTGCAGGCTCGTCGAAGCGCCCGCGTACGGATTCGAGAACGCGGTGCCGACGATCTGCGTGGGCGCGACGACCGGGCCGTCCGTGATCACCGTGCCGTCGTCGAGGTTCACGCGCAGGTTCTGTCCCGTGTCGCTCTGCACGCGCAGCAGCCCGTCGACCGACCCGAAGTCGATGCCGAATTGCGTGCCCGAGAGCGCCGTGAACGGATCGGTCGCATCGAGTGGATTCGCCGTGAGCGCCACCGCGCCCGACAACGCGCCGGTCGCGGGATCGAGCACGTAGACGCGGTTGGCATTCGTCACCGCGTGCAACACTCCGCTTACCGGGTTGAAGTCGATGCCGACGATCTGTTCGGCGCCCTGCAGGCCCGTGATCGCGACGTCGGTCGCGAACGTGGCGGGTGTGAGCGGCGCGAAGCTCACGAGCCGGTTGTCGCTCGTCAGCGCGTACACCGTCGCCACCGGCACGCTCGCGTATGTGAATCCGCGCACGCGCTCGCCGCCGGCGATGGTCTCGATGCGCGTCGCCGCGCCCGTCGAGAGGTTGATCTCGAACAGGTCCGCGCTCGTAGCGGTGCCGATCGTGAGGGCCGCGAGCCCTCGATTGGTGGTGCCATGAATGTCGAAGCCGCCCACCGCCTGCACGTCGCCGACGCCGAGCGGCCCCACGACCTGGATGTCGCCGTTGATCGCGTTGCCCGACGTGCGTCCCATCACCTGCAGGCCGTCGGTGGCGGCGTCGATCATGAAATACGTCGAGGTGAACGTGGACACGAAGTTGTTGCTGTAGGCGGCCGAGCCCGGCACGGAGCCCGGCGGCGTCGGCGTGACGTCCGTCGTGACGACGCCGTTGTCGGGCGCGACGCGGAAGTTCATGCCGGCGTCGCTGACTACCCGCAAGAGGTCGTTGCCCGGGTTGTAGTCGAAGCCGAATTCCGTTCCGAGAAGTCCCGCATACGGATTCGTCACGTCGCCGAGCGCCGCCACCAGCGTCGAGCGCAGCGTGAGCGCGCCGCTCGCGACGTCGACCGTGTACAACTGTCCCGTGCTGCCGAGCGCGTACAACGCGCCGTCGGCGGGCCGCACGTCGATGCCGAGGATGTTCTCTCCGGCCTGCTGCCCGGTGAGCGCCACGTTCGTGCACGCCTTCTGTGGCAATGACGGGTTGAACGAGATCAGCCTGTTGCCTTCGGTCACGGCGAGCAGATCGCCCGGAGGCTGCGCCGGAGCGGTGGCGGGCGGTGCGATCGTCGTGTCGCGCACGAGTTCGTTCTCGTCCAGCAGCGTCACCGCGCCGAGGCTCGCGGCGAATCCCGTGTCGAGATTGATCTGGTACGCAGTCGGCACGCCGCCGACGACGAGCACCGCGTACGCGGAGTTCGTCCCATCCGGCGCTGTCGCGATCTCGAGATCGCCGGCGCCGGTGGCGTCGACGCCGAGCGCGCCGATCACCGTCGCCGTACCGCCGTTCGGGTCGCCGGTGGTCAGGAGCTGGTCGGTGGTGGTGTCGATGAGGTACAGCTGCGTGCGGCAGGCGGCCGCGAATGCATTTCCGTACGCGGCGCCGCTGATGCCGGAGGTAGTCAGTGCGGTATCGGTGACGGTCGCGCCGCTGTCCACGTCGATGCGCAGGTTCTGCCCGGCGTCGCTGATCACGCGCATCTGGTCGGTCACGGGATTGAAGTCGACGCCGAACTCCGTGCCGTTCAGTGTCGTGAACGGATCGCTGGTGTCGGCGGCATCCGCCGCGAGTGTCGAGCTGAGCGTGGCCGCGCCGCTCGTCGGATCGATCGTGTACACGCGGCCCGTGCTGCCGAGCGCATAGAGCTGGCCGGGCGTGGCGCCGCCGGCGCGCACATCGAGACCCAGCACCGTTTCACCGCTCTGCAGTCCGCTGATCGCGATCGCCGTGTCGAGCGCAGGATCCGCGCGGTCGAACGTCACGAGACGTCCCGTGCTCGTCAGCGCGTAGGTATCGCCCGAGGTCACCCCAGCGCCCGGAGGCGGCACGCCGCCCGAGGGCGGTGGCGGCGACGGTGGGGGCGGCGACGGTGGCGGAGGCGAAGGCGGTGGAGGCGACGGCGGAGGAGGCGAAGGCGGGGGCGGGGAGGGAGCGGGAGCCGGCGCCGGCGGCGCGGGTGACGGCGGGGGCTGAACGGCCGACGGCTCATCGCCGCCACCACCACCACCGCAGGCCGAGAGCGCCGCAATCAGCGCTGAGGCCGCAAGCAGGCGGCCGGAATTCGAAATGCTCATGACTCCCCTTTGGGCAATGCCGTGTTGTGGAACTTTGTCGTCAGCCTAAGGCCCGGCGGCGGCGGGGAATTCCAGACGAGGGAAGCGACACGCGTGCGACAAGCCGGCGTCGTGCGGTCGGTGCAGGACTACGGGAAAGTAGCTAGAGGACGGCCGCCCGTGCGGTGCGTCACCGCGCTGAGTCCGCCGGCGTGGTTCACCTTCATGACGCGGTCCGCAAACGAGAGGGGGCACGAAGCCGAATAGAAGCGGGAAGGCGCCAATTCACGGTTTCGAGGCCCGAATTTCCCTTCCCGGGACCGCTCATATATAGTCGCGCCCGCTTATCCAGGGTCGCGCGGTCATCGCCCCCTAAAGCATGCTGGTCCGAAGGGAAATGAGAACACCTCAACTCCCCTGATTCGCAAACACTCTCCTCGCTAATGACCGCTGCGGAGTCGATGTCGACTCACGCAATGCGAGTCTCGATTCATTTTTTCTACAAGGTTATTCAATGTCATTCGATTCTCTCGGGCTCAAGCCCGAGCTGCTGCGTGCCGTGGCCGAAAAGGGCTATACGGAACCCACTCCCATCCAGCGCGAGGCCATTCCGGCCGTGCTCGCCGGTCGCGACGTCCTCGCGGGCGCGCAGACCGGCACCGGCAAGACCGCCGGCTTCACGCTGCCGCTGCTGCAGAAGCTCGATGCGCGCGGCGCGCGTAATCCGCGCGCCCTGGTGCTCACGCCGACGCGCGAGCTCGCCGCGCAGGTGGAGCAGAGCGTGAAGGACTACGGCAAGTACGTGGACCTGCGCTCGCTCGTGATCTTCGGCGGTGTCTCCGAGAAGCCGCAGATCGACAGGCTGCGCCACGGCTGCGACATCCTCGTCGCGACGCCGGGCCGGTTGCTCGACCTCGCCGAGCAGCGCGCGGTCTCGCTCGCGGACGTGCAGATCTTCGTGCTCGACGAAGCCGATCGCATGCTCGACATGGGCTTCATCCACGACATCAAGCGCGTTCTCAAGCTGCTGCCGCAGCAGCGCCAGAACCTGATGTTCTCGGCCACCTACTCCGACGACATCCGCGATCTCGCGAACCGCTTCGTGAAGAATCCCGTCAGCGTGCAGGTCACGCCGCGCAACGCCACGGCGGAAAAGGTCGAGCAGAGCGCCTACCGCGTGCCGAAGGAACACAAGCGTCACCTGCTCGCGCACCTCATCAAGGAAGGCAACTGGCACCAGGTGCTGGTGTTCACGCGCACCAAGCACGGCGCGAACCGCCTCACGCAGCAGCTCGAACGCGCGGGCGTGACGGCGATGGCGATCCATGGCAACAAGAGTCAGAACGCTCGCGTGCGCGCACTCGAGGATTTCAAGGAAAACCGCATCACGGCGCTGGTGGCGACCGAGGTCGCCGCGCGCGGCCTCGACATCAAGGAGCTGCCGCACGTGGTGAACTACGAGCTGCCGAACGTCCCCGAGGACTACGTGCATCGCATCGGCCGCACCGCGCGCGCGGGTTCGACGGGCGCGGCGGTGTCGCTCGTTTCGCCGGACGAGGTCTCGCTGCTGCGCGACATCGAGAAGCTGCTCAAGCGAGCGGTCGAATTCGCGCCGACGCCGAAGTTCGAGATCAAGGAAGGGACTCATGCTCCGCGAGCGGAAAGCCGCGAGCCGGGTGAGTACCAGCCGCACCAGGATCCTCGCCGGAGGCCCGAGCATCGGCGGCCTCGCCAGGGCGGCAATAACGGTGGAAGTCGCGGCGGCCAACGCGGCAACCGCGGTGGTGGCAGGCATGGCGGCCGGGTCGAAGCCGGTCGCGCGAATCACGACGCCTATCTACCGGAAAACGGCTCGGCGCGATCGGAGGCGCCGGCAGGCGCCGATCGCCAGCGGGCCGGACAGCGTGACGAACGCCGGGCCGACAACCCGCAGGGCTCGCACCAGCACTCCCGGCGGGGTGGCCAACATGGCCATCAACAAGGCCAGCCGCGAGGACAGCGAAGCGGCGAGCAGCGCCGCGCGCACTCCGCGGGCGGATCGCGCGATCATCAGCAGCGTCGCGACGGCGGCCAGCGCGCGGGCGGCGGCGGGCAACGGGGTTTCGCGCGAGGCGCGCGATCCAGCGGCGGCCGCGGTCCGGGAGGCCAGGGTTCCACCGGCGGCGGCGGCTTCTCGCGGGTGAACTGACTACAGGCGCGCAAAACCCGCGCGACGCCGGACGGCGACGCGCGGGTGGCCGAACGGACGCGGTAGGTTATTCCCGCGGGGTTTCCGTGTCGGCGGGAGGCGCCTCGGACAGATCGCGCGGCGGCGCCTCCGGAGAGCTGTACGGTTGCTGTCCTGAATCCGTCGACTTCTGGGCCTTCGAATATTCGGAAGCATCCAGGTAGCCGTCGCCATTCGCATCGGCGCTCGTGAACACGATGCCGGCATCCGCGGCGGCCTCGGACTTCGAGATCTTGCCGTCGCGGTTCGTATCGAGCGTGTCGAACTTCGCGCCGTGCTTCATCTTGTCCGGGCCCTCGCCTGCAATGGCGGAGCCGGCCAGCGGAACCAGCGCGGCAACGGCGACCGCGATCATCGATTTGGAAACTCTCATGTCTCACTCCTTAGGATCTGCACTAGGGTGCCTGGTCCCGGTCACGGGAATTCCAGGGTGGAGAAGAGAGAAGCAATCCGCGTGCCAGGCCGAAATCGCCGATCGGGACGCCCGCACGCACCATTAGGGTCTGCGCGGCACGACAACACGGCGTACGGGCGACGGCGATACGCGACAGCACGCGCCCAGGCTAACTACATTCAATCACTTGGCGGTCGCGGATCGCGGACGTCGGACGACCGCGCGCCACATGCAACCTTGTGCCTATTGACGGCCGGCTGAACTGCAGCGAACTGCGCGCCGACGGCGCGGTTCGAGCCAGACTAACGCCTGCGGCTGATCTCGATGCCGTTGCCCACTTCGACCAGCACGGAGTCCATGTCGCCCGCGGCGCGCACACGCGCGCGGTAGGCCTCGGCCTGCGGTCGCACGACCTCCGGCAGCAGCATGTTGTCGGCGACGATCATGCCGCCCGGCGCGAGCTTGGGATGAACCAGTTCGAAGCAGGGCAGGTAGAGGTCCTTCCACACGTCGAGCAGCACGAAATCGAACGGGCCGGGCAGCGTCTCGAGCGTTTCGAGACAGTCGCCGGCGTGGAATTCGACGCGCGTGGACAGGCCGGCGCGGGTCAGCGCCTGGCGCGCGTGCTCGATCTTGAAATCGCGCAGCTCGAGCGATACCACCTTGCCGCCGGTCGCGCGCGCCGCGGCCGCCAGCCACACGGTGGAATAACCGTACGAAGTGCCGAGCTCGAGGATGCGGCGCGACTGCGCGCCGGACGCAAGTAGATAGATGAGCATGCCGGCCTCGCGGCCGACCGACAGCAGCAGCTCGTCGAGATCCGTGCCCGGACCGATGGTGCGGCGCTGCTCTTCTTCCGCGCGCCGTTCGAAGTCGACGAGGACGCGCTCGATGACGGGGTCTACTAAAGATGGCATTCGGTGAATCTCCCCGGAGAATATGCACGGTCCCCCGGATATTGGCGAGTCCCGGGCGCCCACGGCGGGCGGTCGGGGTCGGCCGGAACCAACTCCATGATTTCCAATCGATGTCCGGTCACGGAAAAATCCTCCCGGGGAGTCATCTGTTGCGTGTCCGGGAAAGATGACGGCCGAAGCGGCGCGATGACACCAACACCGGGGCCCCGCCGGCTTTTGTTACATTGCACCGCCTCACCACGGGGGCCGGCCGGGTTCCGGGGCTTGCTTGCCGGTGTCGCCAACCTGGGCCAATCGGGACCAATCAGAGGAGTGAGTCGTCCATGCGTACGCATCCCGTTCGAGTAGTTAGTCTGGCGATCGCGGGCCTGGCCGGCGCCGCCGTCGCGGCCGACGATTCCGGTCTGAAACTGCCCGACGGGTTCAGCGCCGTCGTGGTGCAGGAGGGGCAGGGCACCGCCCGGCACCTCGCCATTCGCGCAAACGGTGACATCCATGTCGCGGGCCGCAACGGACTGATCGCGATGCGCGACACCAACGGCGATTTCAAGGCCGACGTCGTCACGCCGTTCGGCGACGTTAAGGGCACCGGAATCCTGATCCAGGGGAAATACCTGTACGTCTCCGACGACGTCGGTGTGTACCGGTACGCGCTCGATCCGAAAGAGCTCGTGCCGAAGGGTTCGCGCGAAACCGTGGTCGGCGGGTTTCCGCGCGAACGCCAGCACGCGGACAAGACTTTCGCGCTGGATGCGAAGGGCACGTTGTACGTCAACGTCGGCGCGCCCTCCAACTCGTGCCAGGAGAAGGACCGCCAGGAGGGATCGCTCGGCATGAACCCCTGCCCGATCCTCGAGAAATACGGCGGCGTGTGGGTCTTCGACGGCAACAAGCTCAACCAGACGCCGGCCGATGGCAGGCGTTTCTCGACCGGCATCCGCAACGCGGTGGCGATCGAATGGAATCCCGGCGTGAACGGGTTGTACGCGGTGATTCACGGGCGCGACTCGCTCGACACGCTGTTCCCCGCGCTCTACACCGCGGAAGACAACGCGACGCGCCAGGCCGAGGAATTCCACCGGCTCACCGACGGCGGAAACTACGGCTGGCCGAACTCGTTCTGGGACAACAAGCTGGGCCATCGCGTCCTGGCGCCCGAATATGGCGGCGACGGGAAGAAGACGCCGGAGGCCGGCAAGTACGCGGATCCGCTGGTGGCGTTCCCCGCGCATTGGGCGCCTAACGACCTGCTGTTCTACTCCGGCAAGAACTTTCCGGCGAAGTACCAGGGCGGCGCGATCATCGCGTTCCATGGGAGCTGGAACCGCGCGCCCGAGCCACAAGCCGGATACAAGGTCGTGTTCCAGCCGATGAAGGACGGCAAGCCGAACGGCGCCTACGAGATTCTGGCCGACGGATTCGCCGGCGAGATCGCGGACAACAATCCGCGCAACGCGCAGTACCGCCCGGTGGGTCTCGCGGTGGCGCCGGACGGCGCGCTCTACGTGTCCGATTCGCAGAAGGGACGGGTCTGGCGGATTTCGTACCGCGGGAAATGATCGTGGGCGGCACGCTGCACCGTGCGCTGCGCATAATGCCCGTGATGTTGCTGGCGACGTGCGCCGCGCTCGCGGCCGATGCGGCCGCGCCCGCCGCGGCGGATGAGCGCCCCGCGGGGCAGCGACTCTACGGCCGCCATTGCCTGTCCTGTCACCAGGCCGACGGCGGCGGCGTTCCCAACATGCAACCCGCGATCGCGGGGGGCACGTGGGTCACGGGCGATGCGCGTGCGCTCGCCCTTTTCGTGATGACGGGCGGCTTCGATTCGGCGGAGCGCAAGGAAAGCGACAACTCCAACGTGATGCCGGCATTCGGTCATCTCCCGGACGAGGATCTCGCGGCCATCCTGACCTTCATCCGCGAGAAGTTCGGCAAGGGCGCGTCCGCGGTCACGCCCGCGCAGGTCGCCGAGGCGCGCTCCCGCATCCCGGCGCCCTCCGGGCAGTAGCCTGTAGTTAGCCGACTACTTCAGCCGGTACAGGTGCACGTACCGGTCGGTCTTGCCCTTGACCGCCGGGTCGTAAACCATCTTGTCGAGCTGGTCATCGGGATTGCGCAGCCCGTCATACGACTTCTCGAACTCGAATCCGGCCGCGGCGAGGCTCTGGCGCGCCCACTGCTCGTTCAGACGATGCAGCGTGCCCGCGACTTCCTTGCCGGTCCCGGGCGCCGCGTTGTGATCGACGATCAGAAGCTTGCCGCCGGGCTTGAGCATGCGTTTGAGCGAGTCGAGGAAACCCGTCGTATTGATTTCCGGCCAGCCCTCCTTTTCATCGATCCAGTAGACGTCGTGATACGCCATGACGATCACGGCGAGGTCGACGCTCTTCGGCGGCAGGTTCATGTAGCTGGCCTCGACCAGCCGCCGCTCGACGTTCGGCAGGCGGCCCTCGGTGAAGCGCGCCTTCATGGCGTCCTTCGCGAACGCGGCGTACGGCACGTTGTTCACGGCCAGCACCTTGCCTTCGGCGCCGACGACACCGGCTAACAACTCGGTGTAGTACCCGCCGGCGGAGAAGAGGTCGGCGACGACCATGCCGGGCTTCACGCCCGCGAAGGCCAGCACTTCCGCCGGCTTGTCGCGCGCGTCGCGCTCGCGGTCCGCCGCGGTGCGCGCGGGATCCGCGATGGCCTTCTCGATCGGTGATGCGTCGGCCGCGAACGAGGGCGCGACCAGGACCAGGAGGGTGCAGGCGATGAATGTTTTCATGGGATTCTCCTCCGCCCATTATGCGCGCCGTGGCATGGGCTGGAACCACGTTCGGCGTGCCGGGCGCTCATTCTGGCGAACCGCGCCGCACCACGTCGCCTGCCTCCCGCGAGCGGCTCCTCTCCGACCCCCGCCGCGAATCCGCTGCTGCGGCGCACGCCACTAACTACCGAAGAGCGCGCCGGCGTGCCGGCCTCCTCACGGCAATCGACGATACCGCCTGAGCGCACGCGTGGCGTATGCTTGCCGCGATGCCCAACGATTTTCCGCCCGCGCGCCGGGCCCTCTCACCTCATCCCGCATGCGGGCGTGACGGGGTCGCGGAATTCACGGTGAAAGTGCGGCGAGCGTCCGCCAGCAGGCTCGAGCTCGAATTCCTGCTGCGCGCCGATGCCGACACGATCGAAGTGCCTCGACCGCGGGCGCCGGCGCGCGCGGACGGCCTGTGGCATCACACCTGTTTCGAAGTATTCGTGAGTCGCGGTGACCACGAATACCGCGAATACAACTTCGCGCCCTCGGGGGCCTGGGCCGCATACCGTTTCGCGAACTACCGCGCCGACATGGCCGCGCTCGACGAATCTCCTTCCGAGGCGCGCTGGCGCGTCGACACCGACTCGCTCGGATTGAACGTCGTCCTCGACTCGGAGTGGTTCGCCGGGGATTCCCCGGGCGGGGTGTTGCGGGTCGGTTGCAGCGCGGTCATCGAGAACAGGTCCGGTGCATTGTCATATTGGGCGCTGCGCCATCCGCCCGGGAAACCCGACTTCCACGACGCGGCGGCATTTATCGTCGAACTGCGATGACGCGCGCGCGCGTCAGTTAAGCTACGCGCGTGGTTCAATTCGGCATCGATCGCCTGTTAGGCGACATCAAACTGTTGCGCGAGCTCGAAGGACGACGGGTCGCATTGCTTGCGCATCCCGCGTCCATGACCGCGCAGTTCGAACACTCGCTCGACGCGCTGCGCGCCGTGCGCGGACTCGAGATCACCGCGGCCTTCGGCCCGCAGCACGGCCTGCGCGGCGACAAGCAGGACAACATGGTCGAGTCGCCCGATTACCGCGACCCGGTGCATGCCATTCCCGTGTTCAGTCTCTATGGCGAAGTCCGCCGGCCCACGGAGGAGATGCTCGGGCATTTCGACGTGTTGCTCGTCGACCTGCAGGATCTCGGCTGCCGCATCTACACGTTCATCACGACACTCTTATATGTGCTCGAGGCCGCCGCGAAGCACGGCAAGACGGTCTGGGTGCTCGATCGGCCGAATCCGGCCGGACGGCCGATCGAGGGACTGAAGCTTCGCCCGGGTTGGGAAAGTTTCGTCGGCGCGGGTCCGTTGCCGATGCGACACGGCCTGACGCTGGGCGAGCTCGGCATGTGGTTCGTGAGTCACTACAAGCTCGCGGTCGACTACCGCGTGATATCGATGCGCGGCTGGAAGCCGGAAGAATCACCAGGTTACGGCTGGCCGCTCGGCGAACGTCCCTGGGTGAATCCGAGCCCGAATGCGGCCACCCTCTCGATGGCGCGCGCGTATGCGGGCACGGTGATGCTCGAGGGAACGACGCTGTCGGAAGGCCGCGGCACGACGCGACCGCTCGAAGTTCTGGGCGCGCCGGGGCTCGATCCTCGCTCGCTGCTCACCGCGATGCAGCGCATCGTGCCGGCGTGGATCGAGGGATGCCACTTGCGACCCTGCTGGTTCGAGCCGACCTTTCACAAGTACCAGGGCAAGTTGTGCGCGGGGTTCCAGGTTCACGTGGATGACGGCGCATACCAGCACGGCGAGTTCAAACCGTGGCGCCTGATGGCCGGCGCATTCAAGTGCATTCGCCGGCTGCGCGGGGAATATCCGTTGTGGCGAGATTTCCCCTACGAGTACGAACACAACCGTCTCGCGATCGATCTCATCAACGGCAGCCCGCTGCTGCGCGAATGGGTGGACGATCCGGCGGCGGTGCCCGCCGATCTCGACGCGCTCGCACGTCGCGACGAACGCGAGTGGGAAGAAGAGCGGGCCGAGCTGATGCTCTATCGCTGAGGTTGGCGGCAGGGGCTTCGGATCCGATCGACCCGAAGCCCCATGTCTTCCGCCCGGCGACTCAACCGAACTCGCGAGCGTCCGCTTCGTAGAGCGCCGTCACGCGATAGGCATTGACCTTGTTCACCGCGGCCTGAAGCGTCTTCTCGAAGCATTTCTTCTCGACGACTTTCTGCTGAAGCGTCCTGCCGTCGTACACATCGCACACCGAGTGGGCGGCGACCTTGAGCTTCTGATAGAGCCGGGCCGCGCCCTCGTCGGTCGACGCCTCGACCGCGGAGTATTCGACGGCGACCTTGGCCGGTTCGGTTGCAGCGGCGGTGTTCTCGGCGCGCGCATCCGAGGCGATTGCGAGCAGCGCCGTCATCGCGATGGCGGCCGCGGCGGATGTGACGCGTTCGGAAACGCGACGAATCGAGTAAGCATTCTGAGTCATGGCTGATCCTCCGGTAATGACAGCGGAAAACAAGCCGACGACAGCTCCGACTCATCGCTTGCCGGCGTGAGGGGCGAGTCAAATACTTGTCAATCGGTACGCGACATAGACGCGCGGGCCCGCGAATCGGTTGCAAACCGGATTGCGAATCTCGACGAGACGTTTCGATGCGTCGCCGAATCGAGGATGGAATTGGAACTGACTGGAAAGTGTCCGCGGCGGACACCTTCGAAGCCGTCTGATCAGCCCTTAGAGGCATGCGGCCCGAATGCACCGCCATTCACGGACGCCGCCGCTCCGGCGGCATGAAAAGTGGGCGCCAGCCCTGGAAAGTCGGCTACTCGGCGGATTCCGCGCCCGCGGCGACGTAGGCCAAGTCACTCATGTTCACCTTGTTCAGGTCGAATTTCTTCGCGGCGGACAGCATGCGCAGCAGCGCCTGGGCGATCGGCATCGCGGCTTTCTTGTCGCCGGCCTTCATCTTGTGGAATCGCACCGGATTGATACGCGCCACGACGTAGCTGCGTAGATAGGGCGACTTCATGCCGCGGGCCTGCAGCTCGGCGACGATTCGCTTCACTTCGGCGTCTATTTCGACCAGCCGGGAGGCGTAGGCGGCGCGCTCGCGCAGGGCCGCGGGCAGTGGCCTGGTCGTGAGCCTGTCTACCTTCTTGAGCACGGGGCTGTAGGCGCCGCCGCCGAAGCGCAGGTTCTCTTCATATACGAGGCCGAGCGTGAGCAGCTCGGCCGCTTCGAACTCCGCGGCCAGCGAGGCTTCGGTGCGCGTCGGTTCGCGCTTCGCGAGGTTGCGTGCCATGCGCACGACTTCGAGAGACTTGTCCTTGAGGTTGTGCGCCTTCTCGGTATTCAGCGCGAGAATGCGATAGGAAAGTGTTTCGTCGGGCGAGATCAGCACCGTGATCTGCTTGAGGCCGAGCACCTTCGCGGCGGCCAGCCGATGACGGCCGTTCGGCGTCCAGAAGCGCCCGTCCTCGCCGCGCACGACGATGAGTGGATCGAGGAATGCGGACGTCGCCTCGATGGCACCCGCGAGTCGCTTGGCGTGCGTCGGCGACAGATCGCGCTGAAAGGGCGTGGGTTGCACCGCGGAGAACGGCAGCGATGCGAGCAGGAGAGGCCGGCCACCCAAGGGTTCGCGATACGCGCCGAGCGGCGCGCCGCCGGCCTTGTTCACGAGCTCGACGACCGTGGCGATTTCGGCATGGTCGATCGGCAGCGCGACTTCGGTGGCCGCGAGTCCGCGTTTCACCGCGCTCGGCGTGAGTTTCACGCCGCGCTTGGCGCTTTTCCTGGCCCGCGGGTTCCTGGACTGCGCCTTCTTCTTCACAGCCATGCGTTCATTTCTCCGCTTCGTTGCCGACGATGATGCGCGCGCCGCGCGCGTAGGTGAAATACGCCCAGGCCCAGTTTATGAGCACGATGAGACGGCTGCGAAATCCGATCAGGAAGAAGATGTGCAGCACCAGCCAGAACCACCACGCGAAGATGCCCGAGAACCGCAGGTTCGGCAGTTGCGCGACCGCCGAATGCCGGCCGATCGTGGCGAGCGCGCCGAAGTCCCGATAGCGGAACGGCATCGTCCGCTGTCCCGAAATGAGGGCACGGATGTTCCGTGCGGTGTGCGAGCCCATCTGCTTGGCGGCGGGAGCGACACCGGGCACGGGCTTGCCGTCCACCGCGAGATTCGCGAGATCGCCCGCGACGAATACTTCCGGGTGGCCGGGAATGCTCAGGTCGGGCAGCACCTTCACGCGGCCGGCGCGATCCAGCTCCGCCCCCGTCGCCGCGAGTTGCCTGCCGAGCGGTGAGGCGGCCACGCCCGCGGCCCACAGGATCGTGCGCGCGGCGACGCGCTGATCGCCGAACACGACGTAGTCCTCGCCGATCTCGGAAACCGCGGCGCCGGTGTGTACCTCGACGCCCAGCTTCTCGAGCTGCTTGCGCGCCTTGCCGGAAAGATCCTCGGTGAAGGCGCCGAGCACGCGCGGTCCCGCTTCGATGAGCAATACGCGCGCGTTGCGCGTGTCTATCTTCCGGAAATCGTTCCTGAGCGTGTGCCGCGCGATCTCGGCCAGCGTGCCGGCGAGTTCGACGCCGGTCGGACCGCCACCGATTACCGCGAACGTCAGGCACGGATCGCAGCGCGCGTCGTCGGGCGCCGCCTCGGCCTGCTCGAACGCGGACAACACACGCGCGCGGATCGCGAATGCGTCGTCGAGATTCTTGAGACCGGGCGCATGACGTTCCCACTCGTCGTGGCCGAAGTAAGCATGCGTCGCGCCGCTCGCCACCAGCAGATAGTCGTACGGGATCATGCGATCGCCGACCGCGATCTCGCGCGCCGCGGTGTCGATGCCGGTGACTTCGCCCATCAGCACGGTGACGTTTTCCTGGTTGCGCAGGATGTGGCGCAGCGGCGCGGCGATCGACGGCGCCGCCAGGCCCGCGGTGGCCACCTGGTACAGCAGAGGCTGGAACAGGTGATGGTTGCTGCGGTCGACCAGCGTGATCGACACCGGCGCCCGGCGCAGCGCACGTACGGCCCACAGGCCCGCGAATCCACCGCCGATGACCACGACTTTCTTCACGTCTGACATATGAGGAAAAGTTATCCGAAACGCATGCGTCGCGTCGCGCTAAAATGCCCCGAGCTTCGAGTCGAAAAGTCATGACGGAAATAAGGCAGCAGGATCTCATCGACAGCGTCGCCGACGCGCTCCAGTACATCTCGTATTACCACCCGCCGGACTACATCCGCGCGCTCGGCAAGGCGTACGAGCTCGAGTTATCGCCCGCCGCGCGCGATGCGATCGCGCAGATACTCACCAATTCGCGCATGTGCGCCGAAGGGCGCCGGCCGATCTGCCAGGACACGGGCATCGTCACGGTATTCGCCAAGGTCGGCATGAACGTGCGCTGGAACGCCTCGATGAATTTCGAGGACATGATCGACGAGGGCGTTCGCCGCGCCTACCTGCATCCGGACAACAAGCTGCGCGCGTCGATCGTCGCCGACCCTAACTTCTCGCGCCGGAACACGAAGGACAACACGCCCGCCGTGATCCATACGCGGCTCGTGCCCGGAGACGAGGTCGAGATCACCGTCGCGGCGAAGGGCGGCGGTTCGGAGAACAAGTCGAAGTTCGTGATGCTGAATCCGTCCGACTCGCTGGTCGACTGGGTCCTCAAGACGGTGCCGTTGATGGGCGCGGGCTGGTGTCCGCCCGGCATGCTCGGCATCGGCATCGGCGGCTCCGCCGAGAAGGCCATGCTGCTCGCGAAGGAGTCGCTCATGGAGCCCATCGACATGGCGGAGCTCAAGGCGCGCGGGCCGCAAACGAAGACCGAGGAGCTGCGCATCGAGCTGTACGAGAAGGTGAACGCGCTCGGGATCGGCGCGCAGGGTCTCGGTGGCCTATCTACCGTGCTCGACGTGAAGATCTTCGAATACCCGACGCACGCGGCGTCGAAGCCGGTCGCCATGATCCCGAACTGCGCGGCCACGCGGCACGTGCATTTCACGCTCGACGGCACCGGGCCCGCGAAGCTCGACCCGCCGAAACTTGCCGACTGGCCGAAGATCGACTGGGCGCCGGCGCCCGGCGCGCGCCGCGTGAATCTCGATATGCTCACGCCCGCGGAGGTCGCGAGCTGGAAGCCCGGCGAGTCGCTGCTGCTCAATGGAAAGATGCTGACGGGAAGGGACGCGGCTCACAAGCGCATCGCGGACCTGTTCGCCAAAGGCGAGGGTCTGCCGCGCGGCGTCGATTTCCGCAATCGCGTCATCTATTACGTCGGCCCGGTGGATCCGGTGCGCGGCGAGGTGGTGGGCCCAGCGGGCCCGACCACCGCCACTCGCATGGACAAGTTCACCGAGATGATGCTCGACAAGACCGGGCTCATCGCGATGGTGGGCAAGGCCGAGCGCGGACCCGCGGGCATCGACGCGATCCGCAAGCATCGCGCCGCATACCTGATGGCGGTCGGCGGCGCGGCCTTTCTCGTGTCGAAGGCGATCAAGGCCTCGCGCGTCGTCGCGTTCGAGGATCTCGGCATGGAAGCGATCTACGAGTTCACGGTCGAGGACATGCCCGTGACCGTCGCGGTCGATGCAACCGGCACGTCGGTCCACCAGACCGGCCCCGCCGAGTGGAGCCAGAAGATCGCCGCCGGAATTCCGCTGCGCGGTAGATAGAAGAGGGTGCCAGGCACCCTCTTCATCCTCGCGGGAACCAGCAGCTCACCACGGTGCCCTGGGCGCGGGCGCTCTCGATGCGCAGGGAGCCGGCCATCATCTGCGCGCGGTAATGCATGATGCGCAGGCCGAGGCCTTTCGACTGCTGCATCGCGGGATTGAAGCCGCCGCCGTTGTCTTCCACGCGCAGCAGTCCGCGGTCGCCGTCGCAGCTCAGCCGGATGTGCACGGTGTCGGCCTTGCCGTGCTGCGCGGCATTCGTGACGGCCTCCTGCGCGATGCGATACAGGTGCAGGGCATTCGCCGATTCGAGGCCGCGATCCAGCGCCGGATCCGCCTCGCAACGCACGTCGATGTGAAACATCGCGGACAGCCTGCGCGCGAGTTCTTCGAGCGCGAGGGCGAGACCGCCGCGATCGAACGTGACCGGCGACAGTCCGCGCGCCAGCGCGCGCGTCGTGAAAATCGCGTCGTTCACGAGCAGGGCGACCTCTTCGATCGCGGCTGACAGTCCGGGCGCCTCGCGCTCCGCGCGGCTCTCGAGCCCGCGCAGCAAGAGCGCGATGCCGGTGAGTTCCTGGCCCAGGCCGTCGTGCAGGTCGCTGCCGATGCGTTGCTGCTCGCGATTACTGACCTCGAGCACTTCCCGTTCGAGCTGCCGGCGGGCCGTGGCGTCCTGCAGCATGGTCAGGCAGAAACGCTCGCCTCGCAGCAGGAGCGGGGTGATGGCGGCTTCGACGAACAGCGGACCGTCCCGGTCCTTGGCGCCGTGCACGGTGAGCTCGCTGACCAGTGGCGCGCCCGAGCGCGCGGCGGCTTCGGCCGTCGATTCGGCGATGCGCCGGTCGAGCGGCGGCTCGCAGGGCAGCTGATCGAGCCGCTTGCCCAGCAACTCGCCCGCGCCCGCGCCGAACATGCGATCGAATGCCGGATTCGTCATGCGGATGATCCCTTCGCCATCCGTCAGCACCACGCCTTCGTGCATGACCTCGACCGCGAGTGCCTGGCTGCGCAGCACCTCTTCGTTCGCCTTGCGGTCGGTGATGTCGTGCACCACGCCGATGAACCGGCGGATCGATCCATCGGGCTCGACGATCGGCTGGTTCGCCATGTGCACCCAGCGCGTCGCGCCGCGCAGGGTCTTGAGCGCCATCACCGTTTCGGTGGATTCGCCGTTGCGCAGGCGTTGGCGGCGCTGGATCGCGCCCGCGTGATCGGTCGGAAACATCGCGTGGCGCCATCCGAGCCGGTTCACGTCCGCGAACGAGCCCCCGAAGAATTTCTCCCAGCCCGGACTCGCCCAGATGATTTCCGTTTCGCCGTGCTCGTCGACCGTGGCTTCGTAGACGAAGCCGGAGGTGAGCTCCGCGACCGTGCGATAACGAAACTCGCTTTCGCGCAGCGCATCGGCCGCCCGCTTGCGTTCGGTGATGTCCACCGCGACGCCGACCAGGCGCGAGAACTTGCCGGTGCCGGGATCCGCGATGGGGCGGTTCTTGACCTCGATCCAGCGCAGCACACCATCGACGCGCCGGATCTGCACGACGAAGCGGATCGTTTCGCCGGCGAGGTAACGCTTCACGCGCTCCTCGCTTTCGGCCTGCCACCCTTCGGTGACGTGAAAGCTCTGCCAGCCGCGTCGGCGGTACTCCTCTTCGTTGCAGCCGTACACGCGTTCGGCGCCGAGGATCCACTCGAGCTCGTAGATTCCGTCGGCGTTCAACACATATTCGTGTACCGCGCCTTCGGACAGATCCGCGACCGTGCGGTAACGCGCGTGGTTCAGCGACAGCGTGCGTTCGTTGGACTTGCGCCGGTTGATGTCGCGCGAGTGCGCGATGATGCCGAGCACCGCGGGATTCGCGAGCGCGTTCACGGCGACGCTCTCGAGCCAGCACCAGCTGCCGTCGCGATGACGAAAGCGGTATTCGAAGCGATTGAGCTCGGGCCGGTCGTCACCCGCGGCGAGGATGATCTTGAATCGCTCGCGCATCCGCGGTGCGTCGTCGGGATGCAGGAACCCGGTCGCGTTCCTGCCTAACAACTCGCGCGACGTGTAACCGAGTTGCCGCACCACGGCATCGTTCACGTAGGTGAAGCAGCCGTCGGCGTCCTGCACGGTGATGATCTCGAGCGCGTGCTCGGTCAGCGCGCGCAGTCGCGCGTCCGACTCGTCCGCGAGTGGCGACATTGCGCGTGCATCAGTCGGTGTTTGCGAGACCATGAAGTCGTCGATTCTATCGGGGCGTCGTGCACCAAGAGACGCGGAGCTTGCGATCGAGCGCGAACGGTGACCCTTAGTTCGGCGACAACCACGGGAGCGCTACCGTGGTCGGCATGCGACAGCTCGCCACTCGGCTCGTCGCATCGCCGATTGCACAAATTAAAATCTTGAATATTCAATAACTTGTGGGCTGGTCCATAAGCGGACCGGTGTTTTTCCGGTGTTGTGTTCATCACGACCCGTGCTAGTCTCGGCGCATTGCAGGAGTTGAAGCGTTTCATGGGCGCTGACGATCTGTCCCTTTGGTTCGGGGACACTCGGCCATTTCCATGGCGGTCGCGGCGTTCCCGAATTCAACGCACTCCCTCTTGTAACCCGGTGCG